>JAJXZH010000011.1 GCA_021780155.1 bacterium
GGTGGAGACACAATGATATGAATAGTTAGAAGGGAGAGTAGGAAGACCTAAGTTAGCACAGGTAGAGGTGGTATCAGGAATTGAGACATAGACGGTATTGGCCAGTCCAAAGTTAGTTATTCCTTGTGATTCTAAGACGGATAAAGCTTGATTGATTGAGGTAAGATCATTCATTCTGGTGACATCTCTGGTTTGTTTGAGATATTCTGCGGGGTTAAGGATGATTACTACAGCGGCAGTGAGAATGGCTAAGATACCTATTACTACCAATAACTCTATGAGAGTGAAGCTTGTGTTGGATTGTAGAGGCAAAGTAAACTTGGATCTTTTTAGAGGAGGGGTCATCTTATTTTGTTGAAAAAAGATATGATGTATTTTTTGGGTTGGGGTAGATAAAGATTGTATATTCATATGTTTTATTTATTATACTTTGTTTGGATTTTTTTGTATAGATTTTTTGGTTTTGTGGATTATTTAAACGAATAATCAATTGATTCTATTTGCCAAACGCCATTTACATTTTTTTTCATAGACAGCGGCAATGGAGTTTTTATAACAACATCAAAAGTTGAACTTGAAACATTTTTTGATTCTAAAATTTTCTGGTCGTCTTTAAGTAGCCAGATATAATCCCATCTTTTTTGATAAGAAACCCCATCCATTCGGTGAAGCTCAACGGGTCTTTTTTCTTTTACAAAATAAGTGCTGGCCAAATTATCGGCATTGGTTTGAAGCAATTCGGTGTAACGATAAAGCGTTTCATATGGAGTTTTACCTCCAACGTCTAAATCTTTTTGTTTTTCATAAGCGGAATTTATCGCTTTAGTAAGCGCCTCTTCGCCTTGGTTTATTTTTTGATTTTCAAAATAAATGTAAAAATTTACCCAACCAATAAAAACCGCTACGGCCAAAAAAATAATCCCCACCGCAAAAATCAACACCTTAACCGCCGATTTGCTCAATACATTTTTCATTAATCACATTATACCAAATTAAATATGAATTGAAACGTTATCAATCAGATTAAAAAGTTTGGGGATGGACTCAAGTTGCGCATATTTTCCTTTAAGTGATATGTTTTTGGTTATATTCTTTGATGCCTCAGGCAAAAATGGAGCCAGCATTACTCCAACGCTGTTTAATAAAACCA
This sequence comes from bacterium, assembly GCA_021780155.1. Lineage (GTDB taxonomy): Bacteria > Patescibacteriota > Minisyncoccia > UBA6257 > JAGOQP01 > JAKAHY01. The sequence continues at coordinate 1,151 of JAJXZH010000011.1, forward strand.
GAAGATTAAACAAAATTTTTTCTTTTTCTACTTCTGGGATATCGGCGCTCCATGGCTTTTTTTCGTTGACATAACCGTCCCCAAAAGATATCAGCGACCAAATTTCCGAAAGAGCGTCGTTAAATTTAAATTGATTCAAAAAATCATCAACATTTTTTTGAACCGTTTTAATTCTTTGTTCCAGCCCCAAATCAATCGCTTTAAAATCGTTGCGTATCGGATTTGGAAACTTGCTTGCCATACCCACGACTCTTGCCGAAAAATTTCCAAGCCCGTGCGCCAAATCGGAATTATGGCGGTCAATAAATTTTTCTTCAGAATAACTTCCGTCTTCAAAAGGAGAAATTTCTTTCAAAAAATAATAACGGAGAGAATCGGAGCCGTATTTTTCAAAAATTTCGTTGGGGGAAATTATATTTCCAACCGATTTGGACATTTTTTGTCCTTCAACATTTATAAATCCGTGAACAAAGATTTTTTTGGGTAATGGCAATTTTGCCGAAATCAACATTGCCGGCCAAATAGCGGCATGAAATCTCAGTATATCTTTCCCAATAACCTGGACATCGGCCGGCCACCATTTTAAAAATTCTTCCTCGTCTCTTCCATATCCGATAGCGGAAATATAATTTGTTAAAGCGTCCGCCCAGACATAAATAACTTGCGATTCGTCTCCGGGAACGGGGATCCCCCAAGACAATTTATCTTTGGGTCGAGAAAAACTCACGTCTTCGAGTCCGTTTTCTATTAAAGACAAGATCTCGTTTGCTCTCCACTGGGGAATGATTTCAATTTCTTTGTCTTCTATTTTTTTCTTCAAAATTTTGGAATAAGCGGACAATCTGAAAAAATAGTTGTTTTCTTCAACCAATTCCGGCTCTTTATCGTGAAGCGGACATTTGCCGTCAACCAAATCGGCGCTGGTTTTAAAAGATTCACATCCGGAGCAATAAAGTCCACGATAAGTTCTTTTATAAATATCGCCGGATTCTTCCATCTTCGCCCAAATTTTAAACACTCCCGGCCAGTGGTTTTTGGAGTCGGTAGTTCTGATAAATTTATCCCAAGAAAGATTCAATATTTTTTTCAGGTCCTTAAACTTCTTGCTGTTGGCGTCAACAAGTTTTTTGGGAGTGATATTTTTTTGAAAGGCGGTTTTTTGAATTTTAGTTCCGTGTTCGTCGGTACCGGTTAGAAAAAAAACTTTCTGCCCCTTGGCTCTCGCGTATCGCGCCAAAACATCGGCTTGTATTTTTTCAAGAGAATGACCGATATGAGGAGCACCATTGGCGTAATCAATGGCGGTAGTTATATAAAATTTTTTATCCATTGTTTATTTATTGGAAAATTATTCTTGTGGTCTCCTTTTTCTTACCGACCACTCGTCAATCACCTCTTCAAAAATAATGCTTACCGGGACAGCCAACAAAACTCCGATAATTCCGGAAATTTCGGCTCCTGCCAGCATAGCGATAACAATTATCAGCGGATCGGTGCCAATAGCCTTGCTCATGACAAATGGCACCAAAAAATGGCCCTCTAATTGCTGAATAATGAAAAAAATCAAAACCGCCAACAACGCGGTTGAATATGACTGGGGAAGAGTAATCAAAAACGTTATGGCGCCAACTGCTATCGGGCCAACATAAGGAATCAATTCAAACACGGCGGCAATCATTGCCAGCACCAGAGCATAATCAACTCCCAAAATTATAAGCCCCAAGAAAGTAAGTCCACCTACAATAAAACTCAGAATCAATTGTCCCGACAACCAACGCCCTAATTTTCTTCTGGTTTTAAGATAAAGATTAACGGCATAATCCTCTTTATTTAGCGGCAGCACGGAACGGATAAATCTCTCCACTCCGTCCCTGCTTAACGTCAAATAAAACGCCAAAATCAAAGAAACGGCAATGAAAAAAATATTATTCAAAACACTTGAAAAAACTCCCGCCAAATTTCCCCCTCCATAAAACAAGACATTGATAATATTGGAAATTCCTTGATCAACTTGAGAAACCACACCCGAAGAACTGAAAAAATCAAGGACTGGAATTTTTAAGTCATTAAAATGAGACAAAAGATATTTAAATTGAATTAAAGTTACCGGCACTATCGTGTAAAGAAGCAAAAATAAAACTCCGATTCCAATCAAGTAGATAGCCATAACGCTCAAAACTCGCGGGATTTTTTTCTTTTCCAAATAAGTTACCGGACTATGAAGAGCCGAGGAGACGATTACCGCCACCAAAATCATCTCTAAGACGCTTCTGGTGTAATACAAAAACAGGGCAAAAATTGCCATAATCAAAATCTTCCAAAGGGAAGACCATTTTATCCCCGATGATTGGTTCTCCATTTATCTTTATTCTACTTCAAAATTGGTTATAAATAAAGAATTTTTTTGAATTTTTCGTCCGATTTATACGGACCAATAACCGAAAAATTAAGATTCTTATTTTGAAGTATCTGCCTTGCTAAACGAGCCAAATCGGCTTTTGTTACCGATTTTATCTTTTTTATAATTTGGTCGGGAGGAGAGGACTTACCTAAGACAATTTCCTGCTCTCCGTAGTAAAAAGCCAGGTCGCTGGATGTTTCCAAGGAAAGCATAAAATTGCCCACATTGTGCTCTTTTGCCCTTGAAATTTCTTCGTCGGTTACCCCTTTTGAGACGACTTTTTTTAATGCTTGGATAATCGCCTCAACCGCTTTTTGAGATTTTTTATGGTTAACACCGGCAAAAATCTCCAAATATCCGTGAGTGGCATAAAGACTGGGTGAAGCGCCGACATAATAAGCCGCTCCCAATTCCTCTCTCACTTTCTGAAACAATCTGGAACTCATTCCGCCACCAATAATATCCGCCAGAATAGCAAGTGAAAATCTCCTTGAATCAAAAATGGGGAACGCCTTAAAAGCCAGAGCAAAATGAGTTTGGTCAAGCTCCTTGAATTTAAATGTTGTTTTTGGTTTTTCTTGTTTATCCAAAACTGGTCGGCTCTTTATTTTTCCCCCGATTGGAACGCCGGAAAAATATTTTAGAGCCAATTTTTTTGCTTTTTGCAAAGAAATATTTCCGGCAAATATCAAAAATGTTTTGGAAGCGACATAATGCTTTTTTCTGTAATCCAAAAAGTCGGACTTGTCCATTTTAACGATGTTCTCTTTCGGTCCGGCAACGTCCCACCCGGCAGGCTGGTCGCCATACATAATTTTTTCCAACATTTGCGAAACTTTTGACCTTGGTTGGTCCTCATACATATTAATTTCCTCTATTATTACTCCTTTTTCTTTTTTAATCTCTTCTTCTTTAAACAAAGGATTAAGATACATATCGGAAATCAAATCGGTTATTTGTTCGGCATGATCACAGGAAACTTTGCCATAATAACCGGTTAAATCTCTTGAAGTGAAGGCATTGTAAGAAGCGCCTAAATTTTCAAATTCCGAAGAGATTAAAAATGGGGTGGGTCTTTGGGGGGTGCCTTTAAAGCACATATGCTCCAAAAAATGAGATATTCCATTATTGTTTTTTGTTTCATACGCCGAACCGGCTTGGACCAAAACAGCTACGGTAACCGATTTACTTTCTTTCATTGGAATAACCACCACTGAAAGTCCGTTTTTTAAATTGAATTTATTGAAATGCATAATTGACAATAATAGAACAAAAAAATAAAAAATCAAAAATTATTTATTTTCCTCCAACACCCCCAGCAACGCCTCTCTATCGGACCATTTTATTTTTTCTCCGTTTTTAATATGAATAAACTCTTCAGACCCTTTTCCCGTGCAAATTACAATATCGTTTTTATCCGCCAAAGAGACGGCTTTTTTTATGGCCTCTTTTCTATCCAATATTTCAAAGATGTTTTTTTCCGAAAACTTTTGACTTAAAACTCCGGATTTTATTTTATTGGTGATATCTATCGGATTTTCGTCATATGGGTCCTCGTTGGTAAGAATTATTTTATCGCAATACAAAGCCGCAATTTCTCCCATTTTTGACCTCTTCCATTTATCCCTACCTCCACCCGCCGAACCCAAAACGCAAATCAGTTGATTTTCTTTATGTTTTTTATTTTTTAAGTGATTGTAAACCGCCTCAAGAGAATCCGGAGTGTGGGCATAATCGACAATTGCCGTAAATCGACTTTTTATCACCACCTCCATTCTTCCTTTGACCCCTTGGAAGTTTTCAATAGCAGATTTTATATCCTCCGCCGAAACACCGAAATTTTCCGCGACCATGGCGGCAGCGGAAACATTCGTTTTCATAAAATCAGCCGAAAGCGCTTGAGGAAGTTTTATTTTAAAAATATCCAAAGAATCTCGAGAAAATCTTATTACCGGAAAATTTTTTGAAGCTTTGACAAACTTTTCCGCATATTTATCGTCGGTATTAACAAAAAATTTAGGAATTTTTGAATCAAACCTCGAAGAAGCATAATCAAAAAAAGACAGCTTCGCCTGCAAATAATTTTCAAAAGAACCATGGGCTTCGATGTGCTCCGGATGGATATCCAAAAAAACTGCTCCATCCCAAAAAATAAAACGATGCCGATGCTGAGCGACTCCTTGAGAAGTAACCTCCACCAAAGCTACTTGGCATTTTTTCAATGCCGAATCGGATAGAAATTTTTGGATAAAAAATCTCCCCGGCATGCTGTTTCCGGTTGTGTTTTTTTCTATATCATCTCCCTTTTTGACATCCACCGAAGATATGAAAGCGGTTTTTATTCCGGCTTTTTCAAAAATATCGGACAAAATCGCCAAAGTTGTCGATTTCCCCTTAGTTCCGGTAATGCCGATAACTTTTATTTTTCTTGAAGGAAATCCGTAAAACAATGCCCCGAAAAAACTCATCAGCCAGTGATAAACGGAAAACAAAGAATATTTAATTTTTCTAATGACCTCGTTCATTTTTTAGCAAAGATTTTTAATGCCGATTTTATTTTTTCTTCCGTTGTTTTGGCGGATGACGGAACCAAAGACAAAACTTCATCCACTTGTTTTTTGGAATACCCCAAAGAACGCAAAGCGTCTTTGGTCTCCGATAAAGCCGATTCGTTTTTGGCGCCATAAATTATTCCTTCTTTTTCCAATTTATCCTTCATTTCCAAAACTATTTTTGAGGCCGTTTTAAAACTCATTCCGGCATCTTTTAGAGTTTTGATATCTTCCCTTATTATCGCCGACTTTAATGTTTTTATATCCAAAGAGTTCATTATTTTTAAGGCGATTTTGGGACCAATGCCGGACACCAAATTAAGCATTTCAAAAAAAACTTTTTGGGAATTTTTTTCAAAACCAAAGAGCTCAAACTGTTCGGGATATAAAACACAAAGAAGTTTGACTCGCTTGCCCAATGGAAGATCCAAAGCCAAATCGTTTAATATTAAAATCTTAAATCCGATTCCGGCAGTTTCCAAAACAACAAAGTTTTGGCCCTTGGCCGATATTTTACCGGTGATTGAATAAATCATTTATAAAAACAATTATATCCCAATCCGATGTTATTAAAAAGGTCAAAATCGTTGACTTGTAAACAAATAGCTGTTAATATCTAAAAATAAAATTTTAAACAAAAAATAGATGCCCAAAATAAAATCAGCCAAAAAAGCTCTTAGACAGAATATTCGAAGAAGAGCAAAAAACAACGAAAGAAAAACGGCTTTAAAAAAAGCGGTGAAAGATTTCAAAAAACTAATTGAGGCCAAAAAAATAGACGAAGCTCAAGACGCCTTAAAAAAAGTTTACAAAATTGCCGATAAAGTCGTTAAAACAAAATTCATAAAAAAGAACAAAGCCTCGAGAATCAAATCTCGAATGGCAAAAATGCTCGGTAAAAAAACCTCAGGCAATCAATAAAGACAATATTGCTTGTTCCGGTTCTAAAAATCCCGATTTGACGGCAACGTCGGCATCGGAGATTTTTTTTATCAAAGGTAAATTGCCGGCAGATTTAGAAAGATAATTCAAAATGGTATAGCTGTCTGTTTTTTGAAACATCAATTTTTCCCACAAGAACATTTTTTCTCCAATAGAATAATTGAAACAGACCGCTTTGGAAAAATCGAATATGCCGCTCTCTTGGCGATATTCATCCATAGAAAAAATAAGTTCTCGGGTTATGGGAATATTCAAAAAAGAAATTCTGTCCAGCTCATTTATGCAAGCATAAATATCTTGCTTAAAAAGTCCAAGAAAATAATCCAAAACCACCGGTTCAACTTTTATGTTTTTTAATTTTATTTCACGAACCAAGTATTCTTTCGCTTTGCTCTCGGACAGTTTGTCAAAATAAAAATTTTTTAAACTGCCATCTTTCATAAAATTATCCAATATGGTCGGCGTTTTCCCTTTTTCCCAATTTTCGTTGAAAATCAAAACACTTTCTTTGTCGACACCAAGCAAAAGAACAATTCTTTTGAAGGTATCACTCTCAAATTGAAAAGAGGAATTTTTTATTATTGCCACTCTTTTGGCGGACTCAAATAAACTTCTTGGGACAATAAAGTCATACAAATTGTCCAACTCTCCCTCTTCGTCCAAAGAAAATCTTTTAAACGCCGTCTGGGGTTTTTTATCAAAAATTGCCGAACAGAGAGCTTCAAGCTTTTTGTTTCGGCCATATTCATCCGGTCCATTGAATAAATAGATCATTTTAATGGCTGACAATGGGGGCAAAAATAAGAAGACCTTTGACCTATCTTAACTCTTTTTATTTTGGTTTGGCAAAGAAGACAAGGCATTCCTTCCCGGCCATAAACATACCTTACCTTATCATAACCGCCTCGCTTTCCGTAAGTATCGCGGTAATCGCTTGAAGATATTCCCCTCAGTTTAAGCGATTTTTTTATGATTTTTTTCGATGAAACAATAATTTTAGCGACTTCTTTTTTCGATAAAACATTGGATTTGGTTAGAGGATTTATTTTTGCAATAAACAATAATTCATCTCCATAAATATTTCCTATACCGGAAACGACTTGCTGCTCAAGCAATATCGGCTTAACCGCTTTTTTTCTTTTTTTAAAAATTTGGCAAAGATAATCGGCATTGAATTTTTTAGAAAAAACATCCGGACCCAAATTTTTTAAATCTTTAAAATTATCCAACTCTTCTTGAGGAATCAAAACTACTTTGGCAAATTTTCTTAAATCGGAAAGCGCCATCTGTGCGCCGTTATCCAAATAAAAAATCATTCTTATATAACTATTGTATTTGTCGGAGGAAATTGGCCCCTTGGTCTGAGGAATGGGAGTTATTTTTTTGCCTTCTTTTTTTAATTTCCATTCGCCTATTAAAAAATGGCCGGTCATTTTCTGATGAACCAACATTGCCATGTCAGAATATTTTTTTTTATTCTTTGATTTTAATATAAAAATAATATTCTTTCCCCTTCTTTGAACATCGGTTATAAAATAACCAACAATTTGATTGTAAAATTCTTTCGAAGAAAAACCCTTGATGAGTTTGGGTGTATCTGTCCAAAAATCAACGATGGTCCTTTTTGTGACTCGTTTTTTTAAATCATCAACAATTGTTTGCACTTCCGGCAATTCGGGCATAAAAATAAATGACTAATAAATAATTATTGGTAGATAGTATAACACAAAAAATAATCGGCAAGGGAAAACTAACTATAGATAATTACGAGTTATCTTTTTATCTTATCACGTCCCGCTACCCATATTTTTGTAATTATTTCGTATTTTGTAGCCCTTACTCAAATTCAATCAATTCTTTTTTTGGAATAACTTCGCGATTTGTCGGAAGAGTAAAATAAAAAGTAGTCCCTCTGTTGATTTCGGACTCCACCCATATTCTTCCCCCGTGACGAGTAATGATATTTTTTGCTATGTAAAGTCCCATGCCGGTCCCATCGGGAGAAAATTTAACAACATTGTCGGCTCTGAAAAATTTGGTAAAAAGTTTGTCTATCTGATTTTGAGGAATGCCGACGCCGGTATCTTTAATGGAGATTTTTACGAACGGCTCATTGTTTTCTTTTTCGGCAGAAACGGTAACTTCTCCGTTTTCAACGTTATATTTTATAGCATTGTCCAAAAGATTGGATAACACCATATTCAATTTCTGCTGATCCACAAAAACATCGATTGACGGCTCTTGCGGTTTGGCAAAATAAAGTTTTATTCCATATTGTTTGGCAATAGTATTGGTTTGAGCCAAAAATTCTTCCAAATAAGATATGACATTTACCTGCTCAAATTGATATCCAAATCTTCCTTCTTCTATTTTTGAGACGTCCAAAAGGTCGTTGACGGTTTTGAGCATTTTTTTTGCCGCCGCAAAACCGGTGGTGACAAGTTCTTTTTGATCGGGAGCAAGTTGGCTGCTATTTAATCCCTCCAAAGCCCAGTTTATTGCGGTAAGTGGAGTTCTTAATTGATGAGCGGCAACAGTTATAAATTCGGTTTTTGATTTCAAAAGCTCCATCTCTCTGGTCCTGTTGGTTATCAATTTAACAAATCCGGTGTTATTTCCTTCTCTATCAAAAATTCTATCGGTTACCACTCTCAAATCAAGTTCTGGAGCATCAAAAGAAACGTCAATTACTTGAGGATAAACACCGGGGTCGGAATGTTTTATCACCGCCGGCGCCAGAGAAGAAAAAACGACTTGCGCTAAGATTTTTAATTTTGGATCGTTGGCCATCGCTGCCGACAATTTTATTCCGACAATATCTTCTTTATTTATAGAAAATATTTCTTGTGCCGCCGGATTAAAAGTAGTCACCTCAAAGTCGTTGCTATAGGCCAAAACTCCTATATTAAGATGCTCTACAATGCTTGAAACTTGGCCCGTCTCCGCCTTTAAGCGGACATTGATTTTAGAAAGCCTAAAGCTTGAAAAAATCATCAAAAATAAAATAAGTGCCAATCCTCCAACAACAATCAATGCTATGCCTGATGGCAAATAAATAAAACTAATAACAAGAATAATAATTAAAATCGGCGCCAAGTAAAAAACAGGCCGAAACTCCGGCTGCATTAAATATTGAAAAAATTTTGAGCGCTTCTTGTCAATCATTACTCATTAATCTAAATTAAAAACATACAACTGACCATCTAATCTATTTATAAAATAAATTTTGCCGTTCAATTCTTTTATTTTGGAAATGTCTAAATTTGTATTAGGTGCATTAAATAAAGTAGATACATCAAAACTTTGCAAATCGATTTGATAAAGACCGTCATTAAAGTAAGCCCCCCTCATCAGATAATCATCGGGCAAAACGAGATCAGAGCCTTTGTTATTCAAAAAAGACAGGGCGCAATAAGCATATTTGGAATTGTAAGAAAAAGAACATTTCTCCGGAACAGTGCTTAAAACAATATCCGCCAATTTAGTCCCAGATTTATTTGTTAATGACACGTTATAATTTTTGGAATCGGCTGAAATAAATTCCATAGCATAATCAAATGGATAAGAAAATATTGCCCCAATTCCTTGACCTTGCCCAAAAAGATTGACTGTTTTTTTGTTTAAATCCAAGTACCATATTTGACCGGAATAATTAAAAGATTGTTTTGGCATTATAAAAATTTTATTCGCGTCTGGCCATAGAATATTCGCATCCAAAATGTTTAAAGAAGATAGCAGAGTCACTTGATTTTTTGTGTTCGTCAAATTAATTGAATAAATATTTGCCGTTCCGCCGGAATATTTAAGAATAGCTAATTTTTTACCATCCGGGGAAAAATCAAAAGAGCTAACTCCCGAGCTTAATTCTTTCCAAACGCCAATACTTGAATCAAATAAAGCCAAGCTTCCGGAATCAAATTGAACAACAATTTCTTTGCCATCAATACTTTGGACTAATTTTAACGGCACTCCATAATTAGAAGCTGAAATAATTTTTTCTTGAAGAGGCCCCAAAATTTCAATCACCTCTCCTTTATTATTCAAATAAAAAACTCTTGGCAATACCTGGGAAGATGATGAAGTGGAGGTAGAGGTAGAAGTTGAAGAATAAATCCAATAATCAACTATCGTGTCATTATTGGTTAATAAAGATAATTTTTGCTTTTGTTGGTCATAAATTGACTGATCTTGAGTATTAGAATTTGAAGTCGCAGAATTTGAATAAGAAGAATTATTTGATGAATAGTTATTACTGGAACTAGATGATGATATCGGCAAACTTCCCGATTGATTACTTTGATTTGGGCTTGCGACAAATGATGATTTTTTGTAACCAAAATAAACCCCTACCCCTATAGCAATGATTATCAGAACAATTATCAAAACTAAAATTGTTTTTTTCATCTGTTATTTTTTATAATTACCATTGAGCATGTATATGAGCCCCGCTTTTCCAATTACCTCCATCAAAAACAGAGCTGCAACTGTCATAAAACGTCCCACTTATCTCGCATTTTGCAAAAGATGCTCCATTTTGTTTCAAGGTTTTAACAAACTCATCCCAAACATTGGGGTCTTTTGAAGATGAAACAACTATATCCATTGCTCTTCCTTGATAGTGATACGAATTAGTGGCGTGTTTTCCTCCGGTCAGACTTGTAACCATAAATTGGGGTGGAGTCGGGCTCACGCAGCCGGGCGCTTGAGGGGCCATCCCCGTACCCAAATCAACGGTCCCTTGAGAATATGTACCACAAACAATACTATCCAAAGTTTCTAACATATTAATACTCAGATTAACACTTCCACTGGTTCCCCCTCTAACACAGTCACAGCTTGGACTGCAAACGAAAGGAAGAACCCCATTGCTTACATCATTAATGATTGATTTTGCATCGGTTCCTGAAGAACAATCGTGACTTTGAGAAAAAATTACTTCGCTTGGACTTTTTGATAAAATACTTGAAGCTATCTGAGATAAAAGACTTCTTTGCTCCGTTGACCCTCCGTTATTTGTTCCGCCACTGGTTTGCATAGGAGGAACAGGTTGAGATATAAGATTTAAGCTCACTAATTGGGGATTTATGGTATTTAAGATAAGATATGACCCGGCAAGCAACAAAAGACCCCAAATGGCACTCATTATCCTATCTTTGGCATCTCCCAAGGCCGATTCGTTACCTCCACTGGCAAGATATTCTATACCTCCATAAATAATCATAATTATTGCTAAAGTTCCGGAAATCCCTATTGCATAATTATAAAGCCCGGACACAAAAGAAGGAATCGATTGGGAATTTAAAAATGACGGATAATCAACATTTATAGTGCTTGTCGATTGAGCGAATACTGGCAAAAATAAAATAAATCCCAATCCAAAAATAATTGAAAATAAAACAAAATAATTATATTTTTTTTTCATATTATTTTATTGAATAGTAAAACTTATAGAACTCTGGGCCGACTCAATCGGATTATTTGCATTTTGAGCAGTTAGTCCGATATCTACAATCCCCGAGTTTATATTTTTTCCGAAATTAACGGACAAAGAAAATGGATCGTTTGCTATTCCTCCAAATTTTTTGTTTTCAACAGTCCATGTCGGAACGATATCATATAATAAATTGGCATTAAAAAAGAACGGAGCAGAAGACAAGCTAATCATTGAATTGGCATTAATAATATTGCTAAAATTTTTATTAAAAATTACTACTTCCGGATTGACTATCGGGATAGTAATATAGTTATCAACAAAAGAAACACTTCCATCTGACGGATTTTCAACCTCCGAAGAAATCCTAACACTCAAATTGTCCGAAGCGATCCATTTGTTAATAGGAAAAGAAATCGATTTTAAACCCTGACCCTGGTCATAATATTGATTATTGACATACCACTTGACCAACCGATTGGAAAGGTCGAGCACTTTACCAAGATTGGTTTTATCTTGACCAATTAATTCGAAAGAAATATTAACTCTTGATCCCTTGCTGGGCAAAATTTTCCCCTGATACCATTGAGGAGCAAAACTGCTGGCATTCCAAGAAACCATAAATTGTGGGTCGGCAGCAAAAACACTCGTTGGTAAAAACAACTGTGCAAGAATAACTAAAAATACAGAAATGACCGAGTATTTTATAAAACGAGTTATCATCTGTTTTATTATATCAAATAAGACAATAAATATAAACAACTTTCAAAAAATCATCTTGCTATTTTCTTTGAATTCATAGCCTTGGATGCTATGCCAAATGTTTTGTTAAAAGATTCGGGACTATTTGTGCTCCAGATAGTTAAAATAGCAGCCACAGTAGTTATCGGCAACCAATCTATCCCGGGAATAAGTTCTACCGCTTGAGCAATGACATTTTTTCCAACACTGTTTACGCCTTTTATAAAAAGCCAGGCAATAATAACGGGCGCAAAAACAAATCTTGTTACCCATATCCCATCAAGAATATCCGAAATAATAGAAAGACCCATATAAAATATAATTTCAATCAGATCAAATCTGGGACCGGACGATGCCGACGATACATCTTGACTATCTTCGTCTTTTTCTTCATCTGATATTTCGTCATCATCTTCGGACTCATCTTCGTCATCACTCTCATCACCTGAAACATCTTCTTCATCTTCCGAACGCTCATTTTCATCATCATTTAGATCTTCTTCGTATTGAGAATCGGATCCTTCCAAAAAATCGTCGCCGGAAGTATTATCTTCATTTTGATTTTCTTTTTCTTCATCCATTTTTATAATAAACCCTTAAACTAAACTCTCTTCTTCTCCCAAAAGTTGCTGAGGTTTGGTAGTAACAATCTTATCTTCAAAATAGGAAGCGGTCACTTGAATGGCAACGTGTTTTAGCCCGGCAAAAAACAATCCCTGCCCGACTCCCGCTTCAAGCAACAAATTTTTCTCCGCTTCTGTCAGGTTAAACGCTTTGGCAATATTATCTATACTGGTTGGAGATTGTTTCAATAAAAGCTGTAAAGATGAGTTGGTGACTATCGGTTTTCCGTAGGGAGAATTTAAAAAATCATCTACCTCTTGTGTGATGGTGGTAATGCCTAAATAATATTTTCTACCTCTTTTTGCCAAAGAAAACAAAAACGAAGCTCCTTCGGGATATTTCATAATCACCCACGCCTCGTCAATAACCAAAATTCTTCTTTCCATTTGAGATTTAACTACATTCCAAATAAAGTTCAAAACAACATACATTGCCATCGGCCTTAATTCCTCCTCCAAATCTCTCATAGAAAAAACAACGAGACGATTATTTATATCTATATTTGTTTTCTGATTTATGAATCCGGAATAACTTCCTTGAGTATATTTATAAAGACGCTCAGCCATTCCTCTTCCCCCTTCCATATTTCTCAAAACAGTTTCAAGGTCGGACAACGTGGGTGGTTCAAGACTCAAAAAATTAGGATTGCTCGGAGTGATGTCTCTTGAGGCGTATGTTTCTGTTAAAGCTCTGTCCAAAATTCCTTCCTCCTCAACCGTCATATCTCCAAGCATAATTTTAAGCAATCCGGTAAGCGTTAGAATGTTTGATTTAAAAACATCGGCCGGATCTTCTCCTTTGGGAACTATCGGAATGTCAAACGGATTAACATGCTGATCGGAAGTAAGTGAAATTTTAAAATATGTTCCACCAACGGTATCACAAAGATTTTTATATTCATTTTCCGGATCAATAACCATTACTTTTGTGCCCATCATCATTGACCTTAAGATCTCAAGCTTGGTGGCATAAGATTTTCCCGAACCGGATTTGGCAAAAACAACTTGGTGAGCATTTTCCAAAGAAAATCTGTCAAAAATTATGAGCGAATTATTGTGAAGGTTTATTCCATATAAAATTCCATCCTCGGATGTAAGATCCATAGAAACAAATGGGAAAAAAGAAGAAATCGGACCGGAATTCATCGGAGTTCGCACCGCCAATTTGTCTTCTCCGATTGGAAGAACCGATTCAAAGCCTTCAATCTGCTGAAAAATAGCCGGCTTAATGTAAATAATTTTACTCTCAAAAAGATTGGTGATTACCTCCTCAAGCTCGTTTAACTTTTCCAAAGTGTCACCATAAATTGTAATATAGACAGCCGAATCAAAAAGACGCTCCTGCGCTTGTTGCAACTTATCGCGCAAGGCCTCAATATCGGAAAAGGCGGTTTCCAGCATCGGATCACGAACAAAACCCTTTGATTCTTTTTCGGATATTTCAGCTTCAATTTGAGCGGCTTTTTTCCTAAGATTTCTTAAAGCCAAAGCAGTGTCTATTGGGTGAGCAAAAATTGAAATATCAAAAAGTTTTGCCAAATTTATTATCGGCGAAAACCATCCACTGGAAAGAAATCTCGGATAAGAAAACACAAAAAGAGTTTTGGCAAATTTATCGCCTATTTTTATATAGTTTTGGTCAACTTCCAAAGCCGCCGGAGCGATTAAATTTTTGACTTCCGATTCTTCTTGTCCGGTATAAGGTTTTATAACTTTTATTTCTTCACTCATTTTTATTTTATTGAAAATTAATTTGCCGCCTGTTTTTCCAAATCCGGTTCCTTGGTTAATTGTTGCTTGATAGAAGATGGGTTATATAAATTGTAATAAAGTTCGGTCAATTCTTGGTCATTTAAAACTACAGCCCTCAATCCGATTCTTTCTATGCCGGACAAAACTTGATCTATTCTTTGCCTTAACTGAATCAGTTGTTGTTCATAGGATTCTTGTTTTTCTTTTTTGCTGTCTTTTGATTTTCCAAAAAAACCGGTAATATTGCTGGTTAATTTTTTGGCGCCGGCATTTTCATACGGAACAACCACAAAAAAAGTTTTAGTCATTATCTCATTTTCTTTGACAAACCCCTTTATATATTCCACATATTCATCTATTTGATTTCTCAATAGCTCACTTTCTTCCTGCTGTCTTCTTTGGGCCATTTTTGAAAGATAGTTATCTATATTTATTTTTCTGGAATGAATGACGATTTGAGTCGAAAAATCCAGAGAATTAAGAAAATCTTGATAATTGGCGGTAATAATATTTTGTTCTTCTTCGGATTTAAGTTCAAAATTTATTCCCGAAACCATAATAACCGACCTCAATGCCCCGTCTTTTAATTTAACGATGCCGTCTTTTACTTCTTCTATGTCCACAAATTGCTGGGTTGAATTGGGAGCGATTTGAGTAGTTGTTTTTTGTTTATCTTCAGCCATATTTTTAAATTATACCAAAAATTAAAATTAAAAGATAAAAATCAGACTCTTACCTGTAATCAATCCTGCGTGCCACTTCTTTTTCTCCGCTGATTCTTCTGAAAACCTGGTATTGTTCTTTAATGTCCGAAATTGGTTTTTTGGGAATAACTTTCTCTCTTTTGGGAATCGGGTTTTTAGTCGTCGTCATATCCTGCCACAATTTCGAAATCTGAGAAATTCCCGATGACGCCAAATCCAAAGCGCTTCTTTTGGCTTCCACTGTTTGCGGCTTGACTTGAGGAATTTCAAAAGTTTCCTTGATAACCGGCCTTTTCCACAAAAACATTTTCGGCTGCCAAAAAAATTTAGCCGCCAAAAAAGACAACATATAAAGCGGACGCCCATTAATTTTAACAAAAGCAAATGCCCCACCAAAAGACATTAAAACTATAAAAATCATCACCCAAATTGCCGTGTTTAAAACAAAGAAAAGGAAAAACGAAATTAAAGCCGGAGCCGCTATAAAACCAAATTGTTTTAAAGTGAGCGGACCGACTATCTTAGATTCAATATCAATAAATTGTGGGACTTCAAATTGAGCCATATGTAAATTATATCAAAAATTGAAGGTCAAAAGCCAATTACATTTTCCAAAAAAACCGGCCAAATAACTCATTTTCTCATCGTCAAATTACTCAAATCAACCATACCACCACCAATATCATTATTTTTGTTTTCTACGGATGATTTGGCTGACGGCTGATTAAATGACGTAATTGGTGTTGAAGTTTTTGAGTTATCGGGAACATTGCTTGCGACATCCGTCTTAAAATTATTATCCAAAGAAGTTTTAAAGTTGCTTATATGAACCGTCTTAACCGGTTCTTCTTCGTATTTTTTGACCACCACCGGAATTTTTTGAATCGGTTGATCGGATGATAGAGGCTTTATTTGAGAGGGCATTTCTATCTTTGCTGATGAAACAAAATTTTGTGTTTTTGCTGTCCCAAATGATTTCATATCCGAGCCAAAAAAACCTCCAAAAGAAGACGGAGCAAAATTTTTAATCGTCTGAGATTGAGCGATGCTTTGAGATTCTTCTTTTTTATGAAGAATAACCGGTCCCTCAGGAATTGTCGGCTTTGAAGCGGTTGGTTGGGATACGTTTGATTTTGAACCGACAGATAATTGACCAAGGTTGACCTCTTGATTTATTTGAGGCTTTGGAGAAATGGCTCCGGTTTCGGCTTGAAAAGTTTTTTGACTTTGATTTGTTTGACTAAACGAAGTATCCGCAGTCGCAAGTCTGACAACATTCATATTGGCAAAAGAAGCACCTCTGGGAAGTTGAGCCGACTGATTAGCTTGAAGATTGTCCAAAGATATTGGCGCTGATTCTTTTGGTTTTTGAGAAGTAATATCGCCTTCAATTTTCAGCTTAACGGGCTCGGTTGAAAGAGATGATTTTAAATCTACAATTTCCG
Organism: bacterium; assembly: GCA_021780155.1. GTDB lineage: Bacteria > Patescibacteriota > Minisyncoccia > UBA6257 > JAGOQP01 > JAKAHY01. The sequence continues at coordinate 17,742 of JAJXZH010000011.1, forward strand.
GATTTTTTTCTTTTAAAACTACTTGAGAAGAAACCTGGGTCGGCTCAATGATTTCTGATTCTTTTATAACTCCAATTTTTGATTTTATATAATTTTCTTCAATCTCTTTTTTAAAAGATTCAAATATCTTTTTATCCACCTGATGATATATCTCCAATGCCAATCTTGGATCTATCTGGAGGGCGTCTCTTATCTCTTTATACAAATCTTCTGAATTTATAATCCCAAGCAATACATAAAGACAAAGTTCAGATAATTTTTTTGATTTGATATCGGACAAATGATTGTCTCTTGCTATTGAATCTATAGCTTCATTGCTAAGAGGAGAAAAAACCACATCCCTTAATGTATCAGGTAGTGCGTTCCATCTTTCTCCAATTATTTTTTTTGAAATTGATATCATATAAAAAATACAATATAAAATACTATTTTTTAACTTCTGATTTAGCAGATGACAAAGTTTCAGTATTAGTTGTCATTCCTCCCATTATTGACCCCATACCTCTTCCGAGATTATCCGCCAACTGCTTCATCTTTGGATTTTTGGAAGATTTTAAAATTTCGACAGCCTTATCGTATTGTCCACCACTCAAAGCAGCTTCGAATTCAGCATCAAGATTTTTAGTTGTCTTTTCCATTGTCGTCTTTTTTTCTTTAACAGTCTGAGCAAATCCTGCGGGACGATTTATTTCCCTGACAACTTCTTGCTCTTCGTCTATCTGACCTAAATTACCTCTAGCGTTCTGAAGTAATTGACTGAACATTTTAGCCATATTTTCATCATTAAGCTTTGACGCAGTAGCACCTATTCCTCTGCCCTGTCTACCTCCCATGTTAGCCAAATAATTTTCACGAAACCTATCAGAAGCATCCTTATTTAATCCAAGAATCTCCGGCTTGCCACTGAAAGCTTCATTCCCTACATTGCCAGCCATCGCTCTCCAATCTTCGGGACTAAATTTTCCATAAAACTCTTCGGCTTTCTTTTGATATTCCTCATAATTTCCTTCTTTCAAAGATTTCATCATTTCAGTGCTCATACCAAGACTTTTTTCTAAATTGTTAGCAATATTAGTTCTCCCTCCTTGTCTCAAATAATCAGCCTGTCTTGTAATTTCATCTATTCCGCCAAAGGCAGCTATGGTATCGCCATCCAATCTTCCTTGTTGCTGCATCGCCATTAAAAGACCGAGTTGTTCTTCTCTGGGCAATCCGGCATATGCTTCTCTTTGCCTATTTTTGTCCCATTTTTTGTATTCTTCAACAAAAGTTTCCGGCGGTTTTCCAAAAACCGGTTCGGCTTTCCTTTTTTCTGCAGAAGCTCCAGCATTTATTAACCCTTTACCAGCACGCCCAACCGTCTCTCTAGCAACCCAACCAACGCCAGGCACTTTTATTTTTCCAGCAAATGAAGACATTCTCGCTCCGATTTTTTCTACTCCAATTCCTCTCCCAATTGCAGCAGCAGCGGCACCAGATCCTCTTTTAGCATATTGAGTGGTTTTCGATCTTGCCCATCCACTCATTTTCCCGGATACTTTACTTGATTGTTTTAAAATAAAACTGCTTCCCGCCATTCCCAAACTCTGAGAAATTTTAAGACCTCCTATAAGTATCGCTCCGGACATTAAAGTTAACATAATAGCATCAAATCCATGAACCCCACCCGATTGACTGGCGGAATTAGTAAGTCCGCTAAATCCCAAATTGGATGATTGGCTCATCATTATCATTGACAGTTTTACAAACAAAAGCATAAGCGGAGCGAAAAACACCCATTTTAGAAAATGCGTCCACCAGTCACGCCAAAATCTGTATGCAGATGGAAATATCCACAAAAGCCACGCTCCTGGAGATAAAATTAGTAAAAATGATATATAAAAATATCTAAGCAAAAACATAAGCGCTAAAACCAATAAAACAAAAGAGACGAAAACTGCGGCCAATACTTGAATAAAAATATTTATAATGTCTCCTATGTTTTGAATATCTCCTTGCGTACTTTTTGAACTCACGTCCATTACAGTAGAGGTTGTCGTCAAGATTGTTCCTATCTCACTATTTTGGACAATCATCATACTGGTTTTGTCGCTGACTTGAACAGGATCATTGTGATCTATATTTTGTTTTAGTGTTATATCTTGCAAAAAAGAATTGGAAAAGACATCCGAAACTTTTATAATCGCTCCGCCGATCATTAAGCTAAAATTTACAATCAAAGCGGCAACCACCAATTTCCACAAAATCGATTGAGCTTGATAACTTTTAATTCTCAAGATGGTGGCAATCGCTATGACAATTATTCCCAAAACAAAACCTAAATTAGCCAAATCTCGAAAAGTAGTCCACCCCACATAAACAAAACTGTGTGAATCAAAAATTTGAGTGGTAATTTTTTGAGTGAGTGTCAGAGAGGCGGACAATATGGTAGCGGCAAGTTTCATCATTCCCGCCACTAAAATGTCCTTTATCGTAAGCAATACTTTCAAAAAAATATCCGAAATGGCTCCGGTAGCAAAAGATCCTATATTCAACAAACTAGGTAATGCGTATGCTCTCTCATGAAATAAAGAAAATGCCAAAAACAACACCAAACAAAAAATAATGACTTTGCTTTGATTTGTTAATATCTTATTTCTTTTCATATCATTTTATTTATTGAGCGGGACAAGAGAAAGACGATAAGGCGCTATTGAAATTATCCAACATCGTCTCGGTTGTTCCTGTCTGCCCGGAACCGGCCATTTGAGCATCACCCACTATTGTCTTATTGGCGTCGTTATTAATAAAATCACTATATTTTGATTGTGCTTGACTAACGGCGCTGTCGTCGGAATAGTCAAGATTGTTAAGTTCGTCTAAATTAGCCGATGCTTCGTTGGCCACAGCGGAAAATCCCTGTCCAAATGTATTTAAATAATCTAAAGCGGCAGAAATTGTCATCTGGACCATAGTTCCCCCTCCTTGATCAAGAGAAATTTCGGAAGAAGAACAAGTGCTATTAAATCCACTAGCCAAAGCAATGTCGGCGTTAACTTTGGGAGTTAAAACATTATTTATATAACTGGAAACTTCGGTATATGTTTTAACGGAATCGGCTAAAGCTTGTTTATTGGCGCTTATTTTATCTCCTTGAATATTTGACGGGATATCGGAATTATTTATTCCCTGATTGGCTCCGCTTACCGACCAATCACTTCCATTACTACTGATTCGGCTCAAACCATCTTTTAATATTCTTGACGCCAAAGCATTAAGAATTGCAGCCAAAGCGCTCTGAACATTTGAAGAAAATTCAAAATTAGCCCCAACAGCTTTCATTATTGCTCCTGCCGCTACGCTCCCGGGAGTTTTTATTTCCCAAGAAGTGCACTCACTCTGAACGGCATAATTAACACAAGCATCGTGTTGTGGATCTCCTTCACATGTCGTTTCGGCATCGGCTAAAGCTTGTTGATCGGTACATACCTTATTATCAGTAAATCCCTGAGAAGCAATCGCTTGAGTTTGAGCGATCGTGCTTTGGGTTGATATTTTTTGATTCACCGCATCTTCAAGATTACTCCAGGCCAATGCAGAATCGACTTGAGGAGAAATTAAAGCATCAAACCCCGACCAACCCATATCGGTAAAAATAGACACCGGTCCGTTTGGATTTTCAATATTTCTTTTTATATCATCAAAAGTACATTGAGTTGGAACCCCATAGTATTGGTCCCCACTTCCTCCGTATCCGTATTGTTGAGCCAAGATACCCAACCTTGCTTGAAATTGAACTCCCAGTGGAGCGCAAAGATTAATTTTGCCACTGCTTAAATCACCTACGTATTTTATCGCCGTGCTTACACCAATATCAGTCGCAGATTGACTTAAATAATTTTTCCAATCGGAAATATAACCGGAGCCGTTACTGCCATTTCCTGAATTGCCATTTATTTGAGCCACTATGTCTCTTTGCATTTTTGATATAACAATAGCTACAATCACATCCCTGTAATGTTTCTGTATTTCAGTCCAAGCAGTTGCCAAATATTCTTGTACAGCCGTCTGCAAAATACTAGGGATGCTAACCAAAACTGATGTCGGATAAAACGCTTGAGCTACATTTGTTTTTTGTCCAAAAATTCCAAAGAAATTAACTGCTACTACGGAAAAAATGACAAACAAAATAATAAATTTTTTAAATGCGGTTTTCATTTGTTTAAATTATATTTTTTTATTATTGAATCATATAAAATAGCCAACTCTTGAGATTCACTTGTCATCTCCGTCGCTCCATCAGTGGAGGCGATATATGCTTTAATCGGGTCGTTATTCCCATCTCTTATGGCTTCAAAAATAATGGCTGAATTTTTCAAAAATATCAGAGATTTTTCATGAAACATAACCAGGCTCGATGGAACTTCCAACTCTATAAGTTTATCATATCCGGAATTAAAATCCGAGATGAGCTGGTCTAATTGCTGGCTATTGCCATTATCCACTGCGTCGGTAAGAATTTTGCTTATTTGTTGAGGATGGGAAATAAAAGTATTTGCCGCTTGAGTAAAAATAATTGAATATTGCTGGCCATAATTTTGTAATGACGACGAAGAATTGTCGCTGGTTGTTAAAATGCTCGATGTAGCAATTGAGGAAATTAACCCCAATGGATTATTCTTAAATTGATCCATCAACTTATTGATATCCACAGACGAATTGGCTGAATTTATCTGGTCAACCAATGACTTAGAATCAGTCGTATTATTTAAATTGATTTTTGATAAAAATTGTGATGCCACATTATTGGATATTTGATCGGTTAAATTGTAAAATCCAACATTTGCGCTACTTGTTGAATTTTGTTGAGAGGAAACCGGACTCACATAAGGAGTAGATGAATTATTTAAAGAAGAATCGGACACCGTAATAGGAGAACCGGCCCCGGAATTAACCGTCGATTTTCCCAAAAATCCGGAGGCTAACCAATAACCGACAAAAATAATCGTTATTAAAATAAAAACGGCAAAAATTTGATTTTCCTTGTTCATTCAAATAAATTATAGTATTTATTTATCTTCAAAACAATAGAGAAATTTTATAAACATCTCGTGGATTGATGTTTTGAGGGCGGACACTCCCGTTCAATGAATATTTTTCTAAAATAGCCGACGCCTCTTTTTTATTAACCCCTCCCGCAACAAGATTATTGATTAATGTTTTTCTCGGTTGTTTAAATGCTTTTCTTATAAAAGAATAATATTTGTCGGCATTTTTCCAATCAACATCATTTTTTAGACTCAGCTCCAACACGGCCGACTCAACTTCCGGCGGAGGAGAAAAATTTCCGGCAGAAACCGACATTATAATTTTTGGCTTTGCCCAAAAACCGACGCTCATTGAGAGTAAGTTTGAATGAGGCGCTTGAGCGCAAATTCTCAAAGCGACTTCTTTTTGAATCAACAAAATCGCTTTTGTCGGTTTAAATTTCAATTCCCCAATAATTCGCAAAAGATGGCCGGTAATGTAATAAGGAATATTGCCAACGAGTTTGTATTTTGTATTTTGTATTTTGTATTTTGAATGCAAAACGGGAAGAATTTTTAGAGCATCTCCGCAAATAATCTTCACATCTTTGTCATTCAAAAATTTTTCTTCCAAAAAATCGGATAAGTGTCTATCTTTTTCAATCCCGATTATTTTTACTTTTGATTTTCCCTGCCTGCCGGTAGGTATAGGATTTTTGATTTTTTCCGTAAGTTCTCCGTGCCCCGGTCCTATTTCAACTATCAAGTCTCCCTCTTGGACATCAATGGCTTGTTCTATTTTTTCCAAAATTGTTTGGTTTTTTAAAAAATGTTGTCCCAGATATCTTGGCATATTTTGATGTTAAATATTAATTTTTTAATATCTTTAATCGTACTCTATATATCTTTCTTCGTCATCAAAAGAACGCTTACCTTCAAATTCAAGATTATTTGACGGCAATTCACTTAAAAACCTTGAGGGCAACTTATAAAAATTTAAGTAAAGTTCCTCTTTGGCTCTGGTCATTGCCACATACATCAATCTTCTCTCCTCCTCTATGTCCTGTGAAGAAAAAAATGATCTCTGGTGCGGTAGAAGCCCTTCGTTGACGCCAACAACAAAAACAACATCAAACTCAAGCCCCTTGGCAAGATGAATGGTCATCAGATTAATCCCGCTTAAATATTTTTTATCTCTTTTTTTGCGGACATTTCCATCAAGAGGAGAAGCTAAAGAAATTTTTTCCAAAAAATCGGCTAGATTTGAAAATTGCTGAGCAAAATAAACCAGTTCTTGTATATTTTCCAAACGTTCGGAAAAGTTCGGGTAAGTTTTTTCAAGCAATGCCGAATAATCGGTTGCTTTCATAAAATAATCCACAATTTGAACCGGTTTTAAGGACGATTTTGATGGCAGTTCTTCTTTTATTTTTAAATATGTTTTTTTGTAAAAATTTTTTTCCAAACGCGACAAACTGATTTCATCCGATGGATTAGAACAATATTTCAAAGCCGCCACCAAGTCCTTGATTTCTTTGCGTTCATAAAAAGTAAGCGCTCCAAACAAATTATATTCTATCCCATACTCCAAAAGCATCTGCTCCAAAGCGCGTGATTGGGCGTTGGTCCTAAATAAAATTCCGACATTTTTTCCTTGTTTTAAATAACCAGACGATGTCTGAATAACAAAATCCGCCTCTTCAAATTCATCCTCGTGCTCCACGACTTTTATTAGTGAACCTTCTTGATTTTGAGTCCAAAGTTTTTTTGGTTTTTGAAAAGCATTGTTAGCGATCAAACCGGAGGAGGAATTAATAATATTTTTGGTTGAGCGATAATTTTGTTCCAAAAAAATAATTTTCGCTTCAGGCCAATCTTTTTCAAAGTTCAAAAAATTTCTGAAATCGGAAAATCTAAACCCATAAATTGCCTGCTGGTCGTCTCCGACAACGTTGATATTTTTGTGCGCTTCCGAAATCATTTTAATCAAACGATATTGGACGGTATTGGTATCCTGATATTCATCCACCAAAACATAATCATATTTGGATTGATATTTTTTTAAAATTTCTCCATCTTTCACAAAAAGCCAAAAAACTTTTTCCAGCAAATCGTCAAAATCAAAAGCGTTGTTTCTTTCCAAAAACTTTTCGTATTCTTTGAAAAGAAAGATGATTTTTTTTGATTTTTCACTTTCTTGAAAATCTTCCTCATCGGTCAATTCGCTTTTTATCTTTGAAAATTCTTTAAGCGCCGTCGCTGGCGAAAAATCGGATGTCGGTATATTAAAATTTTTTAGTATTTTTTTAATGGCGGATAAGGAGTCATCTCTGTCAAAAATAGAGAAAGCTGAGTTTCTGCCAAAAAACTTGCCTTCTTTTCTTAAAATACTCGCCCCAAAAGAATGAAATGTGCCAACAAATGGTTCACTTGAAATTTTTATTTTAGAAGAAAAAAGGGCTTTTTTTACTCTCTCCTTCATTTCGTCAGCCGCTTTATTGGTGAAGGTTATAGCTAAAATTCTCTCGGGTTTTATATTTTTCTGGCCGATTAAATAAGCCAATCTTGATGTTAAAGTTTTGGTTTTTCCCGAACCGGCTCCGGCCACTATCAAAAGCGGTCCGTTTCCATATTCTACGGCTTCTTTTTGTTTTAAATTAAGCTCATCATTCATCGTGTATTGAGAATACACAAGATTTAATCAATTTTCAAAAGATAACCGCTACCATTACCAAAATAATATAACAAAGATAAGCAAAAAATATTGGCTTTTCGGAATAATTTTTTCTTGACGCCAGCCAATAAAAAATAATTCCAAAAATTATTGCCGGAAAATATAATGCCGAAATTTTTAAAAATATCGGGAAAATTATTGTTGACACAAAAAGTATCGCCCCAATGATTTTTTTTCCGACACTCAGTCCAAATAAAGATGGGATGGTTGAAATAGATTGTTCTTTGTCTCCTTGAAAATCTTTAATGTCTTTAAAATTGCCCGCCAAAAAAACCGCCAGAATTGTTAAAAAAGCAATATTTATGGGGAAATCATTAATCGTCGCTTTGGGAAAGGCCACAAAAAATCCACCCATAACAAAAAATAAATAGGCCATGGCTATTAAAAAAATGTTAAGCAAAAAAACTTTTTTTAATCTCAATGGAGGAGATGAATATAAGAAGGCCAACCCCAAAGAAGCAAGAACCAGAATAAAAAAATAAAAATTGAGCACCAAAGAACCAATTAAGGACATCAAAGAAAATATGAGAGAAAGATATCTGAATTGAGAAGAGCTCATCTTGCCTGATGGAAGGGGTCTGTTTGAATTAGAAACGGCATCTATTTGATAATCATAAATGTCATTATGAAAAATTGTCGCCAAATGAAATAAAAATGCCGACAGCGCCAGGTCAATCAGGCAAAAAATATTGATGAAATTAAATTGAACCGGAATGTTTTGATATTTCCATGCCACTACCACTCCGATAAAAGACATCACCACATAAGCCACTCCTCTTTCCCACCTAAAATTATCGACTACCGTTTTCAATAGATTTTTATTGTAAATGAAGAATAAAATAAAAATCCCCAACACGAAAGCAGGAAAAATGATAGCCGACGAAATTAAATCAAGCCAAATATTATAGGATTGAGAAGAAAGAAATTCAAAATAATTGTGTCCAACAAAAAGAATATTGAAATTATTATAAAAAAGATTCAAAAAATAAGCGACCGGATGCAACGATAATGGATTTTGAAAAATAATAATAAAACTCGGCAACGAACCAAAAAGCATTATTGCTAAATAACCAAAAAATGCAGCCAGCAACGTCTTAAGCAAATTTCTTGTTTTGGCAAAAATATAAACTGCCATTAAAAACAAAAATACAAATATCTCAACTCGAATAGAAATGCTAAAATTAAAGACCGAATTAAAATTAAAAAAAAATCCAAAAATGCTCCCAAATAATTGGCTCCAATTTTGAGCAAAAATATAAGAATAAGATCTAAAAACTGGCTCATTTATCACGAAGGGCAAAAGGATTGAAATAAAAATTAAAGGAAAGAATATCAAAATTGATTTAAAAACCTTTTCTATTTTTTCTTTGGAAAATAAATGCAAAATTATAATAATAGAAATAACTACTGATGCATACCATAAAAACATATGCAAAAAAGAAGCGGCGGTTAAAAACTGACCCAAATACCCCAATCCCGAAAAACTATCCAAAAGAAATCTAAACAATACGACTACAAAGAAAAAACCTACCCAGTTTAATAACGAGGCATTATTATTTTCAATCTTGTCTATTATTTTATTTACTAAGTTAATCATCTTTAATAATTGAATTTTACAACATTTATTTTGCATTTTCTCTTGGTAATCGTCGATTGATTATTATTATATAATAAGCAACGCAGAGAAAAAAGAGATCAATAGTTGTGAGGGGGGGGTTGATAACTCATCAAAATCCAATGGGAGCCACACATTCCACCGCTCAGGAAGTGGAAAGGTGATTAATCCTTCCACTAATCCCATCATTTGAAATATTCGAACAAAAAGTTCTAATATTTTATTTAATCAATTTTCAAAAAATAACCGCCACTACCAACCAATTTAAAATTATTTTCCTTTAAAATATCCATGCTTATGGATGGAAGAAAAATGCCACCGCTATTATGGCATAAGCCGCAATTAACTGAGCTCCTTCCAACCAATTGCTTTCGCCATCTTGGACAACCAGATCGGTTATAAAAACCGACAAGGCAATGGCGGCTAATTCAAATGGTTTAAAAACCAAACTCATCTGATTTTTTAAAAACAAACTACTCAAAACCAAAACGGGAGCAACAAATAAAGCAATCTGAGTCGCCGAGCCAATTGACACCTGAATTGCCAAATTCATTTTGTTTTTGATTGCCATAGTGATAGCCGAAGTATGCTCAGCCGCGTTACCGATAATTGCTATAAATATGACTCCGACAAATAACTCGGTCCATCCAAGTTTAATTACTAACGGCTCAATAGAACCAACAAGGATGTCGCTCATCCAAGCGACAAAAATGGTAGCGATAAATAAAATCAGAAGGCTTTTTTTCTTGCTCCATTTTGCTTCTTGTTCGCCGACTTCCTCCACATAAAGATGTTTATGCGTTTTTAATGAAAATAAAAGTTGAGCCACATAAATAAAAATCATAAACACGGAAACAAAAATACTAAGCTCTTCAATAATTCCACTCGAAGAACCTCCGGTGTTGTAGAAAATCGCCGGAATAACAAGTGCGATGACGGCAAGTAACAGCGTTGAAGCGCTGGCCAAAACAGCCGTTTTATTAAATTCTTGTTTTTTATTTTTGATTCCTCCAAAAAACATTGCCATTCCCAAAACGAGCAGTAAATTTCCTATAATCGAACCAGTGATTGAAGCTTTGACCACCTCGAGCAATCCGGCTTTAATAGCCATTATGCCGATAATCAATTCGGTAGCATTGCCAAATGTCGCATTTAAAAGTCCGCCCAATGCCGGACCGGTATAAACCGAGAGTTCTTCGGTAGATTCTCCAATGTATTTTGCCAAAGGCACTATCGCCAAAGCGGAAGAGAAAAAAATTAAAACCGGCGATGCTCCAAAAAAATTTACCAGAGCCGCAATCGGCACAAAAATCAATAACCCCAAAAATATTTTATTCATTTTTAAAAACTTAAATAAAATTATATCACTTAAATTTTATTTAAGCCAAAACTCTTGTTCTGTAAGAAAATGCCTCGCTTAATGATTGTTCATCCACGATTTCTTTGCCATCCATATCGGCAATTGTTTGGGCGACTTTCAAGATCTTAAAATATCCCCTCGCCGATATATATGCCTTATCCAATGCTTTGTTTAAAAAATTTTTAGACTTCAAATCAAGTCTGACGATTTCATCGGTCATTCTTGAAGAAAGTTCAGAGTTGGAATGGATATCCAAATTCATTTTCTTAAATCTTAACCTCTGGATTTCTCTAGCTGATTCAATTGTCTTTTTTAATTCTTGAGAATAATTTTTATCCGTTTCTTTTTGAAAATCGTCCGATTTCAAACGATTGACCCAAATATGAATATCTATCCTATCCAAAAGAGGTCCTGATAATTTTTTTTGATATTTTAATATTTCATAAGCGCTACAACGGCATTCTTTTTCTTCATCTTGATAATATCCACAAGGACAAGGATTTGACGCCGCCACCAGCATAAATTTTGCCGGAAAAACAACGGCGCCCTTTGAACGAGTAATGGTTATGTTTCCGTTTTCAAGCGGTTGACGCAACGCCTCCAAAACATCTCTGTGAAACTCTGGCAGTTCATCCAGAAACAAAACCCCTCTGTGAGCCAGGCTTATTTCTCCAGGTTTTGGATTTTGTCCACCACCAACAATAGAAACCAACGACGCCGAATGATGGGGCGACCTAAACGGACGAGATGCCAAAAACTGCTTTCCAAAAAGAAGTCCTGCGGCGCTGTAAATTTGTGTTGTTTCCAACGCTTCATCAAAATCAATTTCGGGCAAAATCGATACCAATGCTTGAGCCAACATTGTTTTACCTGCGCCTGGCGGTCCGGACATAAAAATATTGTGGCCTCCGGCAGCGGCAATGGAAAGCGCCCTTTTTGCCGATTCTTGACCCTTGATTTCTGAAATGTCCACACCTCCGGAAATTTTTTGAGGAACAAATTCTTCCGCATACAAAGATATAATTTTTTCTCTATTTTCAAGATGATTTATTAGCATTTTTAGAGAATCAACCGGATAGATTTCTATCCCTGAAATATTGGCAGCCTCTGCCGAATTTTGTTTTGGAATATAAACCTCTTTGAATCCTCTTTCTCTCGCCATAAAACAGATATTCAAAGCTCCGGCGATGGGACGGATAGATCCATCCAAAGCAAGCTCTCCAACAAAAATTTTATCTTTGGAGTCAAAATTTTTTATTTGCTCGGAAGCGATTAAATAACCCAACGCTATGGAAACGTCGTATTGAGAGCCAAATTTTTTTAAATCCGCCGGGGCAAGATTGACGGTTATTTTGCGATTTTCTCTGGTAGGAGGTTTGACGCCGACATTTTTTAAAGCCGAGGAGACTCTTTCTTTCGCCTCAGAAACGGCCTTGTCGGCAAGACCAACCAAAGTAAACGACGATAAGCCGACGTTGATGTCCACCTCCACCTCTATAATTCTTGATGATATTCCTTCAATATCGGCGGTGTAAATTTTTGCTATTTTTCCCGACATTATAATAAATAAAAAACCCTCATCCTTTTGGGTTGGGGGTTTAATAATTAAATTATTTTTTACCTATATTTTTTTTATTACATTCCCGACAAAACTTCGCTTCGGGAGAAATGTCTAAAATTTCTTCTTCTATTTCTCCGGAGCAATTTTCGCACTTTCCGTAATTTCCTTTTTGGATTTTTATCAAAGCCGATTCGACTTCATCCAGTTCGTCTCTAAGCGATGAAGCTGACGAACGCTGGTTAAATGCCTGTTCGGATTCGTCGGTATTTTCATCCTCTCCGGGAAAATCACCCATATCCACGGGAGTTTCAAGATGATTAATTTCATCTTCTAAGGATTGCTTCATCTCTTCCAGCGTATTTTTATATTTTTCTATTTTTTCTTTGGATAACATTTTGAAACTTTATGGATTAATTGTCGTCGTATTGGTCGTAGTAGAAGTTATTGGCGCAATCGGAGGAGGAGGAGCTATCGGAGTGGTCGTCGGAGCAGTTGTCGATGTAGTTGTTGGAGTAGTCAATGCATTCACGGGCTGAGTTGATGCTACCGGCAATGCTTTCAATCTCTTTATAATATCAACCATCTGATTGTATGAAGTTGCCATAACCAAGTAATTATTTCCGCCGGCATTCATCCAGGCGTATTCAAAAACATCGGCGCTTTTGAGATTATAAACCAAGTATCTAACCGAAACTCCATTAATGATACCTCCTTTAAAATCAACTTTTGAAGGAACGGCCGGACCTGAAACAAAAATATTTTTAACGTCCGAATAGGCGCCTTCAATTGTGGAACTAAATGAGGAAGATGCCTGGTCCAAACTTACCGAATTTTTTAATTTCAAGACTGTTCCAAATTTTGCTCCTCCAGTTTTGTCGTAATAAAGCCACGAGGTAAAATCTCTGTCGAAAATTTGACTCAACATCTGCGCTTCTCCCGGAAAATAAGATTTTAGAAATTGAGCCGATTCAATCGGAGTTGAACTGGCATCTACGAAAGCCAAATCCTTGACGCTTGAAGCGAGTAATTTTTCCTTCGAGGAAGAGGCAACTGCCGACTGAAAATCTGGCAGATCAACCGGATTAATTACAAGAGTTTGAGATTTGGTCGGTTTTAAAATCAAAGATTGATGAACCAATGGAGGAATGACGGGGGCAACTGAAATTGGAGTAGTTGTAGGAGTGGTCGTGGGAGTGGAAGTGGGAGTTACCGGAGGGGCAAGTGCCGGCAAGCTGGCTGTTGTTGACGATTGAGTCGTTGAAGGAATTGAAATTTGAGGCGTTGAAGACAATCCCGAAACTAAATAATAAGCGCCGTACCCGATTCCTCCGGCAACTACTAATCCAAGAATTATAAATAGAATGGTTTTTAAATTAAGGCCAGGTTTTGGACTCGAAGCGGGTTGGCTATCGGATGGTTGATAAGAGGCCTGAGAAAATGGCGGCATCGACTCCGATTGAGATGGAGTTGTCGGCTGAGCGGGCGTTTCTTGCGCCGAATAATTTTGAACCGTCGGCGGTTGTTGTCCCATAGCCGACAATTCGGGAGTATTAATTATCTGAGATTGAGGGGCCTCTCCTCCACTTTGTTTCACTGATTCTAAATCGGATTGCATACTTCTCACGCCCACTTGAGAATCCATCGATGGCGGTGGTGGCGGAATATTCGACGACTGATTTTGAGAATCGGGAAAATTGTACAGATTGGGATTGTTGTCCATAAAAATATAATTTTAAATATAAATAAAAAACAAATGGCCTTTGAAAGATTATAGCACAAAAGAACAAAAAAACGATTGTGGATAACTTTTTATTTTTGAATCAATGAAAAATAACGCAAAATTCAATAAATTTTAATATCATAGATAAACACGCAAAGACAAATCTTTTGATTTCAAAAAACGAGGTGTACCCAAAACCCAAAAAACAAAAAATGTGTCGGGCATCATAACCATCTGTCTAAAATTCCGTTTAAAATATCCGAGCGATCAATGTGCGCGCAAATTAGAAAAACGGATAATTTTCCGTCCGATTTACGCCAAAATTACCAAAATGACAACCCCCAAGGGCAATCTGAGAGCCCAAACGGAGACAGACGGCCTTATGCAATTCCTTGACTTTCTGATTGAAACGAGTATAATTGTGATAAATCGTGCAAAAGGCGCGGTTTTTTGTTGCTTTGATAAAAAGCTCAATAGTAGATAAATTAACAAATGGCTTAAAATCTAACTTTTTATTGGATTTTTAAGCTAAAATATAAGTAACCAAAAAAAATATGGGTAAACGTTTAAATTCAGTTCTGGTTTTTATAGCCGTTGCCACGGTTTTGGCCACTAATCTGACCACCAGCAGAATATCCGCTTCCGGATTTCTGGGGGCATTATATGGGGTAAAAACCAGCGCCCAAGAAGTTAATCCCGACAGAAGCCTGGCTTCCGACTCAAACACGAAGAATGATTCGGTCGTTGAGAGAAATTCGATCTCGGAACCAAGCAAAAGCAAGCAAATAAAAATCACGGTTACGGCCTACACTAATGATCCGGCCGAAACCAAAGATTATGCCATCGGGATAACCGCGATGGGAACTCACACCAGAGATGGTGTCGCCGCCGCTAATTTTCTTCCTTTTGGAACAAAATTTCAGCTTCCGGAAATATACGGCGACAAGATATTTACCATAGAAGATAGAATGAATGTTAAATACAATAGTCAAAAAAGAGTGGATATCTGGATGTTAGAAAAGTCTCAAGCATTTTATTTCGGAAAGAAAACAACGGTTATGCAACTTCTTTAAATCAAAATCCGCTTTTAAAGCGGATTTTGATTGTAAAAAAACCGCCCTTTGAATTTTATCTTGGGGCGGTTTTTTATTCCGTCTTAAAAACAAAACCTACAAATTAAAATCAATTTGATTGCTCTGGCTGAGAATTTGTCTTTCCGTTTGCTATTTGGTCTTTTGTTGTTGAAAGCGCCTTGATTGAAAGTCCAATTTTACCATTCTCGTCAACTTTAATGACTTTTGCCTTAACCGTCTGACCCTGCTTTAAAACATCGGTAATTTTATTAACAAATCCACTTTTCACTTCAGAAATGTGAATCATTCCATCTCTGCCTCCGCCCAAATCGACGATTGCTCCAAATTCCAAAAGTTTTATAATCGGTCCCTCTACAATTTCTCCAATTTCATACTCTTTAGTCATTCCATTTATCAAACTAATCGCTTTTTTGGCGCTTTCAGGATCGGTAGACGCGACAAAAACCTTTCCATCATCGTCAATATCAATAGAAATCAGCCCGTATTTTTCTATAATTCCATTAATCATTTTTCCACCTGGACCAATAACCATTCCGATTTGATACGGTTTGACCTGAGTGAGCATAATAATTGGCGCGTAAGGGGAAAGCTGTTTTTTGGGTTCCGGTAAAACCTTTGCCATAACATCCAAAATTTCAAATCTGGCTTTTTGCGCCTGATCAATTGCTTGAGAAAAAATATCAGAAGTAATGCCTTCAATTTTAACATCCATCTGTAAGGCATTGACTCCGTCTCTGGTCCCGGCAACTTTCAAATCCATATCGCCATAATGATCTTCCGGTCCTTGAATATCGGTTAATACTTTAAAATCTGGGCTATTTTTTTTCGATTCATATCCTTCATAAGTTATAAGTCCCATTGCTATTCCGGCAACCGGTTTTTTAATCGGGACACCGGCATCCATCAAAGACAGACACCCGGCGCAAGTGGTTGCCATCGAAGATGACCCGTTAGAAGACAAAACCTCTGAAACAATTCTAATGGTGTACGGAAATTCTTCTTGACTTGGTATTACCGCTTCAAGCGCTTTTTTAGCCAAAGCTCCATGACCTATTTCTCTTCTCCCGGGCATTCCAACTCTTCCCGTTTCTCCCGTTGAATAAGGAGGAAAATTATAGTGGAGCATAAATCTTCGTTTGAAAGAATTTTCCATTGTTTCTACTACCTGCTCCGAACCTGGAGCAGCCAAAGTAGTAACAGCCAACGCTTGAGTCTCTCCGCGCGAAAACAAAGCCGAACCATGCAATCTTTTAAAAAGACCGGTTTCGGCATAAAGTTCTCTGATTTCATCAAGCTTCCTTCCATCGGGTCTTTTTCCTGATTCTAAAATATTTTTATGAACAATGTCGTTTATGGCATCTTCCCAAATAGGCAGAACGTCGGATAAATTATCAACTTTTAATTCTTTCAAGTGCGCATAAAGCTCTTCCTCTAATTGAGAAAGTGAATTGTCTCTTTCGGTTTTCCCTTTTCCGTAAAGCGCTTCTTCCAATCTAGGGGCAATAAAATTAATAACCGTTTCTTTTAATGCCGGATCTGTTTCCTTAAGAGCAACTTGAGTTTTGGGTCTTCCTATTTGAGAAATAATTTCTTTTTGAAAAGCTATCAGTTTTTTTATCTCTATGTGGCTATCGGAAAAAACTTTTTGTAAGTTTTCTTTAACAACGCTTTTTCCGCCGAGTTCAATCATATTAACTCTATTTTGAGTTCCGGAAAAGAATGAATCAAAAGAACCTTCCTCTTTCAAAATTTCTTCAACTTGAGAATTGGTTGGATTAAAAACAAAACCCTTTGATGGCGAATAAGCGGCTCTTATTCCACCGATTGGTCCATTCCAAGGAATATCGGAAATGGATAAAACCAAAGAAGAAGTTACTTGTGCCAAAAAGTCCGGGTCATTTTCTTCATCGTAAGATAAGATAGTAACAACTAATTGGACTTCGCGTCTCAATCGACTATCAAAAAGAGGACGAACGGATCGGTCTATTAAGCGCCCAGAAAGAACCGCCAAATCCGAAGGCCTCCCCTCTCTGCGAACAAATCGGCTGCCAATAATTTTTCCGGCGGCATAAAATCTTTCTTCATAATCAACGGTGAGCGGAAAATAATCCGTTGCCTTGTCTTGTTTTCCCATAACTGCGGTCACCAAAACCGAAGTATCTCCATATTGTCCAATGACAGCGGCGTTTGCCTGACCGGCAATATCGGAAATTATAAATTTTAATTCTCTGTCGTGGAACGGAAGAGTAAACTCTTTTTTGTTTTTAAGCTGCATATATTTTTTGCCTCAAACCCACACCTCTCCGCTTCAAGCGGATCCGCCCATCAAGGCGGAAAAATCTCAGAGCTGGCGCCCAAATAAATATTTGAGCAACAATTCTGAGTTTTGACGAATGAGTTTTTTGGACTGATTAATTATATTTTATATTTATCGACGACTTAATTTAGTTTTAAATAATACTTTTGAATTCTCATCCAAATCAATAAATGTGTCAACTGATTCTTTTAATTTAGAAGAGGAACTTCTGCCAAAAGAGGCGCACTCAACCTGCTTACCCTCGCCCCATTTTAAATATTCAACCAATGGAATAAAATCTCCATCTCCGGTAATCAAAATCACCACATCCAAAGATTTTGCCATTCTGATTGCATCAACCGCCATCCCCACATCCCAGTCGGCTTTTTTAGCGCCTCCGGAAAAAACTTGAAGGTCTTTCATTCTCAATTCTATTCCACTTTTTTCCAAAGCCTCAAAAAAAGCGCCCTCTCCGGCGGAGATGTCGCTTTTAACCACGTATCCTATGGCGCGGATTAGCTGTCTTGGACCAACAACCAATTTTACAAGCTCGGAAAAGTTAACCCTTGAACCATAAAGATGCTTTGCCGAGTGATACAAATTTTGAACATCCACGAAAATTCCGACTCGTTGGTCTTTGTAGCGCATAAAATTTATTTTAAAATATTATCAAAAAACGACAAATTATTTTTTCAAACCAAGTTTTTTGATGAGTTTAGCGTATGCCTTTTCATCTTCTTTGGAAAGAAATTCCAAAAGTTTTCTTCTTTTTGAAACCATCTTCAAAAGTCCTCTTCGCGAGGATTGGTCTTTGGGATTTGATTTTAAGTGCTTGGTCAGTTCGTCAATCTGCCTTGAAGTAAGCGCAATCTGAACCTGCGCCGAACCGGTATCGCTTTCATGCGATTGAACATCGTTTATAATTTTTGTTTTTATTCTTTTTGTAAGCATTAAAAAAAGTATATAAAAAATAAACAATAAAGTCAACCCACTATCAATCTTTAAATTAAAAAACAAATCTGATTTGGCTCTCCATAATGTGTCGCAAAATAAAAAATATGGTAAAATATAAGAACAAAAATGAATGAAGTTGAAAAATACATAAAAGAATATCTTGATTATCTGGAAGTGGAAAAAAATCGCTCACCAAAAACGATAGAAAATTATCGTCGATATTTGAATTTTTTTGTCAAAATTTCCGAAATAAAAACCATTAAAGACGTTAACTCGGAAAACATCCGCCAATTCCGCCTCAATTTAGCAAGAAGGGCCGGTGAAGAAGGGGATTTTCTCAAAAAAACAACTCAAAGTTATTACGTGATAGCCATAAGAAATTTTTTGAAATATCTCATAAAAAATTCAATCAAAACTTATACTTCTCCCGAACAGATAGAACTACCAAAAATTTCCCAAAGGCAAATCGAGATTATTGAATATCCGGAATTGGAGAGATTTTTAAACAGTCCGTCGGGAGATTCCTTAAGAATTTTGAGGGATAAGGCGATTTTGGAAACCCTCTTTTCGACCGGACTTCGTATTTCCGAACTTTGTTCACTCTCAAGATATCAGGATTTTGAAAGAGGTGAAATAACTGTCAGAGGCAAGGGAGGAAAATTAAGAGTGGTATTTTTTTCCGACGACGCCAAACAAACAATCGCAAAATATCTGGAAAAAAGAAGCGACGCGGAAGAGGCACTTTTTGTAAGTTTGAGTAAATCAAAAAATCCAAAAGTCATAGGAAGAATTATTCCCCGCGCAATTCAGAGATTGGTCAGATATTATGCTAAAAAATCCGGAATATTGGGCAAGGTAACTCCTCATCAGTTAAGACATCAATTTGCCACAGATCTTTTAATGAACGGCGCAGACATTCGTTCGGTTCAAGCGCTTTTGGGGCACGCCAACATTGCCACTACCCAAATCTATACCCACGTCACCAATAAAGAGCTCAAAGAAATCCACAAATCATTCCATGGCAAAAGAAGAAGCAATTGATTTTTAACTATTGAAAATAGTATCATTTATCTAAATAACGAAAGCCGAGGTGGCGAAATTGGCTATACGCACTAGCTTTAGGAGCTAGCGCTCGAAAGAGCATGCGGGTTCAACTCCCGCCCTCGGCACCAAAACAAAAATCCGCCTTCAAAGCGGATTTTTGTTAATAAATAAAATTTATTTTTCTATTGAGTAAGTCCGGAAGACAATGAACTCTGAACCAAGCTTACCACTCCATAAGAGAGCAAGGCAACGACTATGCCAACGATGGCATAAATCAGTTCCTGTTTGGCTTTTTTGGTTGTTTCCGTGTCCCCCTTGCTGGTAATGAAATGAAAAGCTGACAAAAGAATAAAAAGAACCGCGACAATAAAGATTATGTAATAGAACCATTTAACTACGGTAACTAACATTCCAACCCAACCACTTATAGTAGTAGTATTCCCATAAGTAGGACCGAGATTAATAGGGGTTGTGGGCTGAGCGAAAACCGATACTCCTACCGCAAACAACAGAATCACCAATCCAATTGACGCAAATATTTTTTTAACCATGATTTTTTTTATCGTTACGACCTTTACTTTTTAATATTTTTAATAATAGCATAAACATTTAATAATCTCAAATCAATTCGCACCTCTGCTTTGCAAAAACTGAGTAATTGTCCAAGAAACACCGGAAGCAATCAGAGCTACGACTATAGCAATAATCGCATATTTTAATTGAGACTTAGCCGTTTCTGCCTTCTTTTCATTTGCCCCTCCTTGGAGAAAATTGTAGGCCGCCAAAAGAATAAATAAAACGGCAACTACAAAAAATATAACATAAATCCACTTAACTATACTAATCAATATATACCAGAATTGAGTAACGCCAGTTATCGGAGAAGAAATTTCGCTGTTTCCAAAAGGGTTTATATATCCTTCATTTACTGCGAAAACTTCAAAAATGCCGGTTGTCAAAAATATGGTTATAAATAAAAATGGCAATATCTTTAATAATTTTTTTTGTTTAAACATAAATTTAAATTTATTTTAATAAACTCCTCCGCTACCAAGAAATTGAGCGATAATAAATGAAAGACCCGAAGCAATAAGTGCGACAACTATAGAAATAGCGGCATATTTTAGCTGTCCTTTGGCAATCTCTATCTTTTTTTCGTTTGTTCCTCCTTGAATAAAATTATAAGCCGCCATCAGAATAAAAATAACTGCCACCACAAAAAATGCTCTATAAATCCAAATAACAATATTTCTTATAATATCAAACACGCCGTTCACGCTATTGACCGGAGATGCCGTATTTCCTGTGTTAAAAGGAGCAATATTAACTCCGGAGGTATCCGGCGATCCGGCGGCAAGAACGATTATCGGCAACATCATCATAATTGCAGCCAATGATAAAAAAAACTTTTTTTTCATATTTTTGATATTAATTATTTATTACCCAAAAATGTATTTATTATTGTAGCAACTCCCGAAGCGGTTAGAGCGATAACCAAAGCAATAACGGCATATTTCAACTGAGCTTTAGCGGTTTCTATTTTTTTGGGATTATCTCCTCCCTGAAGATAATTAAATGCCGCCAAAAGAATAAATCCGACAACAACAATATAAAAAGCTTCATACATATAAGTGACGGCTTTTTGCATCAAGGCAATAATATCATCAGCGGTATTTATTTGAGCAAATGCCACCATCGGAAATCCGGAAATAATCGCCGCCGCTATAATTGATTTTGTTTTATTTTTCATATTTAAATATTTTTATTAAATTAAGCGCCAATGAAATTTTTAACTACCGCCGCTATTCCTTTTGCCGCAAGAACTACGGCCATTCCGACAATCGTATAAGTAATCGTTTTCTTCCCTTGAGCAAATTTGCTTTCATTGCCGGCGGCGCCAAGCATTTGAAACGCTCCGACAAGCAACATTATAACAAAAACGGGAGAAGCAAGTTCAACAATAAATGTCGCAATTTTATCAACCAAATCGGGCACGGTAGTGACAGACAACGGATTGGGCAGAGAAACTCCACCGTTATCGGCGGCACTGGCAACTATCGGTATCCCCGAAACAAAGATAAATAGCGAATAGAAGATTTTTTTCATATTTTATTTATTATAGACATTATACTATTGTGTCGGCAAATTTAAAAACTTCAAAACGGTATTAACCAAAATCCAGGCGCCAAAAGTCAAAACTATGCCGATTGCCGCCGCAGTTATTTTTTGCCTTCCTTTTTTAAATTTTCCTTCATCACCCGCCGAAATCGCCATTTCAATTCCTCCCCAAACGATAACAATGATTGCCACCGGTGTAACGATGTCGGTTAAAACGAAAGTAACTACACCCTGAACTGTTTTTACAAAATCGGAATAGGTGCATGGATTTTGGCCGTTCCCTCCACAATTAACCAAAGCGGCAAAAGATTGCATGGCATTCATAAAAAACACCAGAGAAAAAAATAAAATTCCGTAACCGTATTTTCCGAATTTTTTTATCATTTAATTAATTATACAGAAAACCTAAATATTATTCCAGAATTATTCTAACCGCTGTCGTCTATTGTCCCAAATTTGACGATGGCTGATATAAATTATTCAATGCCGCCTGAGCCGCTTGAACCGATGCCTGAACATTCAATTTCCCGGATAAAATATCATTAACCATTCCCGTAAAAATGGAATCAATGGACTGAGGATCAATCTGGAACCAATCCTTGGTAGTTAAAAATTCTTTCAAAAATACACCGTTGTCTCCGCCAAGATTTTGTTGGATCAGCGAAAGTAGAACGGGAAGTTTTCCTGTCGCCGTAAGATAAGAAGAGCTTATCGATGGCGTCATTGTCAGATACCTTATAAAACTCCAAGCGACATACGGATTTTGGGTTTGTTTGGAAACTGCCAATCCCCAATAACTCGGCCAATTGGCTATTTGCGAAGCGTTGGCATTTGTAAGCTGAGGCAAAGGAGCAACACCAAGATTGATGTAGGCATTTCTGTTTTTTATATTTTTGATTGATTGATAATAATCCAAAATCATTGCCGTTTGTCCGGCGGCAAAAGAAGAAACTGAGTTATCAAAACTTTCATTCCAAGTGTAATAAGGACTGATGGGATTTGAAAATTGAGTATAAAATTGAACCGCTTTGTTAAAAGGGTCGTCCAAAATAACTCCATCGCCGGAGGGATTATTTATAGGAGAACCGGACTGCATCGCCAAAACGCTCAAAATATCCGGAACATTGTTTATATTGTAAGCCGAACCCAATGCGGCGGCAGAAAGAGATATTTTTTTATTTTGATCCATCTCCGTTATCTTGGCGACATCGGCAATGAAGTCGTCCCAAGTTGCCGGCGGAAAAACAATTCCTTTGGAATTAAAAATATCTTTGTTGTAAATAAGAGCCAAGGCGTCCATAGACAGAGGTGAGGCAAAAATATTTCCCGATAAAACAAAATCTTTTGAAACTACCGACGGGAAAGATTGACTAAAAACCTGAGGCGTGACCAACAAAGACGGAGCGGGATAAAGTTTGTTCCAATTGTTATAAACCCAAAGATTGTTGACCATAAATATATCCGGCCCCTGATTGGCAGCAAGAGCGTCAATCAGTTTTTGTTGGTAGGCAACAGGATCATCAAATTTGGTGTAATTTATTTTTACATTTTTATAAACGCCCTGATACAATTTGATAATATCGTTATAAACGGAATATTCGTCTCCCACTCCCCACATCTGCAAAGTAACACTCCCGGTTGGAAAGTTTGGATCCGAATTGGTGGTCTTTTTTATTCCGGGAATTATTCCCATAAGTCCCAAAATAAAAACAATGGCGACCAACGCTATAATACCGACAACAATTACCTGATTTTTGCTAAAATTCATTTCTTTAATTATCCGACATTAAAAAAATAAAAGCAATGTCTTTAAAAATATACAAATCAACCCCCAACAAAAATCCGCCCGAAGGCGGAATTGAGTTTTTATTTTTAATCAAATCAAATTAGAGCGTTAAAAAACCATCTCGGAGTTTCCGAAGGGATGCGTAAAGCAAAGAACTTTAACACCCACACAGTGTCCTTATGATTATTTCAAAAAAAAATCAAAAATACCAGCCCTAAAAAATATAAAAACAGAATTATTTAAAATCGTCAAATAAAAAATTATTTCAAAGAAACTTTTTTGACTTCCACCGGCTGTCCATAAAATTGATTAAACAGA
Organism: bacterium; assembly: GCA_021780155.1. GTDB lineage: Bacteria > Patescibacteriota > Minisyncoccia > UBA6257 > JAGOQP01 > JAKAHY01. The sequence goes on from JAJXZH010000011.1 coordinate 41,348, forward strand.
TTTTTAACTCTCCAGGAATCTTCGGAGGAATAAAAAAATCTTTCTCCTTTTTTATCCAAAGACATTTCTATCTCCGGATGATGCTCTAAATATTTTTTTAATTTTTTAGCGACAATTTCTCCTTGTGAAATAATTTTTATTTTTGAAGGAGTGTATTTTTTTATTTTATTTTCGATTAAAGCGTAGTGAGTGCAAGCTAAAACCAGAGTATCTATTTTTTTGCTTCGCTCAAAAAGTTCTTTTAAATATTTTTTTAATATTGAGTCGAGCCCATCCCATTCCAATTCTCCGGCCTCCACAATCGGTACCAGCAATGTTCCTGCCTGCTGATGGACTTTGATTGAGCTATCCATCTTGGTTATCTCTTTCGGATAAGCAAAAGATTGGACAGTGGCTTCGGTCGCTAAAATGCCAACTTCTTTTGTTTTTGTCTGTTCAACTATTTCCTCAGCGGTAGGAATAATTATCCCCAAAACTTTTTTTTGAGGATAATGTTTGGGAAGAAATTCCATTTGAATTCTTCGCAGAGCGGATGAGGAAGCCGTATTGCACGCCAAGATTACCATCTCGGCTCCTTTTTCAAACAAATAAGAGACGCCTTGTTTTGTAAAGCGATAAATTGTTTCATGACTATGAGAACCGTAAGGTGTTCGCGCGTTATCTCCAAGATAAATATAGGAATATTGGGGCATCTGTTTTTGGACTTCGCGCAAAACCGAAAGCCCTCCCAGTCCCGAATCAAAAAAACCCAACATATAAAATTAAAAAAACTTACTTAAAATAAGGAACATATTGACCGGTGCCGCTATTGACCGTTCCATAGTAATAGTAATTGGCATCGTGATTGACTACTTGATTGCATCCTTGAGAAGAATATCCTCCACTCCAACTTCCGACAACCATTTGATTGCAAACATCAACCGTTACCGGCTTAAAATACGGGACATAACCATACCCATAAGAAGTCCCGGGAAAAGGCTGATTGCTAACAAAAAAACTCACGGCTAAAATTGCCAAAAAAATTAAAAATATCGCTAAAAAATGTCTTTTATATTTCATACTTTATGTTTTTTCTTAATTTCCTTTTCGGCACTCACTTCAAATTCTTCTTTGGCATTCTCCGCCTTTTTTCTTAAATTTTCAAGTTCTTTTATGGAAAGCTTGTTTAGCGCCTTTGATTCTTTTTCCAAAATTTCTTTTTTATTTTTTAACGGATCTTCTATAACAATCTCCAAAAGGGCATTCAAAATATGCCCTACCTTGGGACCGGGCTCGAGCGAAAGATTTTTTATCAAATCATTGCCGTTTATTTTCAGCATTTTTGGAGAAATGGGATCTCTTTTGACCTTATCTATCATAAAAAGCAGGTGACGCAATTTATATGGGAAGGCCTTGGGGACACCCGAACCAATTCTGTCCGCTTCTCTGACTTTAAGCAAATCGTCAACATTTTCCGGACCGACGCGCGCCAAAAATCTTCTCACTCCGGCTTCGGTAACTTCGCCCACGTTATAATAAAAAAGATGATATCTGACCAAATGGACAACCTTTTCAACGACTTCTTTGGAAAACTTAAGATCTTCCAAAATTTTTTTAGTCATTTTCGCGCCGACATATTCGTGTTGATAAAAAGTGGAGTTGGCGCCTTCTCCGTTTTTGGTTCTCGGTTTTCCAACGTCGTGAAGTAGCGACGCCAATCTGATTTCAAAAGAATATTTTTTGGAAACGGCATAACCCAACGCCAAAACATTATGTTCCCAGACGGTATAAATATGATGTTTGTTTTGAGCCACGCCAATACCTTCAATTAATTCGGGGATGATGTATTTCATAAGCCCCAAATTTTGCAAAGCCCTAACGCCTTGCTCGGCGCCATCAGACATAATAGTTTTGGAAAATTCATCTCTGATTCTTTCTTTGGATATTTTGCCAAGCAAATAAGCATTATCCCTAATGGCTTTTTGGGTGGTTTCTTCTATTGTCCAACTCGAAGAACGCGCTCCGCCAGAATAATCATTCAATTGCGATAAAAATCTTACCGCCCTCATCATTCTCAAGGCGTCTTCGCCGAATCTGTCTTGAGAATTGCCGACGGTCTTTATTATTTTATTTTTCAAATCATCAAGTCCGCCAAAAATATCAATAATTTTTATTTCTTCATTTTCTTTTTTGTTTTTGTCTTTTTCATTTTTAATTTCCAACGCCATGGCATTTATCGTAAAATCTCTGCGCGCCAAATCTTCCTCCAATGTTTTGGCAAATTTTATTTTTTCCGGATGACGGCTATCGGAATAATCACTTTCAATCCGAAAAGTTGTTATTTCTATTAATTTTAGAGAATCTTTCAAAGAGTCGGTTTTTAGTCCTACGGTGCCAAAATTGTTTTCATAAATTGTCGACTGTTTTTGTGGTTCCGATTTTCGATAATCAAAAAATATTTTTTGGATTTCTTCCGGCAAAGCGTCGGTAGCAATATCCCAATCTTTCGGTTCTTGATTTAAAATCAAATCCCTCACGCAACCACCAACCGGATGCGCTTTAAATCCCGCTTGATTTAGCGTTTTTACAACTTCAAGAATTTCTTTGGGTATTTTTTTTAACAAAATTTCTTTTGACATTTTTTATATTTATAATAGAGTAATAACAGCAATAAAAATCGGTTTCGTCAATAATTGTTTATTATACACTCAAACAAAAGATGACAAAAATCCTTTGACCAAAAAACGGGATGCGCAATCGATCTATTTTTTGTTTACACAACTTGCCCTCGTAGTGAAACGGATATCACGTTAGGCTTCGAACCTAAAATTCCGGGTTCAAATCCTGGCGAGGGCACAAAAGAAAAGATTTGTTAAAGAATAAGTCACCGAGCCGATTTTGGAAGATAAAACAAAAAAGAACGGGAAAATTCTAATTTTATCAAACACCACTTCCGATCAATAAGCGGGTCAAATTAATTTTTTATCAATAATCTTGAAAAATAACATTGCTGGTGGCACAATAAACCCATTCCGCCCGTAGCTCAGCTGGCCCCGTATAAATCCCCCCATAGCTCAACTGGTAGAGCAGTTCCCTCTTAAGGAAAAGGTTCTAGGTTCGACCCCTAGTGGGGGGACTATTAATGGATTTAACGGAATTTTTGTTTTGAGCGGGTGAGCGGACGCGTTGCTATCGTCCCGCTCGTCCCCGACCCCCAAATAAGAAACCTTCTGGTTTCTTACGTCGCTTCGCTCCTATTTTCCAACACGGGGGCTCGCAGTCAGATTCCTGCATCACCCAAAATAAAAAATATCCCTACGGATATTTTTTGTTTTGAGCGGGTGAGCGGAATCGGACCGCCGTCTCAGCCTTGGCAAGGCCGTGTAATAGCCACTATACGACACCCGCAAAATTGTGAATTTATGTTATCGTGATTTTTAAAAAAAGTCCATATAAAAACTCCGCTCATTAAAGCGGAGTTTATGTTTTCTTTCTCCAAATCCATATCTTCATCTTAACTTTGTCTTCGTTAATCATTTCGGAAAATTTAATATCCGGAATAAACATATTTTTTTCAAGCATTCCAATAGTTTTTTGAGTGTCGGAGTCGAAAATATTTCCATCAAAAGATTCAAAAATGGGGATATAAACAACCATTTCTTTGTTTGACATTATATATTCCTCCGCAAAGTTCTGAGAAAAATAATACAGCAACAATTAAATTTGGTCAAAATTGACCACTTGAGGAAGAATTTGAAGTTGTTCCGGTAGAATTATTGTTAATTAAATTCAAAGAAGAATTTGATAAAGTAGAAGTGGCATTTTTTCTCGAATATAAAACATTTCCGTCTATGACTATTTGCTTAAAAATTTTATAAGCACTTTGCACCGATTGAATGGCGCTACTGAGAAGATCTTGAATTTGAGACAAAGTTTCAACATCTATATTTTGGCTTCCGACAAGTCCATTTGCCAAATCGGTGCTTGAAGCTGCCAAATTAACAAAATTGTCCGCTTGGTTTAGCATATTTTCAAGAGATAAAACATCTTTTCCTCTTTTTTTGACCCTGTCTATTTCTCGTTTGATAATTTCTTCCCTTCTTTGAGCGGTCTTTATGACAACTTCCTGATAATGACCAAGATGAGCGGATAAAATAAGTTTTTTCAAATAGGATTGCTGATTAAAACGAATATTTTTTATATCGTTTGCCACCGTTCCCAAAGATTTGGCATCTGAAACGAAGTTTGTTTTCAAAAAAAGTTCGTTTAACGTTTTATTATCTTTACCAATCATATCAGAAATGTTTTTGCCGGCATTTCCGTAATAATCCGAATTTTCTTTTATCTCTGCGTCTAAATCCTGATTTCTTAAAATTAAAACATTGATGATGTCGCTTAAAATTTTCTGACTTTCGCGCAAATAATCGTTTTGAGCAGATTTATCGGCGGGTCCATTTTTTCCATAAATATTTTTTGCCGATTGAAAATCAGCAACGTCATTTTCAAATTTTTTATAAACTACCGATAGATTTTGAGAATCGGAGGTGGTTTCCGGTTGAAAAATAGACGACGATTCAGTCAATTGGACTTTCGGCGGATATTTTATATTATTTGAGTCGTTTAGCCGATTATCCGTCTTAACTAAATTTACCGGAACAAAAAATGGACTTTGATTTTTGGCTTGAACTATGTCAAACAAAAAACCAAATCCCATAAAATATAAAATTGTCAAAAAAATAAAAATTTTTTTCATATCTTGTTAAAACGACGCCAAAGTTGCATCAATGGCACTCATTGAATTTTCTTGACTGACAAATTTTGCCAAATTAGGGTCAAAACTCAAAGAATTTGCCTCCAAAGCTACCGACGAACTATCAAAGGGAAGAATATCGGAAGAACTCGATGTCGCAACCGATGAGTTAATCGCCTTTAAAAAAGAAGATTGGGCAACTTGAGTCGATTGCTTTTCTCCGGCAATGTAATTTTGAATAAAATTATCGGCTTTGTCGGCTGTTTTTTCTTCTTTGGAAATTTTGTTGATATCGGTTATTTGCGACTGTTCTTTCAAAAAAGGATTGCCCAAAAATACAACAACGGCAAGAATCGCCACAAATACCGGAATAGTGAATTTTATCCATTTATTAAAACCTATTTGGAATTTAATCTTGCTCGAAGTCAAAACCGGTTGGAACTTGCTACCGCCATTATTGTCTTGAGGAAGATTATTTAAAATATTTAAAAGCGCCGATTTTTCCGGTTCAATTTTATTTTCGATTTCATCGGCAAATTTCAAAAAGTCGGACAATTCTCTTTCTCCTTCCGAAATAAAAATCTCGGACATTTTAAGCCGGTTGTTTTCCTCCCCTATTTCATTTACTATTTTTTTTAAATTTTCCCTTTTCATTTTTTATTTTTCAATAAAATTTCTTTTAACGCTTTAATGGCTCTAAACTGAAGCGCCCTTACCGCAGAGGATGATTTCCCCAAAATCTGGCAGATTTCGTCATTGGCTAATCCATCAAAAAATTTCAAAGTTATCATCTCTCTTTGTTCTTCACTTAATTTAATAAGCGCGCTTCTTACATCTTTCAGTCTTTGAGAATAGTCATAATCTTCTTCAATATATTTTTTATCACCGGACGCCTCCAAAACTTCCAGATCATCAACAAAAATTTCTTTTTTCTTGCGCCAATAATCTATCAATGTGTTTTTGGCAATGGTGAAAAGCCAAGGCAGAATTTTTTGGCGGTCAATATCATTTCTGTCGTCGTTTTTGTCAACGATATTTTCCCAAGCCTTCATAAAAACCAATTGAGACAAATCTCGGGAAAGATTTTCATCGGCGGTTCTGACGATAAAATATCGATAGACCGGAGAAAGGTATTTTGAATAAATAATTTCAAAAGATTCTCCGTCAAAATTTCTGGCTTGGTTTAAATAATCCTTGAAATTTTTTTTATTTTTTATCTCTTCCATAATAACGAGTTGGAATCAAAAATGTTATTTTTAAAAAACTTACAAAGACCTCATCAAATCGGAGATAACGCCTCTTATATAATCCATATAATCCGAGGAGTCAATTCCCCATGGATCTATATTTACCACCTTAAAAGAAGAATTTTCAAGTAAAGTGGAAGCGCTTTGCGGATCGGAATTGGTATCGGTAATAATCGTTTTGGCTCCAATTTTTTTTAAATCAGTTCGCAAAACGGTTCCTAATTTATCCAAATTATATTGAGTTGAAGATAAATCAAAAGCTCCAACGGTATGGATCTGAAGATTATCAACCAGTGGCGACCAAATTGTTCCATCCAAGGCCACGCTTTCAGAATGAAAATTTTTTAAAATATCCAGAGTTGATCTTAGTAGTGTATCCAGTTTAATGGAATAATCATAGGCATTGTTTATATAATATTCTTTATTTCCAACATCGAATTTTCCCAGCTGTCTTCCTATACCTTGAATTATCTGCCTTACATCCTGCAAAGAAAGCCAATAATAAATCTGTCCGGAAGAAATCGTTTTTTTGGAATTAAAAACATCAGGATAAGCAATGGAACTGGATGACGAAATAAATTGGTCCAAAGGAATAACTACTAATTTACCCCCTGATGAAGATGATAGATTTTTTGTCCAGTCATCAAAACCATCGCCCATAGCAAAAAATAATCCTTGAGAAAATCCTCTTCTGTTTTTACCAATTTTATTTGTCCAATCCACCAAAGAATTATCCGAAGGTGAAGCAAAAATTTTAACTTCAACTTTATCTTTCCCAACGGCATTTATCCAATCGGCAATCATTGGAAATGAGGTTCCTATTTGAACCTTGGGTAAAGAGGAGTCGTTTACAACCGTATAATTTTTGTTTTCTATATTAGGCGCTTCTTTAACGACAAACAAAATTCCAACCAACAAAAAAACCGCCAAAAAAATTATCACATCAGATTTTCTAATCCTCAAAAACATAAGCAAAAAATATTTTTTAATATCATCAAAAACTGCTAAACAAAAAATTCATAGGATCTTGATACCCAAAAAGCCACGGGTTGTCGGAAGTGTAGCCGACACAATTTGTTATTTTGCCATTGGGAATAACGCAAGTATCGCTTTTGGGGGAACCAATAACCGGCTCGCTTTTTATTTCCAAGTGCAGATGAATATCATTTTCACCGGGTTGATCGCATCCATCTTTTCCTATTTTCCAATAATCGCATCCGTATCCGGTATTGCCGACGGTCGCTATCTTCTGTCCGCCGGATATAATATCGCCTATTTTTATCCCCGCTTCAATAGAGCTCAGGTGCCCATATAAAGAGTAGATTTTCTCTCCGTTTATTTTATGTTCCAAGATTATTGTATTACCCAAACCGGCGTCACCGTGTCCATTTGAAATTATATTTACAACAACTCCCGGATAAATAGCATAAACTCCCCGATCAACGGCATCTTTATAAGGAGCCAAGTCCAAGCCGGCATGTTGAATGTATTCTTCTTTTTTGTCTCCGCTCCAAACACCTCCCGACCTGATGGGAGAATTATATCTTTGGCGAACCCAAAACTGAGACAGATTAACCGGAGCAAAGAAATTATCTTTCAATTTGGCATTATCCAACGTTACATACGAAACAACGGCATCTCCGGTTTTAGCGGTATCGTAAAAAGTTTTTGCAATATCATCATTGAGTCGAATGCATCCTCCGGAAAATTGACTGGTAACTTTGGAGCCGTCTCCCCAGTAGGGAATGTTATGTATAAAAAAATCCTCATAAAACTGGACGGCATCTTCCATAAAAACCGGAACAACCGAAGATTTTAATTTTCTGGTTTTAACTCCAATATCAAAATAACCGGTTGGCGTTTCAAACCAAATTCCATAAGGAGCTTGGTAGGCAATGGGAAATATTTTTTGAACAACTCCGTTTTCATAAAATAAAATTTTATTGTCGGTCAAATTTATTTCAAATAAACGAAACGCATTTTCTTTGGGGGGTTTAAAACAATATTTTTGGTCTTCAGGATTTAAAGACGCCATATTATTTCCGCAATAATTTATCGGCTGATTTTTTATTTCCGTTGAAGTTTCCGATGGTTGAGCAAAAGAAGGCAAAGCCGAACCCGCTAAATCAAGACCAACCGAAGACGTAATATTGCCACCAACAGTTGTTGATGATTCATTTGAATCTTTGGGATAGTAAACAATTTCTGAGGCCATCAATTTTGACAACTCATTTTTTAAAAAAATATTATTTTTAAAAACAAAAAAACCGCCGACAAAAAGCGCCACCAATAAAACAATTAATGATTTTCTCATTGCCAACTGATTTTAATCTAAAAATTATACAAATAAAAGAAAAGCCGCGTTTTTTAAAAAAACGCGGCAAAAAACTAACATCCTCCAGTCACGCCTTAGGCGTGACCGAAGACAAAAAGAATGACCGAAGCGGCAAAAATTGCCGCCACGGTCATCCAGTCCGCCAGCAGAAAAAACTTCTGCCGGCGAACAGCGCGCTGGACGGAGCGTTGCGCCGCCCAGCCACAAAGAATCAAACCGGCGATGGAGCCAACCCCCATCGCCAGAGTCCACAACCTCTCGGGACCGGAGGACGAAAGCGCCCCCCCGAGCCCGAGATTCAAGTCCACCAAGAAACCGGCGAACCCGAAGATCACTGCGCCAAAAATCGCGGCGGCGGCGACAAAAATCGCCGCCACACCAAAGAAAATCCACCGATTGAACATATTACTCCCTCCTTTTTGCCCGCCTTAATCACTCTGTGCGAGCTGTTCACTACTTGTTTTGTTGTTGTTTTCAAACAAATCTATTTTATATTATAGCAAATAAATGTAATTTGTCAATAACAATCAAAAATATGACAAATAAAATTCAAAAACGAATTAATTGCCTGTGACCATCGATTCAAGCGTCTTGACGTCAAAAGGATTGGTTACCTGCTGAGCTTTGCCGTTTTTAATAACAAAGAGAGTCGGAGTTGATATATTTTGACCCATCGCCTTTTGCGCGTCGGACATAAAGCCGTTTATTTGGTTGGAATATTTTTGAGAGTCATAGCAAGAAGAAAATTGATTCACATCCATACCTATTTTTTTGGCGGAATTAACAAAAAAGTCTCTGGTCAAATTTCCGGAATTTTCATTGCTCTTGCCACTTTTAATTTCACTGAGTTCGGCATTATAGATTGAGTCATACATATCCCAAAATTTCCCCTGGTCGTTGGCGCATTCTGCCGCCTGAGCCGCATGCCATGACTCTCCACTTCCTCCTTTGTGAGCATAATCGTCAATGAAAGTTAAAATTTTAAAAACCATATTGGCTTTGCCGGTATCAATCAAATCTTTTCTGATTTGTGGTTCGGCTGTTCCAAAAAACTGAGTGCAAGCGGAACATTGAAAATCTCCGAACTCTAAAATAGTGGCCGGAGCATCAGCCTTGCCAAGCACGGGCAGTCCTTCCACCGAAAGACCCTGATCAGAAAGAGAAAGAGGCGCCGTCGGCGTTTGATTGCCGGAATTATTTGCGGAATTTCTGGGGAAAAAATACATCAATCCCATTCCCGCCACAAGAATCACAATGACAATAATCAAATAAATAGTCAGCCTGTTGTTGTTTTGCATATTTTTTTTAATTAATAAGTTTTATAAGTATAAACCAAAACATAATTATCGGTCAAATGCCAAAATAAATAACAAAAAAATACTGGCCATTTTGTTTCACGTTCTATTGACATAAATCCATTTTGAGATTAAACCAATTATAAACTATACTATTTTATATGCTGATTAAGATTAAACAGGCGATATTGGTTATTGGCGACATAATTTTTTTATACGCTTCGCTTTTTTTGATGATTCTCGTTCGCTATGGAAGAATAGACAAATTTCTTTTTGATGCTCACTTTGTTCCTTTTTCTATAGTTTTTATCTTATGGGTAGCGGTTTTTTACATCGCCGGTCTTTATGAATTAAGAGCGGTAAAAAACAGAACCGATATGATCCAACAATTACTGGCAGCAACTATAGCCAGCCTGATTGTTTCGATTATAGCTTTTTATTCTATTCCGTCTTTTAACATCGCTCCGAAAAGAAATCTGGTCATTTTCTCAATAATATTTTTTGTCTTTGCTTACGGATGGAGAGAGCTCTTCGGATTGTGGGCAAAAATTCCTCAAAAAAGAGTGCTTACCGTCGGAGGTGGGAAAGAAGAAGAGTCAATGAATATATATCTTTTTGAAAATCCTCAGCTTGGTTATAAAGTGGCCTTTCAAATCAGCGACATTAAACAATCCAGCGACAATTACTTTTCCAAAATAATAGAGGACTATGAAATTGACACTATAATTATAGGACCTCAAGCGGAACACTCCCAAGAAATTCTTGAGTCGGTGTATAAAAATCTGGATAAAGGAATTGAAGTTATGGATTTTACTTCGGCTTATGAACTTTTCTACAAAAAAGTTCCTCTTTCGGCCATCCATTATTTATGGGTGAGCACCAATGTCTCCAAAAGCCAAAGAATCTACGAAACGATAAAAAGACCTTTTGAGATTCTACTTTCTTTGATTTCAATTGTCGTTCTTTCACCTTTTATACTGCTTGCCTCTATCGGAGTAAAATTAAATTCCAAAGGTCCGGTTTTTTACACCCAATTAAGAGTTGGCAAAAAACGAAAAATTTTTAAAATATATAAGTTCAGGACGATGATAAAAAACGCCGACCAAAACGGACCAGATTGGACAGAAAGTCGCGACCCGAGAATCACCGGTTTTGGAAAAATATTGCGCTTTACCCACTTTGACGAAGCCCCTCAATTATTTAATGTCTTAAAAGGCGATATGTCTTTTGTCGGACCACGACCGGAAAGCGTTCCTTTGGTGGAAAGTTTCAGAAAAAAAATACCGTATTACGACGCACGACACATAATCAAACCCGGAATATCCGGCTGGGCACAGATAAACTATAAACCAAGCGCTTCCATTGAAGAGGCTTATGAAAAATTTCAATATGACCTCTACTATATAAAGGAGCGCTCCCTGACTTTGGACATTTTGATAATATTAAGGACCTTAAAAATGTTTTTATCTAACAATTAAAACCAACGGTATTTTATATGACGCAACGATTTTTAATCTATTTTCCCCTGTGATTTTAAAAAAACTTGGAATTTAATGAATATTGTGCCATAATTGTGATACATCCCCCATATTTGGGGGTTTAAATTAAAAACAGGAGTTATTTAAGCATCTTTTATCCCAGAAAGTGGGTGAAACACAAACAAGTTAAATTCGTTTTATATGGCAGATGAGCGCAACGACAACGAAAAACAGCTTTTAGAAAGCGCTATCCGGGGTGAGGCCTCGGCTTTTGGCTTGCTTTATGACAAATATCAACCGAATATTTTTCGGTTTATATTCTTAAAAGTAAGCCGGCGTGAGGAGGCCGAGGACCTCACTCATCAGGTATTTCTCAATGCCTGGCAAAACATAGAAGCCTTTGAAGATCAGGGATTGCCATTATCAAGTTGGCTTTATAAAATTGCCAGAAACAAGGTGATTGATTATTACCGAACAAAAAAAAGCATCACCAGCATAGAAAATGTTTCGGAGGACTATTTTGAAACCTCACGGGATGGAGGGATGGAAACAATAGGAAATAAAATAGAAGTAGAAGAAATATATAGAGCCCTCAAAAAACTTTCTCCCGAATATCAGGAAATAATAATAATGAGGTTTGTGGAAGAATTGTCACCGCGAGAAATTGCAAAAATAACCGGCAAAAAAAACGGGGCAATCAGAGTTTTGCAATTTAGAGCATTGAGACGACTTAAAAAGATATTGGAAAAAAATGAATAAAAAACAAATAATCAACAATTTAAAACTATTAAAAGAAATCAATCCCGAAAATGACTTTTCCAGAAAGTCCAGGTTAGCCATTCTTCAAACACCATTTGTTTCCAAAAAAGTTTTACAAGATGAATCAATTTTGTCGGCACTGGAGATGGCTCCAATAAAATTAAAAAACTATTCCTTAAAAAGCATATTTTCTAACGGAGGCAGAGCAATATCCGTGGCAATGGCGACGGCAATTATTCTGGTTGGAATCTATTTTGCCACCTCTCAATTATCACCACTTTTTCTCCCGGGATTAAATCAAAGCAAGGTTGTTGCCGAAGCGGATATGATAAACAACACCATCAACATCCAGCTTTCTCATATAAGTAAATTTGAACAAACCGCCAAAGCAAGCACCACTGCTCTCAAAGAAGTTGCCGCTACCGCTCCCAATCACATAAATTCGTCTGTTATTAAAGCCGAACAATCTGAAATAAATTCAGCTTTCAATACTGATCCGCAATCGCAAAATAATCAGGATATAAGCAATATATTAAAAACAATTTCTCAATAATGAAAACAAAAAACATCAAAAAAATATTTTTATCATCCATTTTTTGCAGTTTGTTGCTAACAGCATTTTTTGTGAACATTTCAAAAGCAAACGCCCAAGACCAACAAAGCGGTTCACTTTCGGATATAATTTCTCAAACCAAAGATGAAGTAAATCAACTTTTGAACCTCAAAGACGACACGACTTTATCTACAGACCAAAAACAAAAACAAGAAACCGACTTGAATATAAAAATTATTTCAAATGTTTTGGATATTTCTCTTTCTCAAGTAAGTTCCACTATCCAACAATTTGCCAGCACCACCCTTCCTCAAGGAAATGGTTGGTCTGACGTTGGGGAGTATATAAACAACTTGCTTAATAATGATTATCAATATTACCAAAACGCTCAGGCTGAATTTAATGCATCTTCCACCTCAATGACTTTGGATCAATTAAAATTGTTTGCTAAAGATTTAAACGACAAGAAATCCGGCCAAACCGATCAAGACCTTCAAAGAATCAATATTGTGATTGCCGCCTTAAATACGCCGAGCATTCTATCAATTGCCGATGAAAGACTCTCCAAAGTATCGCTGGATGTCAAAAAAATATACGACCGGAATATGACAAAAAACCAAACACTAAAGGATCTTTATGACCAGGCATCCAAATATTTGTCTAACGCTCACGACTACAACAACCAAGCTTTAGATATGATATTAAACACATTCACCGCTTCAACTACCACTTCAACCAAAGATTACGTGACATCGCTTAAAGATAAAATATCAAAAAACAAAGAAATTGCCGCCAATGCTCTGTCGGATATATCCTCTCCCGATTCCAACTCAAGCTCCACTCAAGATTTTTCCGCAAGCCAGGAAGATATGGATAATTATTTGGCCAATTTGGTTTCAAATGCCTACACCGGTATAAAATCGGCTTATGATGTCTTTGTAAAAATGAGCACTAATATAAATAAATATCTAAACAGTTAAAGCAAAAGATAATAAAGTAGCCATAAAAATCGCCAAAATAAAAAGGCGATTTTTTGTAAAATAAAAATAACCCCAAAGACCTCACCTTAGGGTTATTTTAATAGAATAAAAATAACCCCAAAGACCTCACCTTAGGGTTATTTTTAAGTGTTTAAACGCTAAAATTATTTAACGGCTTCTTTAAGAGCTTTAGCGGCTCTGAATTTTGGCTTAATTGAAGCGGCAATTTGAATTTTTTCTCCGGTTCTTGGGTTGACACCTTCGCGAGCCGATCTCTTGACGACTCTGAAAGTTCCAAATCCGGCAACAGCCACCTCTTCTCCTTTAGCCATAGTTTTGGCTATCGTATCAAAGACAGCTTCAACAGCGGTAGTTGCTTGTTTTTTAACTTCAATACCGGCTGCTTTCATCACTGCTTCGACTAATTCTGGCTTTTTCATATTATATTATTCATATTTTATCCCGACCTTTTTACCTACTGGACTAATTATAAACAATCACCTTTATAAAAACAAGCAAATAAGCGACTTTTTGTGAATTAATTGTTGACTGATAAAAAATGGCTTAAATGCTTATTATTTTAAAGCTCAAAAATCGGCATAAAATCTTATTTTAATTACCAATACGAAATTATCAAAAATAAAAACCCCGAAATTTACGGGGTTTTTATTTTAATTTTCATTTATTTGGCGTACTCCACCGCGCGCGTCTCTCTCATAACGACAACTTTTATTTCTCCCGGATATTTAAGTTCGGATTCAATTTTTTTGGCAATCTCTCGCGCCAATTCCAAAGATCCAAAGTCATCTATTTTTTCTGGAGTAACAAAAATTCTGAGTTCTCTTCCGGCTGAAATAGCGTAAGCATTCTTAACGCCCTCAAAACCGGTAGCAATATTTTCCAAATCTCCAAGACGTTTAATGTAGTTTTCAAGAGTATCTCTTCTGGCGCCAGGTCTGGCGGCAGAAATTGCATCAGCAGCGGCAACAACATATGCCTCAGGAATAGCAAACGGATATTCTTCGTGATGAGCTTCCATCGCTTGCACGACTTGATCGCTTATTCCGTATTTTTTTAGAATTTTTCTTCCAATCTCTACGTGGCTACCGGAAACTTCGTGGTCAATTGATTTTCCAATGTCATGAAGTAGGGCTCCTTTTCTGGCAACATCGGCGTTCAATTTCAATTCTTCGGCAATCATTCCGGCAAATGAAGCCACCTCTATCGAATGTCTTAAGACATTCTGACCATAACTGGTTCTAAAATTAAGTCGTCCCAAAAGCTGAACAATTTCTTTGGGTAGGTCGTAAACCCCAACCTCATAAGCGGCTCCCTCTCCCGCCTCCATTATTTTTTTTGAAATTTCTTGAGTAGCTTCCTCCACTTTTTCTTCTATTTTGGCCGGCTGAATTCTTCCGTCTTTAATCAATTTTTCCAAAGCCAGACGGGCGATTTCTCTTCGTACCGGGTCAAAAGAAGAAATAACAATACTATCGGGGGTTTCATCAATTACCAATTCAACGCCGGTAACTTTTTCAAAAGTTCTTATGTTTCGCCCCTCTTTTCCGATAACTTTTCCTTTGAATTCCTCATCGGGGAGCTGGACGGAAGTCGTAGTTAATTCAGCCGCCGAAGATCGGCCATATCGCTGAATAACGGTGGTCAATATTTCACTGGCTTTTTTCTCTATCTCATCTCTTCTTTCGCCCATCATTTTTTTCACATACTCCGCCAAATCCTGCTGATATTTTTGTTCGGCATCTTTCATTAAAAGTTCTTTGGCTTCTTCTTGCGAAAGCTTGGCTATCTTTTCAAGTTCTTTTGAGATTCCGGCTTTAAGTTGTTCGATGTGACTCTTGGCCTCAATCAATTTTTGAACATCGGATTGGACGTTTTTTTCTTTTTCTTTTATTTCAAGTGATTCCTTTTCAAGAGATTCTTCTTTTTTTAATAATCTCTCTTCTACTCTGTCTAATTGCGATTTTCTCTCCCTCTCTTCTTGTTTTATTTCTTCAAGAATTTGAGCGGATTTTTGTTGCGCTTCCAAAACAACCTCCTTTGATTTGGTTTTGGCTTCTTCAATTTGACGATTTATTTTTTCCTCCAAAGAGGCGGCTCTTTTAGAAACGAGGTTCTGCCTTACAAAGTAGCCGGCCGCTATCCCAACCACTAAGGCAATTCCGAGATAAACAAAATTTATCGTATCCATATGGTATACGGGCCTCAAGATTCTCCTCAACGCTTTTGTTTTTCAAAAATTTAAAAAAATCAATGGTGTAAGAATTCATCCTAAAGTCCAAATTAATTCAAATGCGTATTTTTATAATAAACCCAAAACAATCTGGCGTCAAACTGATTTTTCTATTATTATTAGTTGACGCTTCAATTAAACAAACAAAATGAGAAACACGGTTATCTTAATTGTTCTTGACGGCTGGGGAATTGGCGAAAGAGGAGAGTCCAATCCAATTTATGCCGCCAAGCCAAAAAACATAGCTTATATAAAAAATAATTTCCCATCCGGTTCATTGCAGGCCTCCGGAATTGCCGTTGGGCTTCCTTGGGGGGAAGAAGGCAACAGCGAAGTCGGCCACTTAACTATGGGAGCGGGAAAAATAATTTATCAACATTATCCAAGAATCAGTTTATCAATAAGAAATAAAGATTTTTTTTCCAATCCAACGATTGAGGCTTTATTCGATAACGCCAAAAAAAATAATTCAAAAGTGAATTTAGTAGGACTCGTTGGAGAAGCCAATGTCCATTCTTCAATGGAGCACTTGCAGGCATTAATAGATATGGCATCAAAAAAAGAAGTCAATTTTATGATACAAGCCATTACCGACGGTAGAGACAGCGCCCCGGAATCGGCAATGTCTCTATTAGAGAAACTTCCTCAGGGGCATATTGGAAGTATTGTCGGTAGATTTTATGCAATGGACAGAGACAAGCGATGGGATTTAACCCAAAGAGCTTACAATTTATTGACCGGAAACATAAGCGATTCTCAAATTATTCCGGAAAAAGACATCAAAAAGAATCTTCAACAAACTTACGACAAAGGACTCAATGATGAATACATATTGCCGATGATTATCGGTTCAAAAGAAAATATTATTCAGGAAAAAGATTCGGTTTTCTTTTTTGATTTTAGAGAAGATAGAATGAGACAATTAGTTGAGGGATTTATCAATCCTCAATTTTCACAATATCCGACAAAAAAACTCAAAGATGTTTTGTTTGCTTCAATGACTCAAATAAGAGAAGATTTTGATATTCCGGTGGCATTTCCTCCACAACACGTTGATAATCCGGTAGGAAAAATAATTTCGGAACACGATAAAACACAATTAAAAATTGCCGAAACTCAAAAATACGCCCACGTTACATTTTTCTTTAACGGCCTTAATGATGCGGCTTTTACCAATGAATATAGAGTGCTTATTCCTTCAAGAATTATCCCTCGCCAAGACCAGGACCCGATAATGATGGCGCCGGCAATAACAACAAGATTAATTCAGGCAATAGAAGAAGAAGCGTTTGATTTTATTTTGGTTAATTACGCCAATCCGGATATGGTGGCACATACCGGAAATTTTGACGCCTCCATTAAAGCGATTCAGGTGATAGACGAACAATTGGGAAATGTGGTCCAGGCGATACTCAGACACAACTCCACCGCCATCATCACTTCCGATCACGGAAATATAGAGCGTTTATTTAATCCTCAAACCGGAGAACCGGAAACAAAACACGACACCAGTCCGGTTCCCGTATATCTTGTTGGAACAAAATATTTCAAACCTCAAAATCCATCAGATGTTGATGAAAGAGAAAAATTTACTATCGGCATGCTATCGGATATAGCACCGACAATTTTGGAACTAATGGGAATGCCCAAACATCCGGATATGACCGGAGAAAGTTTAATAAGAAATCTCCTGTATTAAATAAAAAATTAAAAAACTACCGATTCTTTTTTCCAAATTTCAAGCGCTCTGCTGTATTTTGCCATTCTTTCCGGTTTTCCCGGAGCTCCCGATTTGATACCCCAGGCACCCACGCCAACAGCCAAATCAGCGATAAAAGAATCCATCGTCTCCCCACTCCTGTGGCTGACCACTTGTTGCCAACCATTGTCGCGAGCCATTTTTATAACTTCAATTGTTTCAGATAAAGTTCCAATCTGATTAAGTTTGATTAAAATGGCATTTCCGGATTTTTTTTCTATCGCCTCCTTCAATCTTCCCGGGTTGGTGGTTGTAAGGTCGTCGGTGATAATAAGTTTTTTGTTTTTTTGAGTTTGTTTTTCGGTCAACAAATTACCACTTAACCGAGAAAAATCATCAAAAGATTCTTCATCAAAAGGATCTTCCAAAGAAATCATTTCATAACGTTCAAATAAATCCAGATAAAAAACAGAAAGCTCTTCCGGCGTCATTTCTTCTTGTTCTATGGTGTATAAATTATTTTGTTTTGAATAAAATTGAGAAGCGGCCGCATCAAGTCCGATTTTCAATGGATAAAGATGGTGATTAATTAATTCCTGCATTATCTCAAGAGCTTCTTGATTTGTTTTAAATGGACAAACATAACCGGCTTCATCGCCCAATAAAACATTTTCTTTGCCATAAATTTTTGAAAGTTCCTTGCCGAGTTTTTTATAAAATTCCTGACCAACGCTCAAGCCGATACCAAAATCTTTAATTGTTGGAATTACTTGAAACTCCTGTAAGTCCAAACCTTTTTTGATTCCGAATTTTTTCTCCCAATCTTTTGGTATCTCGACATGAGCCCCGCCATTGATAACATTAAATAATGGTCGAGGAAAATCTTCAAAAAATTTTTTTTGATTATCGGACAAATCTTTTAGATAACGATAAAGTTCTATTCCTCTCGATTTTGCCCAAGCTCTGGCAAAAGCCAACGATAAAGACAAAATTAAATTAGCCCCAAGATTGCTCTTGTTTTGCGTCCCATCAAAAGCAATGAGCAATGAATCAAATTCTTTTTGGTCTCTAAAATTAATTTTCAAAATATCTTTTTTGATTTCTGAAAATTTTTCAAAGGCCTCTTTGGGATTTAAAACAAACGCCTCATGAGCGCCGGTACTCTTGCCGGCAGGAACAGAAGCAAAAGCAACTGCGTTTTTGCCTTCCCCTTCCCGAGCCAAAAGATGGGCCTCCAGAGTATCATGTCCGCGAGAATCTTTTATTATCTTTATCTGGCCATCTATTATTTTCATATTTTTCCTTAATTCGGAAAATCGGCAAAAGTTATTTGTTTTTGGATAAATACACTATCGTTTTTACGACCGAATCAGGATTTAGCGATATTGCTTGAATTCCTTCTTTAACCAAAAACTTGGCAAATTCAGGATAATCGCTGGGAGCTTGCCCACAAATACCGACATATTTTTTCCTGGCATTACATTTTTTAATCGCTTGAGAAATCAAATTTTTTACGGATTCATCATTCTCGTTTCCGACTCCTTTCAATCTTTCTATGCCATCTCTATCCAAACCCAATGTCATTTGAGTCAAATCGTTTGAGCCGATACTCATCCCATCAAAAATATCCAAAAATTTATCGGCCAAAATAACATTGGATGGAATCTCGCACATCACATAAACATTAAAGCCACCACCTTTTTTAAGCCCGTATTTATTCATAATCCCTAAAACTTTTTTTCCTTCTTCAACGGTTCGACAGACGGGTATCATTGTTTGAACATTGGTCAATCCCATTTCCTCTCTTACTTTTTTTATCGCTTTTATTTCAAGAGCAAACGCCGGAGCAAACGCCGGATGATAATAACGAGAAGCCCCACGCCAGCCGATCATTGGATTTTCTTCGTGTGGTTCATAAATTTCTCCTCCAATTAATTGCCTATATTCGTTTGTCTTAAAATCACTAAAACGAACAATGATGTCTTTGGGGTAGAAAGCGGCGGCAATCTTACCTACTCCATAAGCCAAATTGTCAACATAATATTTCTTTTTATCTTTTGCCCATCCGGTTTTTTTCTCTATTTGAGAAATAACTTTTTTAATTTTTGGGTCTTTTTGAGATTTTTTAAGCAATTGATCAAACTCAATCAAAGCCATCGGATGAATTCCAATATCGGAAGCAATAATAAATTCTTCTCGCGCCAAACCAACTCCACTATTTGGCAAAAATGATTTTTCAAAAGCGGTGTCGGGAGTGGCGATATTCATTGAAATTTTTGTTTTTATTTTGGGAAGTTTTTTTATATCATGCTCCACGACATTAAATTTAAGAGTGCCGTCAAAAACATAACCCTCACTGCCGGTAGTATCAACGGTTATCATCTGCCCTATTTTTATTTTTTTGGTGGCATTTTCTGTCCCGACAATACACGGGATTCCAAGCTCTCTGGAAACAATTGCCG
The DNA here is from genome assembly GCA_021780155.1 of bacterium. Classification (GTDB taxonomy): domain Bacteria; phylum Patescibacteriota; class Minisyncoccia; order UBA6257; family JAGOQP01; genus JAKAHY01. The sequence continues at coordinate 61,136 of JAJXZH010000011.1, forward strand.
CATGAGAAGTTCTGCCTCCTTTGTCGGTGACAATCGCCGAAGCAATTTTCATTATCGGTTCCCAGTCGGGGTCAGTCATGTCGGTTACCAAAACTTCTCCCGCCTTAAAGTTGCCGATTCCTTTAACATCCATAATGATATTAGCTTTCCCGGTAGCAATTTTATTTCCAACCGAAATTCCTTTACACACTTCTTTTCCGGTCTGAGATAATTGATATTCTTTAATAATCGAAAAATCTCTTTGAGCTTGAACCGTCTCCGGTCGAGCTTGAACGATATAAAGTTCCTGAGTTTTCCCGTCTTTGGCCCATTCAATATCCATCGGTGTCCAAACTTTTCTCACTCGCGAGTAATGATCTTCAATCATTTTTCCCCACATTGAAAGAGTTAAGATTTCTTTATCATTCAAAACATAAGCCCGCCTTTCTTTTTCTTCGGTTGCAACAATTTTTGTCGGCTTGGGTCCTTGAAAATTATAAATCATTTTCCTGTCTTTTGAGCCGTGCTTTTTGGCGATTATTGGAATAATCGCCGCAGATTTGTGCTGGTCCTTATCCGCACTATTCCGCGTTTCTATCCGCGCGGATCCGCGCTCCTGAAGAAAGGGCTTGTAAACAATATATTCATCGGGAACAATTTCTCCTTGAACAATCATCTCTCCCAATCCCCAAGTGGCATTAACAACAACCACATCTTTAAAACCGGATTCGGTATCAACGGTGAACATAACCCCTGAGGCCGCCTTATCGGAACGAACCATTTTTTGGACTCCGACTGATAGCGCTATTTTCAAATGATCAAAACCCTTGTCTTGTCTGTATGAAATTGCTCTGTCGGTGAAAAGAGAGGCGATACATTTTCTAACGGCAACAATTAAATTTTCTTCACCAACAATATTTAAATATGTTTCCTGCTGACCGGCAAAAGACGCTCCGGGCAAATCTTCGGCAGTAGCCGATGAACGGACGGCAACATCAACATTGGTAAAATATTGCTTCTCCATTTTTCTGTAGTAAGAAATTATTTGTCTTTTCAAATCCATCGGAAGTTCGGCGGAGACGACCGCCTTTCTGACCATTTCTCCTTTTTTATAGAGTTCTTTTATGTCTTTGGTATTTAAATTCTTTAAAGTATCTTTGATAAAATTTTTCAAAATCATTTTTTTTCCATCAGCGCCTTTAACGACGCCTTCGTTTATAAAATGACGATAAGCGGAAGCGGTAATAACAAATCCGTCCGGAATGTTAACTCCTTTGGGTTTTAAAAATTTAAGCATTTCTCCCAAGGAAGCATTTTTGCCTCCGGCTTCAGGAACATCTTTAATAGTGAGCGAGGACATCTCGCGAATGAATGGTTTCATAATAAATTTATTTGATTAATTATTGTTTTGTTGATTATATCACATAATTTTATTTTTTGGCATCTTAAAAATAGTGAACTAAAAACAAAAAATGCGAGTAAATAAAAACAGGCGCTTATGTTTTTACATAAACGCCTGCCGGTTATTTATCTAATGAGTTTTTTGATTTTAAACAAAAAGCAAAGCCAAAGCCAAAGTCAAAGTCGATAAAAGTTTGATTAAAACATGTAACGAAGGACCGGCGGTGTCTTTGAATGGATCTCCGACGGTATCTCCAGTAACAGAAGCTGCATGAGCAGCACTTTTTTTGCCTCCCAAATTTCCCTCTTCTATATATTTTTTGGCATTATCCCAAGCCCCTCCTCCATTATTCATCATTGTTGCCATCAATATGCCGGTGATAGTGCCGACCATCAAAAATCCGGCTTCGGCTTCGGCGCGCAAGAAAACACCAACCAAAATAGGAACAGCAACCGCCAAAACTCCCGGCAAAATCATTTCTTTGAGTGCTCCTTTGGTGGTAATATCAACCGCTCGAGCGTAATCCGGCTTCTCGGAACCATTCATAATTCCCGGCTTTTCTTTAAATTGAGCTCTAACATCATTAATTATGTAGTAAGCGGCTTTTCCGACAGCGCGAATTGCCAATGAAGAAAATAGAAAAACAAGCATCGCCCCAATCAGCGCTCCGACAAAAACTTTCACTTTTGCCAAATCAACAACTGAAATATGAACCTCTTCCAAATAAGCGGAGAACAAAAGAAATGCCGCCAACGCCGCAGAACCTATGGCATAACCTTTAGTCAGAGCTTTTGTGGTATTTCCAACTGCATCCAATTTGTCGGTAGTTTTTCTTATTTTTTCCGGAGCATTACTCATTTCCGCAATTCCTCCGGCATTGTCGGTAATCGGTCCAAAAACATCCATTGCCAAAACATAAGCCGCAGTCGCCAGCATTCCCATCGTCGCCACGGCGGTTCCATAAAGTCCTCCCGTTGGAACGCCGCTTTGTGAACCAAACCAATAAGAAAGCAGAAGCGAAGCGCTGATGCCAACAACCGTTAATCCGGTTGATTCCAAACCAACGGCAAATCCAGAAATAATATTAGTCGCGTGTCCTGTTTGAGAAGCAATGGCAATTTCTCTAACCGGTCTGAAACGAGCTTCGGTGTAGTATTGAGTGATATAAACAAAAGCGATTGAATTGGCTATTCCGACAAGTCCCGCCCAAAAAAACCACAAATTCCCAAGCATAATATCTGTAACAAAATAAAAAGCGATAGCAGCCAAAATGCTCGTTACCCAATATCCTTTATTTAAACTTTTCATCGGGTTGTCTCCTTCTTTACTTTTGGCGCTATAAATTCCGATAATGGTAGCAATCAATCCAAAAGCTCTTAGAACCAGCGGGAACATGATTCCCTTGATTCCAAAAACCGGATAAAGAGCCACTCCCAAAATCATTGCTCCAATATTTTCAGCGGCAGTGGATTCAAAAATATCCGCTCCTCTTCCGGCACAATCTCCAACATTATCTCCCACCAAATCGGCAATGACTGCCGGATTGCGCGGATCATCTTCGGGAATGCCGGCTTCTATTTTTCCAACCAAATCGGCTCCAACATCGGCCGCTTTGGTAAAAATTCCTCCACCCAATTGAGCAAAAAGCGCAACCAACGAAGCTCCAAATCCATAACCAACAATCAAAGAAGGAATTTTTATAGCTTCATATCCCAAAAGAGAATAAAACAAAAACAAGATTGAAATTCCAAGCAAGCTCATTGAAACAATAATTATTCCTGAAACCGCCCCACCTCTTAACGCCACTTTTAATGCTCCTGATAATCCATCTTCGGCGGCGGCGGCAGCTCTGACATTGGAACGAACCGACATTGACATTGCCACTATTCCGGCAATTGCCGATGATGCCGCTCCAAAAACAAAAGCCAATGCCGTTTGCCACCCTTGGTCCCATTTACCGGAAAATCCATAAACAAAAAATAGTAAGATAGCCAAAATAGCTCCGATAAATCCAATCGTTCTATATTGACGCTTTAAAAAAGCGCTTGCTCCTTGTTTAATAATATTTGAAACTTCCTGCAAAGAACTTGAACCCTGCGGCTGACGCAAAACCCATTTTGCCAAAAAAGCGGCAAAGACAAGCGCCAACAAAGAAATACCCAACGCCAATAAATTGTAATCCATCTTAAAATAAAAAATTAATTATAATATTTTCCTTTAATCGGCCATATAAAAATCAAACGTTTTTGAAAACTCAAACAAAGCGACATTTGATTTCAAAAAAGCCAACTTAGGAATTTTAAGGTTGATAAAAATTTAACAAAAAATTTTTTTCAAGTCAATTTATTTTAATTTAGAATTTTTTATGTTTGTTTTTATTTTGTATATTCGTATTTTTAGTTTGCTTTGTCTATCGTTCCGGATTTAATCCAGAATCCAGTATTGTCTTATTTGTCATTCCAAATTTAATTTGGAATCCAGAGTTTTGTTTTTGTGACTCCTGGATCCCGTTTTTCAACGGGATGACAGAAAAAAACATAAATATCATCTGGTATCAATACTGATACCAGGCAGAAATAATCGGATGAATTTTTGGTGCCACTATGCTATAGCATAGTGGCTGAAATAGAAATAAAATAAATAGAGTTAGATTAAGTGAATTACAATAATACTATCAAAATCAATAACTTCAGACCTCTTACATTATTATCCGATCGGATAATAATGTAAGAGGGAAAGATATTCATTTTTGTTTTATTAATATCAAAATAAAACAGAGAGTGAAGATGGTGAGTGATAAAAATTTGAATAGTTCCTTGGTATCAATATTGATACCAGGCGCAAGAGATAAATATATCATCTGCAATAATCTTTTTTATCAAATTATAGGCATCGGCGAATTTAAAATTTATAAACCATTTATAAATACAACGTCCGATAAACTAACGACCACTAAAGAAAAAACGCATAAGACACTAAATTGGAATATAATCATATTTGTCCGTTTTTATTTTAATCAGAGATATATCCATCGGCTAAAAGCATAACCAAATTAAAATAAACATGGACGAGGGTAATGCCAAATACCGCTTTCATTCGCGGCGCGAATTGGAACAACGGCTCTAATGCCGGAACTTTCGCGCTCAACTTGAATTGGAACACGGGCAACACAAACAACAATGTCGGGTTCCGGTGCTCTCGGCAGTGTAAAAACCGCAAAATTTCGGCCCGATACCTTTGCCTACGGACAAAAACACTGCGCCGAAAATAATACTGCTGGCATTCTCTTTTCTTTTGCTAAAACAGCAAAAGAACACAAGAGTCCTTATCCCCGCGAAATTATCAAAATATTTTCGCGGGGTTATTAGACTCAAATGCTTTATATTATGAATCAAGATTTATTTGATAAACTTTGTGATTTTAAAAACCTGCATAACGCATATTTTGACACAAAACGGGGAAAGCGGTTTAGAAAAGATGTCTTGGAGTTTGAGATTGATTTCGAAAGAAATATCGTTCAAATTCATAAGGAATTGATTCAAAACACATACCGCCACGGAGAATACAAAAGCTTTGTTGCAATTGATTCAAAAAAACGAATTATTGAAGTAGCTCCTTTTCGCGACCGATTGATGCACCACGCTATTTGCAATATTATTGACCCGATTTTTGAAAAAGCATTTATTTATGACTCTTATGCCTGCCGGAAAGAAAAAGGCGTTCACTCCGCCATAAAAAGAGTAAAAAGTTTCAGACAAGGAGCTTCTCTTAATTTCAAGAGTCGGGCGTATTTTTTGCAATTTGATATCAAAAAATATTTTGACTCCGTTGACCATGAAATTTTAATAAGTTTGATTCAAGATAAGATAAAAGACAATTTGTTATTGGCTGTCATCAAAAAAATTATAGAAAGCAAGTGTGGGGAAAAAGGTCTGCCGATAGGTAATCTGACCAGCCAACTTTTTGCCAATATCTATCTCAATAAACTGGACCATTTTATCAAGGAAAAACTGCGCGCTAAATATTATATCCGGTATATGGACGATTTTATTTTATTTCATGCAAAACCCAAAACATTGCTCGCGTGGCAATCGGATATAAAAATATTTTTGGAGCAAGAACTAAAGCTTACTCTCCATCAAAAAAGAAGCGGGGTCCAGCCGATAGACAGAATTGATTTTCTCGGCCTGACTCTTTTTAGACACCACACTCGCCTGCGCAAAAGCACCGTTTCCCGGGCATTCAGGCGGATGAAATTAACCGCCTCCACTCCATATTCCTCCGCCTGGCATGGCTATGCCAAACATGCCGATTCATTTCGGCTCAATCAAAAACTAAACTCGCTGTTGCTAAAACGTTCAAATAAAACAAATTCTTTATGACGCGCTTTTCACAAGACCGCTTAGATATTTGCCTATTTCATTTATTTTTTCGGCGCACAGACCGTATTGCTTGATGCTCAATAAATGCAAATCCTTGGCAATCCTCACAAGCAACCTAATTTCATCAAGTTCACGGCTGGCCTCCTGCCAGTTGGATAATCTTTTTTGTCCTTGCAATAAAACCCCATTTTGAAGAAATTTAAGAAGATTTATTAAAGCGTTTTCAATCTGCTGGGCAAGAGTAAATCTCTGGTTTTTGGGAAATTTGTTAAGAAGCGGAACCAGCCAGATTGTAAAATCATATGATTTTTGGAAAGTGACAAGTTTTTGATAGTCCATAGTTATATTAAATTATGCCCGTTCTCTGTTGTGGTTTTAGTGGGCCAGTGAACTACGGTAATACTACCGAGAGCAACGAAACCCGACATTGATGTAGGGGTAGCCCGTGAGCCAATGCAAGCCGAGCGCGAAAGTACCGGCATAAGAGCCGTAGTTCCAAGCCGCGCCGCGAAGGAAAGCGGTCGTTCCTTGATTTCCTCCAGTACCATAAGTCAACACCTGTCCAACTCCTTGAGATGAATTCCAAGATAAATTAGGAGGAGCGACTTTGGATTGAATAACATCGGATGTCCAAGCGGAGATATTGGGAAAATCGCACCATTGCCAGGTTGCCGTTCCTCCGGTACAGGCAGGAACGGTCATAGTAGTGGAAAGATCGCCAATGTTATTTACACTTCGTTGGACATGCTCCCAGACATTTCCAGCCATATCCCAGACAACAGAGCCGTTGGAAAGGGTGAGAGTTCTTCTTTGGTTGCCTCCGGTATTGGTTTCTCCTGCATAACCATTGGCATCATTTGAGTCGGCAGTTAGAGCATAACCGGGAACATTGTCGTTATGCCCCGAATAGATATATCCGGTTCCAACAGTTCCGGATGACCAGTTGGAGTTTTGATTTATGACGTTGGTGGCGATAGTCATATATTCATCATTAGTCAAAAGATGAGCGCCAATTGAAGCACAATAGGTCAGGGCATCGGTATGAGAGATGTAAGCAATAGGAAATCCATTAGGAGCAGAGGTGATATATTTTGAATTAGCAGAGGTGCAAGGATAAGAGGAATTGGAATAAGTTTGATAAGTAGTGTCATAAAGAGATCCGGGAGTTCCATAAAGAGAGTTGTCAACAGAAGAGGCGCACTTGGCATCATATTTCATAACCCAGAAGTCAGAGGTGCCAAAGGTAGAGTTACCGGGAACTCTTATCCATCCGGAAGGAAAGACGGTAGAACCTAAGGTTAGATTATTTCCTTTTTCATAGGCCTCAGAAGCTGTTCCTCCGTCATTTTGAGCAAATGGTTTGTATTTATTGGATTCCATAATAGCAGAGAGTTTCCAAGAACCTCCGGTGATGTAGGTATAATATTCATTGGTAGAGGTGGTATTGATAG
>JAJXZH010000005.1 GCA_021780155.1 bacterium
TTCCACCACAATCTTCCGGTGGACAAGCCATTTGACCATCAACGCAACAAGGATATTTCACATCGATTTCAGGAGAACATTTCTTTTCCAATACAATTTTATGAATAATCACACCAGAAAGTTTTTTATATACACTCGCAAATCAACCGATACAGAGGATCGGCAAGTGAGAAGCATTTCAGACCAACTGGCCGAATTAAAGGAGTTGGCGGTTAAAGAGCAGATTGATGTTGTTGATATTTTTGTGGAAAAACAAACCGCCAAAGCACCAGGTCGGCCAGTATTTAATGAAATGCTTCTCCGTATCGAAGCAAATGAGGCAAGTGGAATTTTAGCGTGGCATCCTGACCGACTTGCGAGAAATAGCGTTGATGGTGGAAAAATAATATATTTGCTCGATACGGGGAAAATTGCCGAGCTAAAATTTCCAACTTTCTGGTGTGATACTACTCCACAAGGTAAGTTCATGCTTTCCATTGCTTTCTCACAATCCAAGTATTATGTTGACAACTTATCGGAAAATATAAAGCGTGGGCATAGAAACAAAGTGAAAGACGGTATATGGCCTCAAATGTCGCCTCTGGGCTATGTAAATGTAAAAGGTGCTGGAATAGTACCCGATGAAAATATCGCACCTTTAATCAAGAAAACATTTGAGGCCTATGCAACTGGAAATTTCACTTTGCGACAACTACACGATAAGTTTAACGATCTTGGATTGAGTAGAAAGAATGGAAAGGTGCTTTCCGTTTCTAACTATCAACAAATTTTGAGAAATCCGATATTCACAGGACTAATGAGATATGGTGGTGAAATCTACGAAGGAAAGCACAAACCGATTATCACAAAGAAACTTTTTGATTCCGTTCAAGAAGTGATGAGCCGAAAATCCAAACCGAAAGGAAAAGGACTTAAACCATTTTTGTATAGAGGATTTTTCCGTTGCGGAGAATGTGGATGTTTTATTACTACCGAGCAACAGAAAGGTCATAACTATTTGCGATGTACCAAACGGAAAAATCCTTGTGAACAAAAATATGTTCGTGAAGAAATCATCACTTCTCAAATTAAGGAAGAAATCAAAAAAGTTTCTTTGCCACTCGATTGGGCAAATTGGATGATTGAAGAAAACAGAAAAGATCAATCATCCGAAATCCAATCGAGTGAGATTTTTTCTCAAAAAACAAAAGATGAAATTTCTCTTTTGGATTCTAAAATAGAGAAGCTGATGAACGCATATCTTGAAAACGCGCTTTCACTAGACGAATATCGCGAATCTAAAAACAAACTGATGTGCCAAAAACAGCTTCTCAAAGAGAAATTATCCGCTTTTGAGAAAAAATCTCATAATCGGTTCGAACTTACTGACAAATTCCTAAAAGCCAATATATACAATATGGAATTGGCAAACGAGAAAACAAATGAAGAAAATCTTCATTTGTTTAAAAAAGTCGGTTCGAACTTTTTAATTAAAGATCGAACCGTACTTTTTGAGCCACGCGGAGCGTGGAAAACCCTTTTGGATTCTGGATTCGGCGGGGGGAATACATTAGTGTCGGCGCTTCGCGCCGACCCCATTTTGCATTCAGAAACCCTTTTCGAAAATTTGCGGAGGGTGAGAGATTCGAACTCTCGGTGGGTTTTACCCCACACACGCTTTCCAAGCGTGCGCACTAGACCACTATGCGAACCCTCCATTTCTAACTCTTGCCTGCCCGCCATAGCATTTTGCGAAGTAGGGCACCTCTCCTTATTGTTGCTTATTTTCAACTTTTGAAAGAATCATTTTGTTCAAAGCATATACCAGGAAATTCATCCGTGGATTATTAATAATTTTTTTATTTTTTGTGTCTTTGAAATAAAATTCCTTGGATATGACTTACGGCGCTTCCAATTATTTTAGAATTGTTTCCCTTTAAGTCGTCGGTATCAACTTGGAACCGATAAATTCTTTCATGTCCAAACTATAATTTTACTTTCTAAAAATAGCAAGAGGGTGGAACAATAAGAATATATTTATAGCTAAGCAGCAATTAAAAGGTTGTTGTGCTATTTCACGCAATATTAACTAAATAACCTTACTTTCTCTTAACTCAACTTTTTCTTCAATTAAATTATCTTTGCCCAGATTTTTTATCACTTCTTTAATCGATTCCATGGGAGAGATTGAGTCAATCCCAGGCATACTGAAACTTAACTGAATTATATAGTACTTTCCTTTGTCATCTTTTATCTCCACAAAATTAGATGAGGTTTCTAAGCGTCCGCCAATCAAAGATTTTTGGTCCCATTCTATAAAACTTATATTTTTTATCGAATCCCACTGAAAAAATAGTTTTGGCTTCATTTTAAAAGCATATCCGATTCTGTATAAACCAAAATCTGACATCGTATCTAACGGACCTAAATATTTTGAGCCAAGATTTATTCCCTTTTCTGAAATTTCAATTATTTCCCCCCGCTGAATCAACGCCAAAATTAATCCAATAATTGATCCAATGAGAACAACTTCCAATCCGGCCATTGGATGGTTCCATATATCAAAAGGAGTCAAAGCCCCAAAATAAGATATAAAATAATAAACAACTATAAAAATTGGCACTATTATCCATGGATTTTTCTTAAAGTAAGTTGAATCGCTGTAGTATTTAATGCCGTCCATATTTTAAATCTAAATAAAGAAAAATAAAATTATCTGGAAGATTTTTTGTGAGCATACATTCTTTTGTCGGCAAGCTTCATTAAATTTTCAAAAGAAATGTTTGATAAAATTTCCCCTTTTTTAGAACAATTATCTTCTATTGAAGCCGAGCCAAAACTGGCTTTCAAATTTATCTTTTTTCCTCCAAAAATAATTGATAAATTTTTCATATTTTTCAAAATTGAGGCAATTTTTAATTTTGCCTGATTGCAATCGGCATTGATTAAAGCTATGGCAAATTCATCCCCTCCCCATCGACAAACATAATCTATCGGACGAACATTATTTTTTAAAAAATTGCCGAAAGCTTTTATCGCTTTGTCGCCCGCTTTGTGACCATGAGTGTCATTGATTTTTTTCAATCCGTCAAAATCGGAAAAAATTATAGACAAATTGCGAACAATTTTATTTCTATTAAATTTAAACTTATTATTTTGAGATTCTTTTTTATACTCCTCCATTATTTCTTCGGCTCTATTAGAAAATCCCATGCGATTATAAAGTCCGGTCAAAAAATCCCTTTCGGAAGTTTTTTTCAAAATCTCGTTTTCTTTTTTTAAAATTTTTATTCGCTTTTCAAGCTCTTTTATTTTTTGAACCATTTTTAAGATTATTCCATTGCTCTTAATTTTTTTATTCTATCCTCAATCGGAGGATGAGTCATAAATAATTTAGCCATAAAAGAAATTTTATTTTGCCCAATACTATCGGCCTTAAACGGATTGGAAAAATACAAATGAGCAGTGGCTCCTTGAGCCGACTTTAACGAAACATCGGAAGATATTTTTTCCAAAGCGCTTGCCAATCCCTCCGGATATCTGGTCAACAAGGCCCCTGAGGCGTCCGCTAAAAATTCTCTTTTTCTTGAAATTGACAACTGGATTAAGGTTGCCGCTATTGGAGCTAAAACCATAGCAACAATTCCAATGATAGCAAAAATTGAATTTTGATTTTCCCTGTCGTCTCTTCCGCCAAACCACATACTTCTCATAAAAATATTAGAGATAATAGAAATGAATCCGACCATAACCACCACGACGGTCGAGAGAAGAATGTCGTAATTTCTTATATGCGACAATTCATGAGCAATAACCCCTTCAATTTCTGTTTTATTAAGCCGATTCAAAAGCCCGGTAGTAACGGCAATGCTGGCATGCTGAGGATTTCTTCCGGTAGCAAAAGCGTTTGCCGAAACATCGTCTATTATGTAAATTTTGGGCATTGGAATCCCGGCAGTGATGCATAAATTTTCAACAACGTGATAAAGCTCTTTATTGCTGTCATGATCAGCTAAACGCGCTCTGGCTAGTCGCAAAGCGATTGAATCAGATTTCCAATAGCCGATAAAATTCATCAAAACGCTAAAAATCACCGCAATATAAAGAATGTCCGGGCTATTGTAGGTTTGAGCAAAAACCCAACCCAATCCTATAATAATAATCAAAAAAACAATAAATATTGTCCATGTTTTTCTGATATTTTCTGATTTGAAAGAATAAAGTGTCTGTTGCATATTTCTGTTTATACCAGATAAAAAACAGAATGCCAATAGAACAAAAATTGGCATTCTTTTAAAAAATATTTCAAAGGAATATTTTATTCGCTTCTATGTTCATGGTGTTCGTGATGTTCGTGATGTTCGTGATGTTCGTGTGTAAGTTTTTTATGTTTGCGGGAATCGATCCACGGAGTTATCACAAAAATATAAAGCATCTCCAAAAGTCCGAGGGTGTTTAAAATTAACAAAAACAAAAACCAATATTTTTCCTCTCTCCTTGCTGATTTCCATAGCGCCAGCCCTTTCCAAACCAGGCACCAAATAACAAAAAGATAAAAGAAATAAATATTGCCAAAATATTGCGAAATTATAAAATCCATTGTAATAATATTTTAAAATTTAACTTCGACCGGATTTTTTTCGGCTTCATTTTCCAGACCAAAAAATTCTTCCTGTTTGAATCCAAAAATGGAAGCCAAAATATTCACCGGGAAAGTTTGGACTCTGGTATTTAGATCCATAACCATGCTGTTGTAGAATCTTCGCGCCGCTTGAATCTTGTCTTCGGTATCGGTTAATTCATTTTGTAAATCAAGAAAATTCTGATTGGCTTTCAAGTCGGGATAATTTTCAGCAACGGCAAACAAACTTTTTAATGTCCCTGATAAATTATTTTCCGCCCCTGCCAAAGCCGCCTTATCATTTCCGGAAGATATAGCCATCGCTCTGGCTTGCGTTACATCCTCAAAAACTTTTTGTTCGTGAGAAGCATAACCCTTGACGGTATTAATAAGATTAGGAATTAAATCGTATCGGCGTTTTAATTGAACTTCAATATCGGCCCATGCCTCTTTAACTCTGGTGCGCGTTCTAACAAGACCGTTATAAATTAGGATAAATGCTAAAACTATCAATCCCAATAATAACCACAAAAAATTGCTTGATATAAAATCCATATTATTTTTTTATTAATTTTTATATTTTACTTTTTTATTATATCACAAATAAAAAAAATAAAACACCTTTTTTGAGGTGTTTTATTTTGATAATCAAATTATTGATATATTAATCATAATCGTGCATGTGCCCTTCTGCTCCTGATTTTTCATCTTTCTTTTCCGGAATATCGGTAACTGCCGCTCCAATGGTCAGATAATTTCCAGCGACGGAAATCGCATTCACAAATGCCGTTTTGGTAACTTTGAGCGGGTCAATAATTCCCGCCTCTTTTAAATCGCCAACTTTATTGGTCATTGCGTTAAACCCAAACCAAATATTATTACCTCTTTTTTCTTCCAATTGTTCAACTACTTTCTCAAAATCAGCTCCGCTATTGTTGGCAATTGCCTCCAACGGCGACTGCAATGCTTTTAGCAATATCGCCCGAGATGCTTCGGCGACTTGTTTATCCAAATCCTTTGATTCAGTTATTGATTTTTTGGAGATATTATAAAGAGCCATTCCTCCTCCGGGAACTATACCCTCTTCCATTGCCGCCTTTGTTGCGGCAACGGCGTCTTCAACTCTCTGTTTCAATTCTTTTTGAGCCGATTCGGTAGGAGCTCCAACTTTAATAACAGCCACTCCTCCGGAAAGTTTTCCCAATCTTTCCTGCAATTTTTCTCTATCAAAATCGGAATCCGATTTTTTAATCTGAGCTTTTATTTGAGCTACTCTACTTTCAATTGCTTCCTTGCCTCCTTTGCCGTCAACAATCGTAGTGCTGTCTTTGGTTGAAACAACTCTGCGAGCGCTTCCCAAATCGACAACATCTACATTTTCCAGTTTTTTACCGGTTTCATCAGAAACAAATTCAGCTCCGGTAACTGCGCAAATATCGGTAAGCATTTCTTTTTTTCTATCGCCAAAACCCGGCGCCTTAACCGCTATTACATTAAATATTCCCCTAAGCTTATTAACTACCAAAGTTGTTAGAGCTTCTCCATCAACATCATCGGCAATTATCACCATTTCTTTTTTTCCGGTTTTCACAACTTTTTCAAGAACCGGCAGAATCTCATTGATTGCCGAAATCTTTTTATCGGTTACTAAAATATAAGGATCTTCAAGAACGCTTTCCATTTTATCCGGATTAGTGACCATATAAGCGGAAACATATCCTCTATCAAACTGCATTCCTTCCACCATTTCGTGGTTAATGCCAATTCCATTTGAATCTTCAACGGTGACTACGCCTTCTTTTCCTATTTTAGCCATAACTTCGGCTATCTTTTTGCCGATTTCTTCATCCTTAGCCGATAGAGTTGCCACTTCTTCTATTTTTTTATTGTCATTAATAAGCTCTCTTTGCGATTCAAGTTCTTTAACCACATAAGCGCTCATTTTTTTTAATGCCTCAGAAAGTTGAATGACATTAAATCCTTTTTCTTTAATCAGTCGCTCACCCTCGTTAATCATGGCATGCGACAAGACGACGGAAGTAGTCGTTCCGTCCCCAACGCCATCATTGGTTTTGTCGGCCGCTTGTTTGATAAACTCAGCGCCAAGATTTTCATATTTATCTTCCAATTCTATTTCCTTAGCCACAGTAACTCCATCAAAAGTAACCTGGGGAGCTCCATATCCTTTTTCTATGACTACCGCCCTTCCTCTGGGACCCAAGGTCATTTTGACCGCTTCGGCCAGTTTATCTATCCCCTTTTTTATTGCAATTCTTGCTTCATCATTGAACAATATTTGTTTTGCCATAATAGTAATTAATTTAAAATTTAAATATTAAAATTATTCTATAATTGCCAGCACGTCATCTTCATCTCCAATAAGATATTTTATCCCATCCATTTCTATTTCATCAGGACCATATTTTTTGAATAAGACAACATCACCAACTTTAACTGTCATTGGAATTAATTGTCCTTTGTCGTCTTTTTTCCCCAAACCAACGGCAACAATTTTCCCTTTGGTCGGTTTTTCGGATGCGTTTTCCGGCAACACAATTCCCGATTTGGTTATTTTTTCATCCTCAAGTGGCTGAATGAGAATATGACTGGATAAAGGTTTTAAATTCATATTTTTATTTTGATTAATAATTATAATTAATTGTTTTTTGTATAAAGATTTTAGTCGCCAATAGAAAAAAGTCAACACCTCAAAAAATAAAACCGCCCTAAATTGAAGCGGCTTGAGTTTTGATTTTAAAAATCAATTTGTTCCGCGCATTCTCAATAATTCAATTAGCGCTCTCCAGATGGCGTCATTTTTGGCTTTCATAAAAAGACAAAAAGCGGCCATGATAATTATCGAAAATCCCAAAAAGAATACCTTTGCCGAATCAAATTTATTTTTATTGCTATTTTTCAGATACAAGGAATAAAGCAGGAACAAATTTAAACTGACAAAAGTCAAAACAACGACGTTCCAAACCATATCATAAGCTCCCGGCATTAGCCCCTCCTTTTTTGAGTCCTAAAAAAATTATAAACTCAATTTAATTAAAATCAATCACCTCAAAATAATGAAATGGTTTTTAATCGTTTTCCGATGTCGTCGGCTTTTCTACTTGCTTAACTTCAATACCAACCGATTCGCCGGCAATTTTCAAAACATCTTTGTCTATTTTACCAAGCTCCTTGTGAGCAGTGTTAAAAGTATTGACCGTCGTCGATAAATGACCGGCAAGTTTTCCCATATACAAATCAAATGCCGAGAGATGCTTTCCCAAATCTTCCACTCTTTTTCTTATTTCTTTTGCCGACTCTTCTATTTGAAGTGCTTTCAATCCCTGCAAAACCGTTTGCAAATAAGCCAGAAATGTCGTCGGAGAGGTAATAATAACTTTTTTTTCGGCCGCGTAAGCGACCAAATCTCGACTATTGGATTTTATGGCACCAACTTTATTTATCAACAAATCATAAAAAACCGCCTCGGAAGGAATAAACATAAACGCAAACTCCATCGTTCCCTCTTCCGGTTTTACATATTTTGAAGTTTCATCAATTCTATTTTTTAAATCTTGGATGAAAGCCGATTCAAATTTTTCTTTTTCATCTCCACGAGATTCCAAAATGCGATTATAATTTTCCAAGCTAAATTTTGAATCTATTGGAACTATTTTATCTCTAACAAACACCACCGCATCCACAATCACCCCATCTTTGAATTCGTACTGCATTTTATATTGTCCGGGAGCAAAAACATTTTTCAAAACCGTTTCCAAATAATATTCCCCCAAAATCCCTCTTTGTTTTGGATTTTTTAAAATGTCCTGCAAATTTTTGAGTTGGTCGGCAAAATTAATCACCTGCTTGTTGGTTTCGTCCAACTTGGTAAGTTTTTCGGTAACATCTCTTATTATATTGGCGCTCTCCTGAAATTGATGGAGGGTAACTTTCTGCGTCTCTCCGAGCTTGCTGTCAACAACTCGCGATATTTCGTTTAGCTGATTTTGTATCATTAAAAATGCCGGATCTTGAGGATTTGAATCTTTTTTTATTTTTTTGACAAACAAAAAATACCCCACCGTAAGAGCCATTCCAAAAACTATTATCAGAGTTGCTAAAAATAATCCGTAATCCATAATTATGTTATAATCAATATATCATGATAGAGATTAAAAATAAAACTATATTTATTACCGGTGGCGCCTCAGGAATTGGTCTATCTACCGCCTTGGAATTTCTTTCAAAAAACGCCAATGTCGTCGTTTATTCAATAGACATTCCCGATAGTCCGGAAATAAAAAAAATAAAATCAAGCGACAAGGCAATGTTGATTAAAGGAGATATAAGAAAAGCAAGTGAAGTTAAAAAAGCTATGAATTTGGCAGTTAAAAAATTTGGCTCATTGGATATTTTAATCAACAACGCCGCTGTCGCTCAAAACAAAGAATTTTCAAAAACAACACACAAGGACTGGAGTTTTGTTTTTGACATAAATGTCAAAGGCACTTTAACCGTCACGCAAGAAGCAATAAAAATAATGAAAGCCCGCCACTCACCGGGAATGATAATTAATATCGCCTCCGGCGCCGGAGAATACGGAATTAAAAATTTATCTTTATATTCAATGACAAAGGCGATGATAATAAATTTTTCCCAATCACTTGCCGACGAACTAAAAAATAATCAGATTAAAGTAATAACCATCGCTCCCGGGTCAACATCAACTTTAATGTTTAAAAAACTTTTTCCAAAAGACAAAGCCTACTATTCACCTCGTCAAATTGCCGAAGTAATTTACAAAACCGCCGCCGAAGAAATAAAACCCGACAACCGGTTGATTGTAGATGTTTTTCATCATATAAAATAAAACCGCTTTAAGCGGTTTTATTTTATTTTGCTATTTCAAAAACTTTTTCTTTCATTGTTTTTCCCAAAACAAGACGAATTGCCGATTTAGGAACATCAAAATAATCCGATAACTGTCTGATTATATCCTCGTTGGCTTTATTTTCTTTGGCCGGCATTTTAGTCCAAACCTCAAAAGCATAGTCATTAATCTTAACGATTTTATTTTCTTTTTTTCCTACTTTGGCAATAATCGTGAGTTTCATAGTAAATTCAAAATTAAATAATTTTTTAATTTTACATTGTCATTTTTATTTTTGATATTTATATTTTGAATTATTGCAGGTATTTACCTGTTGTTGTTTTCTTTTTCTTTATTTCGTCTAAAGTTCCTTCAAAAATTATTTTCCCTCCGTTTTGTCCCCCCTCGGGCCCAAGCTCAATAACCCAGTCGGATTCTTTCAAGACATCAAGATTGTGTTCTATCACCAAAACGGTATTTCCTTTTGAAACCAGAGAGCGAAGAATAAAAAGAAGTTTTTTAACATCATCAAAATGAAGCCCAACCGTTGGTTCATCTAAAATATAGATCGTTTTCCCAGTGGAACGCCTCGCTAATTCGTCGGCCAATTTTATTCTTTGAGCTTCTCCTCCCGACAAAGTTGTTGCCGGCTGTCCCAACTTCATATAACCCAAACCTATCTCTTCCAAAACTTTCAATTTTTCGGCAATTGATGGAAATGAAGCAAAAAAATCAAGCGCCTGACTCACGCTCATATTCAAAACATCGGCAATACTTTTGTCTTTATATTTCACATCCAAAACCTCAGGAGAAAATCTTGTTCCTTTGCAAACTTCACATTCAACATACATATCGGGTAAAAAATACATTTCAACCTTTTTATATCCTTCTCCTCTGCACGATTCGCAACGGCCGGGCTTTACATTAAAACTGAAATAAGACGGACCATATCCTCTAATCTGAGCTTCTTGTAAGTGAGAAAAAAACATTCTTATTGGAGTAAACATTCCGGTATAAGTGGCCGGATTGGAACGAGGCGTTCTGCCTATCGGGCTTTGATCTATAACTATCACTTTGTCTATATTTTCTTTTCCCTCCAATTTTTTATACTCCCCCGGAGCAACGGCATAATGAAGAGCTTCTTTTTCAAGAGCTTTGGCAAAAACATCCAAAACCAAAGTACTTTTCCCCGAACCAGATACTCCGGCAACGGAAACAAATTTTTTTAAGGGAACGGAAAAATTAACATTTTTCAAATTGAACTGGGAAGCGCCTATTATTTTTATTGTCTCTTTTTCTTTGGCGTCAAATAAATTTTTGCCCATTCCGGAATTAACACTTTTTTTACCCGAAAGATAAAGCCCGGTCAAAGATTTTGATTTTACAAGTTCCTGCGGAGTCCCGACAAAAACAACTTTTCCTCCGTCATCTCCCGCACCAGGACCGATTTCGATTACCCAATCGGATTCGGCAATTACTCTTTCGTCGTGTTCCACGACAACAACGGTATTTTTCAAATCTCTCAAAATTTTTAATGTTTTAATCAATCTGTCGGTGTCTTGGGGATGAAGCCCAATCGTCGGCTCATCCAAAACATAAATTACCCCCGAAAGTCCCGACCCTAACTGAGTCGCTAAACGAATTCTTTGGTTTTCTCCAACCGACAAAGTAGTTGCCGAACGGGAAATCGTCATATAATCCAATCCAACATCAGCCAAAAATTGAATTTTGGAAATTATTTCCTTTACTATCGGACGGGCAACCGAAAGCTGAGTAACATTCATTTTTTCAAAAACATCTTCCTGGCAAAATTTAATCAAATTTTTAGCGGATAAGTTGGAAAGTTCCGATATGCTTTTTCCTCCAATTTTAACCGCTAAAGCTTCCGGCCTTAATCTGTCTCCATTACAAACGGGACAAATTTTCTCTCTCATATATTTTGAAAGTTCTTGTCTAATAAATTCCGAATCGGTTTCATAATAAAGTCGTTCCAAACGCGGAATAATACCTTCAAATTTTGTTTTTCCTTCCCAATCGCCATCGGCAAGTTCAATATAATTTTCTCCACTTCCAAAAAGAATCAAATCTTGGACTTCTTTGGACAGATCCTTAAATGGAGTTCTTTGCGAATATCCTTTATCTTTGACTATGGTCTCGGTAACAAATTTTTGCCAGTTGGCGCCCAACGCTCTTTTCCCCATTTGACTCAAAGAAAACCACGGCTTGATAGCACCAGCTTCAAGAGAAATATCCTTGTTTAAAATTATATCCAAATCAATTTCCAGTTTTGTTCCAAGCCCTTGGCAATGTTTGCAAGCGCCAAATGGGCTGTTAAAAGAAAACAGACGCGGTTCTACTTTGGGCAAAGAAAATCCGCAAATCGGACAGGCATAATTTTCCGAAAAGATAATTTCTTTTTCTAAACTTTTTGATTTTGCGTTTGTAATTTTGACCGATTTATTTATTGACCTTCTTAAAGCAATCAGTGATCCTTTGCCAATTGTTAGAGCTTTTCTTATTTTTTCCAAAAGTTCTATTTTTTCTTCATCGGCAAAGTTTTTTAATTTTTTATTTCTTTTTTTGAGAGCATCTTTTTCTGTTTTTGAAAGAGATCGTTGAATTTCAATCTTGAATCCGGTTAAAAATCTGCCGACAACAACATCAATCGAGTGCTGTTTGTTTTTATCCAAAGGCAATTCTTTCGCTTCTTCTATGGGATAAACATATCCGTCAACTCTCACCTGAGAATATCCGCTTCTTTGAACTTCATCAAAAATATTTTTATGTTCGCCTTTTTTCCCCGAAATTATCGGAGCCAAAATAAAAACTTCGCTGTCTTTTGAAAATTCAATTATTTTTTCGGCAATTTCCTGAGGAGTTTGAGCAGAAATCGGAATGTTGTCGTTTGGACAAATCGGATTTCCCACTCTGGCAAAAAGCAATCTAAAAAGATCATAAATTTCTGTAATCGTTCCTACGGTCGATCGAGGATTGGAGGAAACGCTTTTTTGATTGATAGCCAAGGTTGGAGATAAACCAATTATTTTTTGGACATCCGGTTTTTTAAATCCTCCCAAAAATTGCCTGACATAAGACGAGAGACCCTCGAGATATCGGCGCTGACCCTCTTCATAGAGAGTGTCAAAAGCCAGCGATGATTTTCCCGAACCCGAAACACCGCAAATCACCGTTAATTTATTTTTCGGAATTTTAACATCAATATCTTTAAGATTATGGACTTTGGCGCCTATTATTTCTATATTTTCCTGTTCGTTTTTGTTCATCTTTTAAAAAATTAAAACCAATCGTTGATTATATCTTATTTTTTCAAATCTTCAATACCCCTTAATATTAATTCTTGTTGATACATCTATTATTGACAAGATTGTTTATTGTGGTATTTTATCAAAAGAACTATAAAAGAAAGGGGGGGTTATGTATCAAAAGAAGTGGCAGGAAAGTTTAGTTTCTTTTGTGTGCTATTTGTTTTCGGCGTTTTTTATCGTCGGACCAATATACAATAATTTGGGAGGTATCAAAACTTACATACTGTCATTTGTAGCGGGTTTGATTCTTGTTGTTTTTGCCTTCGCTATGGCCGTGTCAGTTGGTACCGGTCACCCATCAGATTATTACCATTTAACAAGAAATGAAATTTACGAAAAAAATTGGTCAATTAGGGAAGACGCCAATTATTGGATTGTGTCGGTTAAAAATAGGTGGGGAAATAATTTGATCGTAAGAATCAATTCGGATCCACCAAATATATTTAAGGTAATAGGTGACAAAACATATGTTCCCTACCCCGATATCAAAGACGGCAAGAAGTGAATTTTTAAATTTAATATGGGAACTTTGTAAGTTCCCATTTATTTTTTATCGGCGGTATAATAACAAAGATGAATAGATTAATAAAAACAATAATCAAATCTCTTCCTCAAACGCCCGGCGTCTATTTTTTTAAAGATAAAAACGAGCAGATTATTTATATCGGAAAAGCGATAAATATCAAAAAAAGAATCCAATCGCACTTCGGCTCTCAAGCCAAAAAAGAACGCGGCTGGAGAAATACAATAATTAACTACTCAAAAGTCAAAGCCATAGATTTTATTCCGACTAAAACAGAAAAAGATGCGCTGATTTTGGAATCTCAACTGGTCAAAAAACATCAGCCATATTATAATTTAGCGCTCAAAGACGACAAAAATTTTATGTATGTTGGTTTTACAAAAGAAACCTATCCAAAAGTTTTTACAACTCGCCAACCCTATAAATACAACAAATTAACACGAATTAAAACGCGGATAGCCACAGATAATAATATCAACGTTAATCCGAATAATAATTCGCGTGAGTCAGCGTCTTTTGTGGGGCCATTTGTTGCCGGATATGAAACAAAAGAATTTTTGGCCACCTTAAGAAAATTATTCCCTTATCGAACCTGCGGAGCTCGGTTGAGTTCCTACCGAGCGAAGTCCGTCGAAGCTTTAGCGAAGGAGGACAAAAATCTCGTAGAACATCCCTGCCTCTATTATCATCTTGGACAATGTTGGGCTCATCTGGAAAAGGCAAAGGATTATTATAAAGTTGTGGACGGACTAAAGGCCTTAATCAATATCTATAACGGCAAAGGCGCGCATATTGAATGCTACGACATATCCAATACCCAAGGAAGTTTATCAGTCGGTTCAATGGTGACATTTATAAATAACCGCGCCAATAAATCCCTTTATAGAAAGTTCAAAATAAAAACCATCTCCGGAGCCGACGACCCTCGATCGCTTGCCGAGATAATCAGCCGTCGCCTGACTCATAAAGAATGGAAATATCCGGATTTAATTATTGTTGATGGCGGAAGAGCTCAACTTTCCAAATTAAAAAACTTTCCTGTCGCAATCATCGGCATATCCAAAACCGATACAATTAAAAGAATGAAAACATCCGGAACTCTGTATAGCCCTTATGGTTATGGTACTGTAAAATTAAGCAAACTACCCCAAATAGTATCGGAAACAATTTTGAGAGCTCGCGATGAAGCCCATAGATTTGCCATCACTTACCACCGGCTTCGCCGGTCACGGATTTATACAGATTAAAAACTGATTTATACTGATTGAGTAACCATACTTAAACCAACCCACATATTTTTAAGGAATATGTCCAGATTATCGGTTTAGGCGCTACTCTTTGCCGGACCAAAGGGTAGCAAAAATACTTCCACGTTAGGATAAGAACAATAAAAAATCATGACTTTCCAAATATCAAAAGAATTAAGCCCTGCCGGAGACCAACCAAAAGCCATCAAGGAACTGACGGCCGGCTTAAAGCACGGCGATAAATATCAAACCCTGCTTGGGGTTACCGGGAGCGGAAAGACCTTTACCATGGCTCATCTTATTCAAAACTACGACAAGCCCACATTAATAGTTTCCCATAACAAAACTCTGGCCGCCCAGCTTTATGAAGAATTCAAACGTTATTTTCCCAAAGATAATGTCCACTATTTTGTTTCTTATTACGATTACTACCAACCGGAGGCATATATGCCAGTTTCCGATTCTTACATAGAAAAAGAAGTTCAAATCAACGAAGAGCTGGAACAATTAAGACATGCTGCCGTCCAATCGCTTTTGCAAAACAAAAATACAATAATCATCGCTTCGGTATCCTGCATTTATAACCTTGGCTCACCGACGACTTATCAAAATCTGGCTATTAAATTTAAAGTCGGACAGGAAATTACAAAGCGAGAATTATTAAAAAAACTTTTGGCGCTTCAATATGAAAGAAACGAAGTTAATTTTTGGCGTGGCAAATTTAGGCAGCGAGCCGATTACGTGGACATCTGGCCGCCATCAGCCGATATTATCTATCGAGTAAAAATAGAAAACGGGATTATAAAAGAATTGCTCCAAATGGAAGCTCCTTTTGGAATAAGTAAGCCAATAAAAGAAGCTGAACTTTTCCCGGCCAAGTTTTGGCCATCGGAAGAAAGCAAACGCGAAATCGCAATCTCAAATATTCGACTTGATTTACAAGAGCAATTGAAAAATCTTCAGGACCAAAAGAAATTTTTGGAAGCCGAGAGATTAAAACGCCGAACCGAATATGACTTAGCTTTAATCAAAGAAGTCGGCTGGTGCAAGGGCGTAGAAAACTATTCAAGATATCTGGAAGGCAGGAATGCCGACACTCCCCCATATACCCTGATAGATTATTTTCCCAAGGATTTTTTAATGCTTATCGATGAATCCCATATGACCATCCCACAAATCAAAGGAATGTATGAGGGCGATAAATCCAGAAAACAAACACTAATTGAACACGGCTTCAGATTGCCCAGCGCTCTGGACAACAGACCGCTTAAATTTGACGAATTCAGAAATAAAATAAACCAGTGTGTATTTGTTTCTGCCACTCCCGGAGATTATGAGGTAAACAAATCAACGCAAGTTTCCGAACAAATAGTTAGGCCGACATTTTTGGTTGACCCAAGCGTTGAAATCCGCCCAACCGAAGGTCAAGTGCCGGATTTAATCAATGAAATAGAAATCAGAGTTGCCAAAAAAGAAAGAGTTCTAATAACAGTTTTAACCAAGCGTCTTTCCGAAGCGTTGGCACAGCATTTGAAAGAAAAAAAGATTAAAGCGGCATTTTTGCATTCGGAAATTGATACGCTGGAAAGACCCAAAATTCTTTTTGATTTAAGAAATGGAAAATATGATGTCTTGGTAGGAATTAACTTACTCCGGGAAGGGTTGGACCTGCCGGAAGTTTCACTGGTGGCTATTTTGGATGCCGACAAAGAAGGATTTTTGAGAGACCAAACGACATTTATCCAGACCTCCGGCCGCGCTTCCAGAAATTTGGGTGGGCACGTGATTATGTATGCCGATAAAATAACCAGATCAATGAGTTTGGCAATCGCCGAAATGGACAGGCGCAGAAAAGTTCAGGAAGAATACAACATTAAAAATCACAAAACTCCGGTTCAAATATCCAAAGAAATCGCCTACACGCTTTCCGCAGAAAAAGAACCGGAAGAAGTTCCGGCCAAAAACGAATTTATTCGCGATTATCTAAAAGAGCTTAAACAAAAACTACAACTGGCTCAACGCAATTTGCAGTTTGAAAAAGCTGCACAAATTCAGGCAAAAATTGATGAATTAAAAAAAGCAAAATAACCTATTAATTTATTATTTTAGACGGAGC
Source organism: bacterium (assembly GCA_021780155.1). Taxonomy (GTDB): domain Bacteria; phylum Patescibacteriota; class Minisyncoccia; order UBA6257; family JAGOQP01; genus JAKAHY01. The sequence goes on from JAJXZH010000005.1 coordinate 16,680, forward strand.
GTCCATAAGAATATTTTTTATATTTATCATACTTCGTTTGGATTTTTTCGTATATTCATACCTAAAGATTATAATCCAAGTTCATTGGCAATTTTACTCATCGCATCAATTACATTTTGGATATGCTCGTCCAATGGCACTTCAAGATCTTGAGCCCCTTGAATAATTTCTTCCCGGTTTACTCCGGCGGCAAATCTTTTTTCTTTGAATCTTTTTTTGACCGAATTTACATCAACTGCAGATAATTTTTTCTCCGGCTTAACCAAAGCCACCGCAGTAATCATTCCGGTTAATTCATCTACCGCAAAAAGGGTTTTTGCCATCCGCGTTTCCCTTGGAGTATGGGTAAATTCGGCATGTCCCATAATCGCATCCAATGATTCTTTGTCTAACTTGTCTTTTAAAAATTCAACTGCTTTATAAGGATGTTCGGTTTCGTCTCGGTTGGGATTGGGAAATTTTTCATAATCCATATCATGCAATAAGCCAACCACGTACCATTTATTCTCATCCTCTCCGAATTTTTTTGCATACCAAGCCATGCTTGCCGCTACAGCCAACATATGTTTTTT
>JAJXZH010000026.1 GCA_021780155.1 bacterium
AGCTTCAACTTCCACCATCTCCACTACAAAAACCTCCCTTCTGCGGAGGTTTTGTGTTAAATGACATTAAGAGATGGAGGAAGCAAACTGCTTTGCTTCCGTTGGAAGTGAATCCGCCGGAGCATGTTTGAGCCAGCAGGCGAGAACGCGAGGCGGTGGCTAAATAAAATTTTGCGACGGCAAAATTTTAATTGAAGCTTCAACTTCCACCATCTCCACTCCGTAAAACAAAAGCAACCCGCTGATTGGTTGTTTTTGTTTAAATATGACCCCAATAATTTGCAAAATTAATTTTTATGTGATAATCTGACAACCGTTAAGTTAAATTAATTCTTAACAAATATAGATTACGTCAAGATAAATCATCAAATAACATCGCCCGAAGTGAGGGTAATAGACGAAACCGGAACCAACATCGGCGTTATGTCACTTTCACAAGCTTTGGCATTGGCCGAAAGCAAGGGGTTGGACGTGGTTGAAATCGCCTCCGAAACAAAACCGCCGGTAGTCAAAATAATCAGCTACGACAAATTCAGATATCAACAGAAAAAAGAGGAAAAGAAAAAACCTCATAAATCTGCCGGAGAGTTAAAACAAATAAGAATCACCGTTAGGGCGGCGGAAAACGATTTGAAAATGAGAGCCAACCAAGCAAGCGAATTTATAGAAAAAGGCAATAAGGTTGAAGTGATGATGGTTTTGAGAGGAAGAGAAAAATACAATCAGGATTGGGCTAGAAAAAAAATGTCGGAATTTGAAAAAATGATAACCGCTTCACATCAGATGACATTAAACATTCAACCTGGAGGTAAGGGGCTGATAATGCAAATGATTAAAGCAAAATAAAAATATGAAAAAATCAATCAGTAAAAGATTCAGAGTCACTAAAAATGGAAAAGTTGTTCACCGAGTTATGTCGCAGTGCCATTTCCGCGCCAAAAAAACCGCCAATCAAATAAGAGGCAAAAAAGGAGTTATAAAGGCGGCATCTTCCATTTCCAGAAGAATGCATTCAAAGCCGGGAACATTATAAATAATAAAGATAATCGTATTTTAATATTTGCATTATAATTTTAAATTTTAAATCAAATATATGACAAGAGTAAAAAGAGGCACAATTGCCAACAAAAAAAGAAGGGCGATACTTAAAAAAACAAAGGGTTTCCGCTGGGGAAGAAAATCAAAAGAAAGAGCCGCCAAAGAAGCTCTGCTTCACGCTCAAAGCCGAATGTTTAGAGGCAGAAAAGAAAATAAAAGAAACTACCGCGCCTTGTGGCAAACACAAATAAATGCCGCAGTCAGAACCGAAGATATGTCTTACAGCAAATTCATATCGGCGCTAAAGAAAAACAATATCGCTCTGGACAGAAAAGTCCTTGCCGAAATTGCCAATAAATATCCGGACGTTTTTAAAGAAATAATAAAAGCTGTTAAATAAAAAAATCCCGAGCAATCGGGGTTTTTATTTTAAAAAATAGAGAGCAACAAGTAAGCAATTGAATTTAGGGCTTAATTTGAGTTAAACTTATACCATTAATCAATGGTCTAAAGATTGCTTTTAAAAACTTTTAAATAAAAAGATGTCCAGAAAAAACAAAAACAACAGAAATGAAAAAAGAAAAGAAATGGTAGCTACCAGACAATTAGCCCAAGAAACAATTCACAGCGTTTGGGCTTTGATTTTTTTGGCACTGGCAATTTTATTGGGACTTTCCGGATTTAATCTTGCCGGTGAAGCGGGAAAATATATTTTCAAATTTCTGTTTATGTTGCTTGGATTGGGATATGGACTTTTGCCGTTAACTTTGGCAGGAATCAGCATTAATCTTTTAACTCATCGGAGGGAGGGAAAAATTTATTCCTCCACTTTGTGGGGTTCTTTGTTGTTTTTTCTATCTGCTTTGGGTTTTATCGATTCAGCTATTTCACTTGACGGAGGAAGTGTCGGAAAAATATCCGGTTATCCCAAAATGTGGTTTGGAAACATTGCTTGGAGCGTAATACTTTTTATTGCGGCGGTTATCGGAATTATTGTCGTTTTTGACAGGCCACTGAGGTTGGTCAGACAAAAAGATTTACAAGAAAGCGACGAAGATAATGATAAAGAAATAAACGTTAAAATAACGGGAGATAAAGAAATCAAAGACCAAAAAATAAAAGAAGACGAAGAAGAAAAAGAAGATGCGGAAGAAACGGAACCGGAAATCGCTCAACCCAAAAAAATAAATAAAAACGAACTAAAAACAAATGGCACCATAAAAAAATTTGCCGACTACAAGGCGCCTCCGCTGGAATTGTTAAAATCCGCCACTGAAAAACCGGACGCCGGAGATTTGAGAGCCAATGCCAATATAATAAAAAGAACTTTGGAAAGTTTCGGTATTGCTGTTGAAATGGGAGAAATAAATATTGGTCCCAAAGTTACTCGCTACACATTGCGTCCGGCTGAGGGAATAAAACTTACTCGCATCACTGCTTTAAGTCAGGACCTTTCTTTGGCATTAAGTGCTCATCCGATAAGAATAGAGGCCCCCATTCCGGGAAAGCCGTATGTTGGAATAGAAGTGCCAAATAAAAACGCGGCCGTCGTTCGTCTAGGAAGCTTAATGGCCTATCCGGAATTTTCCGCAAGCGGCAATTTGGGATTTTGCATCGGACGAGATGTTACCGGAGATATTGTTACCGGAAATATAGAAAAGATGCCCCATCTTTTGGTTGCCGGAGCCACCGGCTCGGGAAAATCAATTATGCTTCATTCAATTTTAATTTCTCTTTTGTATAAAAACTCTCCACAAACATTAAGATTTATTTTAATCGATCCAAAAAGAGTGGAGCTTTCGGCTTACAGCGGATTACCTCATTTAATCGCTCCGGTAATTACCCAAGGAAAGAAAGCCCTTGGAGTTTTCCGTTGGGCAATATCGGAAATGGATAAACGTTATGAAATTTTGCTTAAAGCCGGCGCCAGAGATATTCAAAGTTATAATAAAAAAAATCAAGAAAATACTCTGCCGTTTATTGTTATCGTGGTTGATGAAATGGCTGACCTTATGGCTGCTTACGGACGAGATGTTGAAAATGCGATCGTTCGTTTGGCTCAAATGGCGCGCGCTACCGGCATTCACTTAATTTTATCAACCCAAAGACCATCGGTAGAGGTTATTACCGGATTGATTAAAGCCAACATCACAGCTCGTATCGCTCTGCAAGTTGCCAGCCAAATAGATTCCCGAACAATTTTAGATACTGCCGGAGCGGAAAAACTATTGGGCGGAGGAGATTTGTTGTTTGTGTCGGCAGAATTATCAAAACCAAAACGCATTCAAGGATCATATATTTCTGAAGAGGAAATAAAAAAAGTCGCCTCATTTATAAGAGACAACAATGAAGATTATATGGATCCAAATCAGGAAGGACTACCCCTTGAAGAAAATGGAGAAGAAAACGGAAATAGTGGGCATGATGTTTTTGAAGAATACGCCGAAAATGAAGACGATGACGAATTGCTTCAAGAAGCAATCGAAACCGTCAAGCAAGCACAAAAGGCATCTGCTTCTCTTTTGCAAAGAAGATTAAAAGTCGGTTATGCCAGAGCGGCAAGATTGCTCGATATTATGGAGGAAAAAGAGATAATTGGACCCGGAGACGGAGCTAAACCAAGAGAAGTCTTTGTCTCACGGGACGACAATTCCGAAATAAATTAATCCGCAAACAAACATTGTAAGTTCTCTCGGAGTGCGGTAACTTATTATCGTCATTAATAAGTCTCCCATAACAAATTTTAACCATGACCGAATTTAAAACCATAAAAGAGATACTAAAGGAAGAAATGCGGGCTAAAGGAATAAACACTCAGAAACTTTCGGAGTTGACCGGAATTGCCCCCCGCTACATCAAAGCATTGATGGATAACGACATTTCTCAAATGCCTCCTTCGCCTTATGTCAAAGGATATTTGGAAAATATCTCAAAAATTCTCGAAATAGATTTCGAGCCGTTGTGGCAAGAATACAAAAAAGAGTCGGAGTTAAAAACCTCCGGCGCCAAAGACACTCTCCCCCTAAACCGATACGCTCCCAAATCTTTCAACAAAAAAACTCTTTTTATAACTATTTTTGTTTTAATAATTCTGGTTATCTTAATTCCCAAAATTTCAAACTTCATCGGCAAACCATCAATAGAAATAACCTCTCCCCCCTCAGACCAGTTTCACACCTCTCAAGACACTTTTGTTATTGAAGGGAAAATAGACAACCCCCAGGATAAATTAAGCATCAATTCCGGAGAAGTGGTTGTAAATCCCGACGGAACATTCAAGCAATCGGTAGTTCTAAGCGAACCGGGATGCAGAAACGATTATGATTTTACGGTCAAAAGATTCTTGGGCTCAAGCGTAACCATCAGAAGAACAATTTGTTATGATTTTTCTCAAGTCAATTCGACCACAACAATAAACAATCCCCAATCAACAACGACCACTCAATTTTTATCGCCCTCATCATCATCAAGCAATATAATTAAATATTAATAAAATGAAAAAAGAAAAAAAAGAAGAAAAAAAGGAATCTTCCGACCTCCAAGATTTAATAGATTCACTCCAAAGTAAGTTTGGAGAAGGATCCATTATGCGGCTTGACGATAGAAAAACTCTAAAAGTTGAAGCGACTCAAACCGGTTCATTTTCGCTGGATAGAGCGCTTGGAGTGGGTGGACTTCCGCGAGGAAGAATTGTCGAAATTTACGGCCCAGAAATGTCGGGAAAAACCACCTTGGCCTTGTCGGTTATTGCTCAAGCCCAAAAACACGGCGGAAAATGCGCCTTTATTGATGCCGAACACGCTATGGATCCGGATTATGCCAAAAGAATCGGCGTTAAAACTTCAGAACTTTTAATCTCACAACCGGACAGCGGAGAAGAGGCGCTTCAAATTTTGGAAAATTTAGCTCGCTCGGGAATTATAGAATTAGTTGTTGTTGATTCGGTTGCCGCTTTAACTCCAAGAGCAGAAATTGAAGGAGAGATCGGAGACCAAACAATAGGACTTCAAGCGAGATTAATGTCTCAAGCACTTCGCAAACTCACTTCAATTGCCGCTAAATCAAATACGACTATTATTTTTATAAACCAGCTACGTTCACAAATTGGAGTTATGTGGGGAAATCCGGAAACAACTCCCGGAGGAAGAGCTCTCAAATTTTACGCCTCTATCAGAATAGACATCAGAAGAGTCGCTCAGCTCAAAAAAGGCGAGGAAGTAATCGGCAATCACGTTAAAGCCAAAGTTGTCAAAAATAAAGTTGCCGCCCCATTTAGAATTGCCGAGTTTGATATATTTTTTGGTCAAGGAATTTCGTATGTTTCAGATATGATGAACATTGCCATCAAACACGGAGTTATTACCAAAACCGGAAATACTTTTTCATTTAATGGAGAAAAGCTTGGAGTTGGTATGGAAGCAACTCGTCAACGACTGGAAGAAGACAAAAAACTCGCCAAAGAAATAGAAAAGAAGTTGGAAGCGGTTGAATCATCGGCAGAATCTGAATAGACAATTTTTATTCAGAAATCTTATTTTGAATATAATTTTTAATCGCGGAATAGTTTTCAAAACCAGTCAAAGGCAATAACACCGAAACATTTTCAGTCGATGTGCCAAAGGTTATTGGTATCATTTTTGATTCAAAAAGTTTGGTGGAAAAATCCATAACGATTTCTGAAACTTTTGTTTTTGACAAATCCGTATTTAACGCATAACCGGCAATTTTTGACTCGTCCAAATCCGATTTTTTAAGCAATCCCGATTTTAATATAAATTTTTCAATAAAAGAAATTTTATCAACAGCGCCAAGTTTAGAAAATTTAGAGAATAAATCGTCTATTATTTGCTGTTGGTTTTTTTCTCTAAAAAAATCTCCCTCTTTATCAAAACGATTGCGAATAAGCCATACGGCATCATCACCATTCAAATGATGGGGACCGGCTGATAAAGTATATCCGCTTACCCAATCCACTGCCGGTCGCGATAAAACAACATCTACTCCCCCGAGATAATCAACGGCGTCTTTAACCATCGCCAAATCAATAACGACATAACCATCAAGATAAATCCCGGTAATATCTTCAACTTTGGATACTGCAGCCGGAGCTTTGTCTTTAACAAAAACTTCGTTTACTTTCATCTGGTCACCATTTTCCAAAACCCAGATATCTCTCGGTATGGAAATAATGTAAATTTTATTTTTATCAGGATTAAATTGAACAACCATTATGGTATCGGTTAAATTTTCTCCTCCCGGACTTTGGTATTTAACATCGCCCGGCTGACCCAAAACCAAAATCGATATTTTATTGGAGGAAAATATATTTTTTATAAAAGTTATCGGCGATGACGAAAACGAATTTTGCCAAGAAAAATTTTTTGAAGGTAGCTCCGGTTTAAAGTAAAAAAACGCTCCCGCCACCAAAACGATAAAAGCGACTATTGAAAATAAATAAAAATATTTTTTCATCTCACTTTCCGTTTAATTGATAAAAATTTTCAAAAAGACGAGCAATCAAAATTGGTCCCGTCCCTCCCGGCGTGGGAGTGTAAAAATCAAGATAATCATCACCAACAAAAGCGATTGATTTTCCGTCAAAATCGCCCATTAATTTTCCTTCAATATTTTTTCCATAACCAAAATCAATAACTCCGGCCCCTTCTTTAAACATTTGAGCTTTAAAAAGTCCGCTCTGGCCGGTCCCCAAAATAACCAAATCAACTTCTTTCAAGATAGAAAAATCATCTCCTTTATCAAGAGCGATAATTTTCGGTATTTTCCCCAAAAACCAATTAGTTATCGGCTTTCCGATAAGCGTTCCCTGACCGACAACAGCAACTGATTTTAAAGACGAAACGGAAATATCCAAATTAACAAGTATTGATTCAACTGTTCCCGCCGATGGAGGAACAATTTTGGAACGATGGTTATAAAAACTCCCCAAACTTCTCTCCGAAAGAACGTCGGGGTCTTTTTCTGGCGGAATAGAGTTTAAAACATAGGAAGAATTTACTCCCGAAGGCAAAGGCAGTTGTAAAACGACTCCTCCGCAAAGTTTTGAAGAAATAATCGGCCTCATTTTTTCTTTTAATTTGTCGCCGGTTAATTTTTCATCCAATCTATAAACTCTAAAATCAACCCCAAGCTCTTTGGCGATAGATTCCTTTTTTTTGACAAAATTTTCGGAAGCCAAATCAGAGCCAACCAAAAAAACAGCCATAAACTTTTTTATTTTGGGTTCATTTTTTAATTTATCTAAAATTTCTTGAGAAATTTTTTTGCCGTCTATTTTTATCATTTGAATTTTTTTCGCAAAATTTCCGCCTCTTTTTTTATCATTTTGGGGCTTTCTCTGTCAATCAAAATTCTTTTTATAAAACCGGCAATTGTCTTCATTTCCTTTTCTTTCATTCCCATAGTGGTAACGGCGTAAACTCCTACTCTTACCGCTGACGGCTTAAAAGGAGAAGTATCCCCAAAAATCATATTGCGATTCGCTAAGATTCCTCCTTCTTCCAAAAGCTTTTCTGCTTGAGCGCCGTCAATTTTCAGATTGTCGGTCTTGAAAAGAAATAAATGACTTTGGGTTTCACCGCCGACGATTTCAAATCCTAACTTTTTCATCTCCAAACACAATGTATTGGCATTTTTTATTACTTGAGAATAATAATTCTTTGCGTTTTTTGAAGATGAAAGTATCATTCCCTGAGCAATAGCGGCAATAATATTTTCATGAGGTCCCCCTTGAATTCCGGGAAAGATAGATTTATTTATCGCCTTGATTGGATCAATTTTTTGCCTTCGGAAAATTTCCGATTCTTTATTAACAAAAATAACCGCCGCTCTCGGTCCAAAGAGCGACTTGTGGGTAGTAGTCATCACGATATCGGAAGAGTCAAACGGAGAGGGATATTTTTGGGCCGAAATCAATCCCGCATAATGAGAAATGTCGGCTAAATGCAAAGCTCCAAAACTTCCGGCTATTTGCCCTATTTTTTTGAAATCTATTTTTTTTGGATAAGCCGATGCTCCCGAAACAATCATTTTGGGTTTTATTTTTTTTGCCAAAGATTTTATTTTTGAATAATCAATATCGTAAAACTCATCAACATCATAATGAAAAAAATTAAATAATTTACCGGTAAAACTCGCTCTTGAGCCATGAGAAAGATGCCCTCCCGAAGAAAGTCCCATACTCAATATTTTGTCTTTTAAAGAAAGAAAGGCGTTATAAATAGCAAGATTGGCAATTGCCCCCGAATACGGCTGAACATTAACGTCCCATTTTAGGGGAGATAATTTGAATAATTTTAAAGCTTTCAAACGAGCGATGTTTTCTATCTTGTCATAAATTTCATTGCCCGGATAATATCTTGCTTTTGGATAACCTTCGGAATATTTATTGGTTAGCTCGCTTCCAATCAGCTTCAAAACACTATCGGGAGCAAAATTTTCCGAAGCAATCAAATCAATGGCTCTTTTTTGCCTTAATTTTTCCTTCTCAACCAAAAAAAGCAGTTTATCGTCTATTTTCCCATTGATATCAAACATGTGATTATCATACTCTATTTTAAGACAACCCTTCAAGCGATTGTAATTAAAAAAATTTTGTGATAAAAAGAAGTCAGCAAAAGGAGGCAGAAAATGAATCCATCGGATTTGGCCGGATTTAAAATTTCTCCGAGAGCCGATTGTCCTCAATGTGGAGAAAAAATAGAGATTAATCAGTGGAGTTTGGTTTGCGGCTTTAAGATGGATGAAAATTCAACATCGGTAAAAGTTGACGCGAAACATCTTGCTTTGACCGGAGTTGAAATTATCGGTGTTTGCGAAAAATGCACTCAAAAAAATAATGGAATAAAAACTGGCGTCTTTGTTAATTTAAATATTAACGAATTTTTTGATTTTGTCGTCAATAATATAGTCAGATTTATTTCCGATTTTAACAATGGGACAATAGAAGTCAAAGATGCCTCTTTTAAAAAAATCCAATAATCCGCGTCTAACGCGGTTTTTTTTATTAAAAATCCCCGTTTATGGGGATTAGTTGATTGTGATATCGGAATTAAATTTCAAATTACCAAGCGCAACCGAGATAAGCATTGTGTATTTTTTTGAAAATTCCGCACAATTTGAAAAAAGAATCACTTTGACATCAAGAAAGGTTGTGAGTCGATTATTTATCTTTTTGTTGACGAATCCTCCGGTTAAAATTCCAACCGTCCCCTTTGGAATGCGAACTGAGCGATTTGCTTTATCACCTTCATTGGTTTTAACCATCACGGAAACCGGTTCCCTAAAATAAACAACCTTGCCCGACAATTTATGATTACTGCCGGAAGATTCCGTTTTTTCCGCCATCATTCTCTCCTTTCCCGGTAAATCAAAAATCAAAAGAAATTCTGTGCGATGGAATAAAATATTTTACCCCATCAATAACAACTTCATGATAAAAAGAAACTCCTTGTGATTCATAATTGATGACCTCAATAACCCATGTGCCGGCAACGCCAATCGTGTCCGCAAAAAATTCCTTAAAACGGGACGTGTCTTCGGTTAATCCCAGACAATAGCCGATTACTTTGCATCTTTTCCCGTTATCGTGAGTGGAAAGAACCCCACTAACAAAAATTATCCCTTGAGAACTTAGCGCCTCGCGTGGCTTATTCAATGGACTCTCCTTTCTTTTGTGTTTTAAGAGCTTTATATTTTATACATTCTTTTTTATTTTTAGTCAATTTTTGATTGATGGCTAAACTACTGATACACTAAGTTTATGGTTATTTTACTATTTAATATCAGGAGTTTGCATAATGTCGGTTCCATATTCAGAACGGCTGATGCTACCGGTTTTAAAAAAATTTATCTTTGTGGGATAACACCAACTCCATTGGATAGATTTGGCGATAAAAGAAAAGAATTATCAAAAGTTGCTCTCGGAGCGGAAGATTTTGTTGCTTGGGAAAAAATCGGCGACTCGCCATCATCCAAAGCGACGATAGCATTAATAAAAAAACTAAAAAAAGAAAATTATAAAATTATCGCCGTTGAACAAAATAAAAAATCAATCTCTTGCGAAAAATTATCGTCTATCAAAAAAAATACCCACTTGGCTTTAATTGTTGGAGATGAGGTTAGAGGAGTTTCAAAATCTATTTTAAATCAATGCGATAAAATCGTAGAAATCCCAATGTATGGAAAAAAGGAGTCGCTAAATGTATCGGTCGCGTTTGGTATTGTCGCTTATAGACTGGCAGAAATAAAAAAGAAGTGACCGACTATGGACAAACATCATCAAAAAAAGTAATTTAAATTCAGCTATTTGAACGAGGGGGGGGCAATGCCCGACTGGGTAACAACACCCATTGAATTTATTTTGGGCCCGTTGATAATGCTCATCGTGTTGCCGGTTATCCCCACTATTTGGATATTTTTTGTTTATCCAATATTTGCTTACAGATTGAAGCACTCAAAAATAAATTTTTCCTACTGGACAAGAATTGGAATGTTTTATTTCTTTACCGCAATTTTTTGCATTCCCATCTTGCCGACAATTAAAGAAACAATAGAGTATCCCAGATCTTTTTACCCGCTGATTCATTCTTGGGGGTTTTGGAGCTTGATAGGATACTCGGCAATTGTCACTATTTTACACAAGTCGATAGAAAAAGTGGCAGGCCAATCACTCTTGATTCAAAAAATGAAAAATAGATTTATTGAAGTCGGACTTCGATTATTGATTAAAATAAAAATCGCCAAAAAAGAACAAAAACAAAATTAAACAAAAACTCCCGAAATGCGGGAGTTTTTTTATTGAATTATTTTATTTTATCGGATTTTTGACTCCTCCTTGTAAAAAGAAACCTCCAACGTTGGCAATATCATTGTCCAATATTCGTGTTATTGCCTCTTTGGTGTTAAAAGCGTTGTGTGGAGTAATTATCACATTGGGCATATCCATAAGAATATGGTTATACAAAACATTTTCCATATTCGTCGGCTCGGCGGTTTTCTCAAATTTCATCCAATACCCCATTTCGTCTTTTAATATGTCCTCTTCTTCCAAAACGTCCAGTCCCGCTCCAGCCAAGATTCCGTCTTTTAACGCCATTACCAACGCCTCAGTTTCAATTAATGGACCGCGAGCGGTATTTATCAAATAAGCGCCTTTTTTTATTTTCTTTATGCTTTCTTTATTTATAATATGATGCGTCTCAGGAGCATAAAAAAGGTGCAGTGAAATAAAATCGGATTGTCCCAAAACTTCATCAATTGTTTTATATTCAAAACCAAAATCTTTGGCGATTTGCGGATTCGGATTTCTGTCAAAAGCAATAACGTTCATTTCAAAACCCTTTGCCATTTTTATCAGATGCTGACCGATGTGACCGGCGCCAATTATACCCAAAGTTTTTTCTTTTAAATCAACCCCCGTTAATCCGTCAAAGTTGAATTTATCTTCTACCTTGATTCTTTCTATATTCCAATAAAGTTTTCTTGAAAGAGTCAAAATCAAACCCATAGCAAACTCAGCAACGGTGTTTTCTCCATAATAAGGGACATACCCTAAACCGATATTTTTCGAACGGGCATAAGTTAAATCAATATGGTCAAATCCGGTGGAACGAGTGGTGATTAATTTTAAATTTGGAAAGTAATCAATAACCGTTTTGTCTATTTTTGAGCTGATAAAAACGGAAATTGCTTCATAGTCGTTTTTAGGCGGAAGATTTTTATCGTTCAACTCTCCATCATAGACATCGCACTCAAAACCGGCCTTTATTAAGGCATCTTTTAAGTAGTCGGCCTCCCAACCTTTAGCGTCAAATATTGCTATTTTTTTATCCATACAAAGATGTTATCACAAAAAATAAAAAACCGCCATAAATTTTTGAGGCGGTTTTTTGAAGTTATTTTAATTTAGTTTTAATTATCTCATCAATCAGTCCATATTCTTTGGCCTCTTGGGAGCTCATATAATAATCTCGGTCGGTGTCTTTTTCTATTTTTGATATCGGCTGTCCCGTGTGTTTGGATAAAATCTGATTCAGCTTGTCTTTAATCTTCAAAATCTGTTTGGCGGTGATTTCTATTTCAGTCGCCTGCCCTTCGGCTCCTCCCATAACTTGGTGAATTAAAATTTCGGAGTTGGGCAGAGCAAATCTTTTTCCTTTTTTGCCGGCGGTAAGCAGAGTGGCCGCCATTGAGGCTGCCATTCCAACACAAATTGTTGAAACATCCGGTTTAACATGCTGCATTGTGTCATAAATAGCAAGACCGGCAGTAACCGACCCGCCAGGGCTGTTGATATACATCAAAATATCCTTTTTGGGATCCTCGTGATCCAGAAACAGAAGCTGGGCAATTACGGAATTGGCTTCATCGTCGGTAATCGGACCGCCAATAAAAATAATTCTTTCCTTGAGCAATCGGGAGTAAATATCATATGCTCTTTCTCCGTTTTGCGATTTTTCAATAACCATTGGAATTAAGCTCATGTTATAAAATTAATAAAAATTAATTACACTAAATTATAATATAAAAAAATCATTTATCAAGAATCTTCGCAAAAATTATATCAATTCATAATCAATAATTTTCTATTCGGAAAGATACAAAAGCGGAGCCACTGCCGAAAGTCCAAGCGCTATTCCATAAAATCCCTCGAGTTTATAGGCAGCCAATGCCGATAAAAAGACAACAGCAATAAATAAAAACATTTTTTTCAAAAATTTACCATCTTGAGCAAAAAAACGTTCAGACAAAAAAGCCAAGATGACCACCCCCGACACTCCCAGCAAAGACGAAAGATAAATTCTAAAATATCCGGCGCCAAAAATCATTGAGGATGCGGGGTAAAAAATAATAGCAAGAAATACCAGCATTAAAATTGCCCGCCAAAAATAAAAACTTGTTAAATTTTTATGTTTCGTAAAAAACAAAACAAAAGTCGCCACAACATAAGTTAAGATAGACATCGAAGAAAGTAAAAGTGGGAAAATAAGAGAACCGATTGTACCGATAAAAATAATCGCCAAAAACAAAGGCAAAATTGAAACCAAAAAATAAGTTCCAAAAAATCCAAGACAGACCCCTTTTTTGTTTAAAAAATATCTAAAAAATTCAACCATCACAAAAACAAATAAAACTCCAAAAGCAAACCATCCTAAGGAAAATAAATTAAAGTTTAATATAAAATATAGAGCAAAAATCACCGCAATAGAAAACGAAGACAAAGAAGCCAAAATTAAAGATGTTTTTCTGGAATATGTATTTTGATCTTTTTTATCCCAATTTTGACGACTTGATAAAAAATCGTCCAGTTTTACAAAAACAATCGATTCAATAAATTCTCCGACAATTGCAATTATTGTGCCAAATAAAAACAAAATTGCCGCCGACTGCCCCTGCCAAAAACCAATCACCAAAAATAAAACAACAAATAAAATTAGTGAAAAATAAATCTCTTTTTTGGAAAAAATATTTTTTGTTTTTGAAAAATAAAGTTTAAAGATTCCGTAATTTTCACCACTTGAGCTTGCCGGTAAAATCAATCTTGATGTTATTTTTTTGAACAACAAACCGGCAGTTAAAATAACCGCCACCTGAGAGCCAAAAACAATTAGCCCAAGCGTCCAATGATTCATAATTTAATTTAAAAACTATTCGTCCGATTCCTCGTTAGATTCCGAAGACTTTTCATCTTCGTCTGTTTCTAAATTTCCATTTTTCTTATCAAATTCGGAAGTTCCTCCTTCCTGTTCTTTGTCGGGATTTGATTGAGATCTGACATCTATTTTCCAGCCGGTCAATTTTGCCGCCAGTCGCACATTTTGTCCACCTTTGCCGATAGCCAAACTCAATTGATCTTCGGGAACAAAAACCAACGCCTCATGACGATTTTTTATTATCTCCACCGAAGAAACCAATGCCGGAGAAAGAGAATTGGAAATGTAAACGGCGGGGTCGTCTGAATATTCAATGATGTCTATTTTTTCGTTTCCTATTTCACTATTAACCGCTATCACTCTGGCTCCGCGTTGTCCAACGCAGGCACCAACGGGGTCAACACCCTCGGAATTGGAAGCAACCGATATTTTTGTTCTGCTTCCGGCCTCTCTGATTACTCCTTTGATTTCAACAACGCCTTCGGCAATTTCTGGAACTTCTAATTTAAAAAGTTCGGAAATAAAATTTGGATGAGAACGGGAAAGAATCAACTGCGGACCACGGCTATTTTCTTGGACAGAAAGCAGATAAAATTTAAATCTTTCACCTATTCTACATCGCTCTCCGGAAATACTTTCCGAAAAAAACATAACTCCCGACGCTTTGCCCAAATCGACAAAAACACTTCCTCGCTCAACGCGCTGAACAGTGCCGCTAACCAAGCCTCCGGCTTTGTTTTCAAATTCGGACTTAATTGCCGACTTTTCAATTTCTCTAAGTTTTTGCAAAATAACTTGCTTTGCCGTTTGAGCGGCAATTCTCCCAAAATCAGACGATGGTGATTCCAAATCAAATAAAATTTCATCGCCTACAACGGCATCTTTTTTTATTTCTTTGGCATCCTCAAGAAGAATGTGCCTTTCGGGATTATAAAGAGGCAAAATAGTTTCCTCATTATCCGACTCGGATTCACGCTGGTCGTATATTGATTTGCTCTGGATTTTTTTTGCGTCGGTTTGCGCGCCATCTTCGTCAGTTGGAGTTTCTTGTTCAAAACGAACCGTTGAATCATCAACGACGGTTTTAACTTGATAAAAATTCAATTGATTTTTTTTGGAATTCAAAGAACAACGGATGACTTCTCCTTTTTTTTCATATTCTTTTTTGTAAGCCGAAGCCAAAGCCGCCTCAACCGCCTCAATAACCTGGTCGACTTTTATGTCTTTCTCGCTTGCCAATTGTTCGATGGCTTTATTTAGTGTTTTTATATCAAACATATCGTGTCTTAAATTAATAAATAATCCGCTCTTTCTAGGCGGATCTAAATGCATTATATCAAACGAAGAAAAAAAGTCAATTGCCGACAAAGCACTCCTGGTATCAATATTGATACCAGACAGAAATAATCGGATGAATGTTTGATGCCACTATGCTATAGCATAGTGGCTGAAATAGAAATAAAATAAATAGAGTTAAATTAAGTGAATTACAATAATACTATCAAAATCAATAACTTCAGACCTCTTACATTATTATCCGATCGGATAATAATGTAATAAGGAAAGATATTCGTTTTTGTTTTATCAATATCAAAATAAAACAGAGAGTGAAGATGGTAAGTGATAAAAATTTGAATAGTTCCTTGGTATCAATATTGATACCAAGCGCAAGAGATAAATATATCATCTGCAACAATCTTTTTTATCAAATTATAAGCATCGGCGAATTTAAAATATCCACGCCAGGAAGAATAGGCGTTTAGAATACTTTGCTTGGATACCTGTCCGTCTTTAAACATAACCGCATATCGCCTGCTCTTTTTTAAAAATCGTTTAATTGTGGATCTTCTCAGGTATCGTTTGCCGTCGCGCACAACATATCCCAAAAAATCAACTCCACGATTTTTTCGGTTGGAAATCGGGAAATTTTCAAAAAAACCAATTGGAAAAATCTCGGCTTTTTTTGGATGCAATTCCAATTTCAATTGGTCGCGTAAAAATACTCTTATATATTCTTTGTCATCACGGAGATGTTTTTTGTCCAGTCCCAAAATCAGAAAATCGTCCATATAACGAATGTAATATTTTTCTTTAAGTTTCCGTTTCACAAAGTTATCAAGCTCATTCAAATAAACATTGGCAAATAACTGGCTGGTAAGATTGCCTATCGGAATGCCCCGCCAGCTAACGCCTGAGCATGGCGATGGCGGGCAGGCTTTTTTATTGCTGGCGATAATCTCACGGCATAACCATAAGATATTTTTATCTTTTATTTTTCTTTCAAGCAATTTAATAAGAACATCGTGGTTTATGCTGTCAAAATATTTGGAAATATCGCACTGAAGACAATAAATTTGATGCCTGTCTTTGCCGTCATTTTGAGCGCGCGATTTTAACGACCGGATAAATTTTTCCAGCCGTTTTATCGCCGAGTGAGTTCCCTTTTCTTTCCGACAGGCATAAGAGTCATAGATAAATCCCCTCTCCAGCACCGGCTCAATAATATTGCACAAAGCGTGATGAACGACGCGATCGCGGAACGGCGCGGCTTTGATTGTCCGCTTTTTTGAATCATTAACCGTAAACTCGCGATAACCGCCATGCTTATATGTTTTATCGGATAATTCCTGGCGCAATTTAATCAAATTTCCTTCCAGTTTGTATCCGAATTTCAAAATAGAATCTCTGTATTGTTTGTGTTTTTTGGCTCCGACATATGCCCGGTGAAGATTTTGAAAATCAAAAATATGGTCGTAAGAAATAGTCATAATTAAAAAACCCTTTTTGCCCCGTTAAAATCAAAATCATAACGGGGTTTGGAGCCCCGTGCCAGGGTTTATCCTTTGACAAACTCGGGATAAAAAACAATGACGCGGGGAAACGGGTTTATATTTTCCCTTTCGGGCAAAGCCCTACCAGAGAAGGAATGGGGCATTGGATTGCATTTTGCGCGCTTCTGTTGGAATAATTTAAACCCCTCAAGAATTCCGGCAAAAATTGTTATCCTGAAAGCGGGCACACCGAAAGCCGATGTTGTTGTTCGTATTGCCCGGAGTATTGTTCAAGTTGAGTGTCTCAACTCCAGCGTTGCTGCCATTGTTCCAA
>JAJXZH010000015.1 GCA_021780155.1 bacterium
CATTTCCTGATTTCTTATTTTGGCAAGTTCCAAATCGGAATAAGAATTTAATTCTTTGCCTTTGAAAAAATATTGCCCGGAAGTTGGCCTATCAAGACAGCCCAAAATATGCATCAAGGTGGACTTCCCCGAACCCGAAGGTCCGGTTATGGAAACAAATTCCCCCTGCTCTATAGACAAAGAAACACTATCAACAGCAACAGAAGTTGATTCCCCTTCCTGATATATTTTTGATAAATTTTTTACCTCTATAAGAGCCATAACTAAAAATATTGTGTTAGATTATTTTATTTCCAAAAATTATTCCGAAACAACCAAATCTCCTTCATTTAATCCGGAAGTTATTTCCGTCATCCCATTTGAGCCAACCAATCCGGTAGTAACTTTAACTTTATTTATTTTATTGGTTTTGGAATCGGCCAAAACATTAACGTACTGATTATTGGAATCCTGAATTATATCTCTGGTCGGAATATAAAGAACATTTTCTTTTTTTGCCGAAAGGACATCAACATTGGCGGTAAGTCCGGATAAAATTCTTGAATCATTTTTAACAAATTGAAAAGTTGTTTTATAAGTCGCCACTCCTTCGAGTTCGGTAGAAGAAAGATCTATTCTCACGACTTTGGCGTCGAAAATCACATCCGGTCCGTAAGCATCGAGCGTAACTTGAGCAGTTTGTCCGATTTTTATTTTAGAAATATCGGTTTCGGCAATATTGGCGTCTATTTGATAATTTCCACTCCCAATCAAAGACAAAACGATATCATTGACACCAACTACATCCCCGACCGAAGGAATGATTCTTGTGACTGTTCCTTCAAAAGGAGAAATTAAAAGCGTTTTTTGATATTGAGCTTGAGCGTAAGCCAAACTGGCTTTAGCTTGATCTACTTGCGCTTGTTGAGCGGCAATATCTTGTGGATCGGAACCGGCCAAAATAAGATTGTATTGATCCTGGTTTTTTTGGACCAAAGCTTCTTGACTGGCAATCAATTGCTGTTGATTGGAAATATTAGTGGAGGCAAGATTAACATTCGTCCTGGCGACATTTAAATTAGTTTTGTAAGTATTAAGCGTTGATTGAGATAAACCAACGGACATCTGCAAAACATTCATTAATTCATTGAGTAAATTTCTGATAATTGAAAGATGGCTTTGAGCAGAAACCATTGCCGAATCCAAAACACTATTGGAACTGCTGGCATTAATTAAAGGCAATTCCGATTGCCACTGATTCAATTCTTTTTCCACTAAAACTCTTTCAAATTGAACGTCGTTGGTCCCTTGAGAATCACTCGACACAAAAGTCAATTGAGGATTACTGGTGTTGTCATTTATAAAAAATTGATCTATTTGATTTCTGATGGCATCATCGGATTTTGCGTAAGCATCATTTAAAATATTGATTACTCCGCTATAATATCCCGCCAAATCAACTTTTGATTTATTTAAATCTGATTCGGTGACTTTGATATCTTCGGGCCTTGACCCTCTTTGAAGCTGGTCCAGTTTGGCTTGTTGAATGTCAATATTGGCCTGAGCTTGAGACACTTGAGCGGCAAGATCGGAATTGTCTAATTTTGCCATAACTTCTCCGGCATAAACTTTATCTCCGACATTTACCGAAATTGAAGAAATTCTTCCGCTTTGGGTAAAATTCAAATCAAGATTTTGACTTGGAGTAACCGTTCCGGTAACGCTTACATCGGAAATAATTTCTCCTTTTTGAACCGCAACCGTTTTGACTGAACTGCTTCCTTTCGAAAAAATAAGAGACAAAACAATAATTAAGACAACCAATCCCAATCCTGAGATTATCCATCGACGCTTTATAAAACCAAACGCTGACACAAATATTTTTTTCATTTTATTTTTTATTTTTTTCTAAATTTATTGAAATTTTTTTCAAAACCGAATGATACATTTTAAGATCTTTTTGGGAAAAATTCCCAAATAATTGCTTAACCGATTCATCCATTGTTTTTCTAAGCATCTTTTTTCCCTTATCCTCAACAAATAAACGCGATATTCTCCGATCATTGGAATCGTCTTTCCTTTTAAGCATTTTCATTTTAGCCAACTGTTCTACAGGCTCGGAGACTGACGCCATCGAAATCTTGAATTGTTCAGCTATGTCTTTGAGAGAAACTCCGGCGTGGCAATTTATAAAATCCATCATCAGAAGTTGTAAAGGAGACACCTTGCTTTTAGCCAATTTAGAAACTATCAGTTTGGCAAAAGAACGCCTTATGGAAATCAAATCCATCATTATTTCTCTGATTATTTTTTTGTCCATTTTGTTGGAAATACTAACATTTAGGTTACCTAACCATTATAATAGATGGTTTTTGTTTTGCAAGAGCAAAAAATGGCCACAAAAAATTAAGCAATTTCCCCAATTAAAACATCCTTTTTGAACCATTTTTTACCGAGAACATAAATTGAATAGGTTATAAAAAATGCGGCAAAAACATCGATGGAATAATGAAGATGAGTCAAAAGAACCACTACCCCAAAGAAAATGGAGGCGACTATGGAAAAATATTTCATTATTTTATTGTTCCACAAAATCAAAGCCATCAAAAAAGGCATCCCCGTATGACTGGAAAAAAACAAATCACTGCCATTGGTAAAAACGCCAAAAAATCCCGAGATGTCTATCTGAGCGTGAGTTGGGAATGGAGCGATATGAGTTAAGCTGATAGATACGGAACGAATAACCAAAAATAAAGAAATGGCCTTCAAGGAAAAGGGTATTTTTTGGGGGTCAAAAACAAGCAGATAAACGGCAATCATAACCCAAAATACAACCGGTCCGTAGACAAAAGCCCAATCAAGATTAAAGACCGGAATATTACTTAAAATAATATCGGTTACTGGACGACTAGCACTGTCGGTAGCATAGATGATGGCAAAAAAAGTGGACACCAGTCCGACAATCAAAAACAGAATCGAAAGCCCTAAAGATTCCAAAAAATCTTTGTCCTTCAAAAGACTCTTGTGTTTATGATAAAATCTCTTTTTTCCCTCTGTTATTTTTTCTGTTTCCATTAAAATGTTTTTAATTTGTTTGATTTACTCCGGTCGTTGTTGTCGCTTGATTGTTGAAATTTGGAGCGTCTTTGGACCTTATTTGAATCGATTCGGCAGTTATACTACCATCCGAATTTGTTTGCCCTATTATAACCACATTTTCTCCATTAGACAAGTCATTTAAATTTCCCGAAACCGATTTTGATACTTGAGTAGCTCCGGAAACAAGAACAATTTTTGAACTTCCATCTCTGGATTGAACGGTTATGCTTTGACTATTTTTATCTATCACGGAACCGACGAAAGAATTACCGGAAGGTCCGCCACTTTTATTTCCTCCGACTTGATAATATCTCCCTAAATTTCCGGAAACGCCGGAAGTTGTCGAGGAAGCAGACTTAATTCCGATGTAATAAAACAATGCCCCCGAAATGACGACCGATAAAATTATTGAAGTTATTAATTTTGAATTTTTCATATTTTTTTTATTAATTATATTTTAATTTTATTATTCATAACGCAATGCCTCAATCGGATTTAGGCTGGCGGCTCGTTTTGCCGGATAATATCCAAAAACAATTCCGATTCCGGCAGAAACGACAAACGCCAAAATCACCGAAGAAAGAGAAATTTGAGTGGTAATACCGGCAAATTGAGTCACCAAAAACGCCAGAACCCATCCCAAAATAAATCCGAAAACTCCACCCATAAAAGTAAGCGCCACCGATTCTGTCAAAAATTGAACATTGATATCCTTGCTTTTGGCGCCAACGGCTTTTCTCAGTCCGATTTCTCTGGTCCTTTCGGTAACGGTGGTAAGCATCATATTCATTATTCCGATACCTCCAACCAAGAGTGAAATTCCGGCAATGGCTCCAAGCAAAATAGTGAAGGTGCTTGTTACCGAAGATGCCGCCGCCACGATATCCGATTGATTTAAAACATTAAAATCTGCCAGAGTCGGATCCGAAATGTGATGTCTTTCCAAAAGCAAACTGGTTATCTGCTGTTGAACATCGGACATAACATTTTGACTTTGAGCTTGAACGCTGATCGTTGTGACATAAGTATCGCCTTCAAGATATCTTTGAGCGGAAGTTAATGGAACAAAAATCATATCATCTTGACTGCCGAAACCATTTCCCCCTTTGGCTTGAGTTATGCCAACAACTTTGAAATCAACTTTATTTATTTTTATCATTTGACCAATGGCTTGCGCTCCGGTTCCAAATAAATCATCTCTTGCCGAAGGGCCCAAGACAGCGACTTTGGAAAAGTCCTGAACGCTTTGGTCGGTGATAAAAGAACCTTGATCAATGGCAACATTTCTGACTTGAGGATAAGAAGAAACGGTTCCAACAACCGAAACATTTGTGTTAGTTCCTGCTGCCGTAACCTGATATCTTCTTGATATTTCCGGAGCCACCGCTTCCACTCCCGAAACCGATGAAGCAATGGCGCTGGCATCATCCAAAGTCAATGTTTGAGCCGAGCCCCTGCCGGAACTTACTTCCATTCCCACCCCCCTCTGAGCTCCCGGCATAATCAAAATCAGATTCGAACCGATAGATTGAATTCTTGATTCTATATTTCCTTGCGCTCCCTGTCCGATAGAAACCATTCCAATAACCGAGCCGATGCCGATAACAATTCCAAGCATTGTTAAACCGGTCCTAACTTTGTTGGACATCAAAGAAAAATATGTTTCTTCAAAAATATCGGATATTTTCATAAATTATAAATATCAATTTAAATCGTTATTAACAATTCTTTTGTTTTGATTTTTTTCGTCCTTTATAATCAATCCGTCCTGAATGTGAATAATTCTGTCGGCGTGTTGAGCGACATACAATTCATGAGTGATTAAGACAATGGTGTGATGATTTTTATTATTAAGTTCCTGAAAAGTCGCCAAAACTACTTCTCCTGTTTTGGTATCAAGATTACCAGTCGGCTCGTCGGCAAGAATTATAGATGGGTCATTAACGAGGGCTCTGGCAATGGCAACTCGTTGCATCTGTCCTCCGGATAACTGATTGGATAAATGTTCCCATCGATTTTCCGGAAGTCCGGCTAAAACCAAAGATTGTTTGGCTTTTTTTATCCTCTCTTCTTTTGGAACTTCCGAATAAATAAGAGGCAAAGAAACATTTCTTATCACCGTTGCACGAGAAAGAAGATTAAACGATTGAAAAACAAATCCAATTTTATTTTTTCTTATATTGGCCAACTGGTCGTCGGAAAGTTTTGAAACATCTTGGTCATCAAGTTTATAAACTCCGGAGGTGGGCGTATCCAAAGCGCCCAAAATATGCATCAGGGTTGATTTTCCGGAACCAGATGGCCCCATAATGGCGACAAATTCTCCATCGTTGATTTTGAATGAAACATTTTTCAAAACCGGAGTTTCAACATCGCCGTTTTTATAAATTTTTACAATATCCAAGCATTCAATCATTTTTTTATTTTTTAAAAACCTCCTATCCCGGGAATCCTGACTCTGCCGCTATTTGATTGGGATGTGGATTGAGTCTGCGATGAAGAATTGACCGAACGAACAACAACCACATCACCTTCATTAAGACCACCGGTAATTTCCGTATTTGAATCATTGGACAGACCCGTTTGAACGGATTGAATTGTGGGAGTTGTGTTTAGAGTGGTAAGCTGTCCGATAATTAACCCTTGCGTTGTCGATGAATTGGCGCTTCCAACAAATTGAACATAGCTTTTTTGATTTTGTGTTTTTATCGCCGAACCGGGAATTAACAAAACATTTTGTTTGGCATTAGTAATAATAGAAGCCGAAACGCTCATCCCTGGTTTTATATTTCCATTTTGATTGTCAAAAGAAATTTCAACATTATAAGTTACAACTCCTTGACTAACAGTTCCAATGGTATCCACTTGGGCCACTTTTCCGGCAATAGTTAAGTTTGGAAAGGCATCAAAAGTTAAAGTTGCATCTTGACCAATTTTTACCTTTGAAACATCAACTTCATTTAAAGTAATATCGGCTATTTGTTTGGGGGTGATAAGCGAAACCACCGCCGAACCGGAAGATGCCGGATCGCCTTTTATCACATCAACCTGAGCAACAACGCCATCAAAGGGAGCTCTGATTGTGTAATAAGAAAGATTTTGTTCCGCATCCAACAAAGCGTTTTGAGCTTGAGTCACCGCCAATTGCTGAGATTGAATATCCAGCGGATCGGTTCCGGCCTGAAGTTCTTTTAATGCTTCTGTTTTTTCGGAGATTGTCTGGCTGGAAACAATAATTGTGTTTTGATCATTTTTAATCGTATTTTCTATATTCAATAAATTACCCAAATCCGTATTGGTTGTTATTATGTAAGATTGAATATCTGATTCGTGAGTTGAAAGAATTGCCGGAGGATTTATTTTTTGAGAACCATTTTGCAAAGTATTATTTACCAAATCAAGAAAATTTTTGGTATTTTTTAATGCTTCGGAAACCAGCTGCTCGGTGTTATAAGTTTCGTCTATTAAAGCACTAACGGCAGTCGAGCTGGCAAAAATACTTGTATTTTTATAATCATTTAAATTTGTATTGTAGGCAGAGTAAGCCGTTTGATAACCGTTTAAGGCGGAATCTCTGAATTGATCTGCGTTGGAAACATAACTTTTTATCAAATCATAATAAGCATAAGCATTTGATTGAGATTTATTAATATTAAAATCATAAAGAATGCTGTTAAGTCCGGTCATAATTCCGGGAAGATCAATAAAAGAAGTTGAAACATAATTAAAACCCGAACTATATGACTGCGCTAAATCATCTTGAGCACTTTGTTTTGATTGTTGAGCTTGAGTTACCGCGTCTTGAGCTTGAATCAAAGAAAGTTGAGTCGGCGGCTGTTGAAGTTTTTGCAAAGCCAAATTGGCGCTATCCAAAGAGGTCTGCGCATCACGAACAGATTTTTGCGCGGAAGTTGAGTCCAATCTAACCAAAACATCACCAACGCTGACGCTTTCTCCTTGAATTGCCGGAACGGCAATAACATTTGCCGAAACCTGAGGTTTGATATCCAATTGGGTTGAAGCAGAAACTTGTCCTGTTCCGGAAACCGACGAAACAATCGTTCCTTTTGAAACAACTCCCAAAACATACTGAGTAGCTGAAGTATTGGAAGAAGAATTCGTCTGCCAATAATAAATACCAAAAACAACAACAAGCAATATCAAAACGGATATAAATTTGTGTTCAACTGATTTTTTCCAGATTAAAGACAAGGCATTTTTTATCGCATTCATATTTTTATTTTATTATTAATTATTGGCTTAATGTCCCGCTTGAATTTTCCATCATTCCACCACCCATCATTGATTGAAATTGGGTGCTTGAGGAATTAATATTTGAAGGAAAAACTCTTATGAATCTGGCTTGAATTTGTCCCGAGCTGTTCGGGTCGCCGATAATAACGATTGAATCTCCGGGATTTATTTTATCCACCGAAATAGAAGTCATCCCCTCTCTGATTGGAGTAGAAGTGGCGACAACAACGGTTTTTTCCACATTGTCATTGCCTTTAATGGCTATCGCATTGCCTTCAACCTTCAAAACAACTCCGCCATTTCCAAAACCTCTTGGGACCGGATTTTCTCCTGGTTCCGGGAAAAATCCCATTCTTGGTTGTCCAAAAATTCTTCCATAATTATCTCCCCACCCTCTGGCAAAGTCAGCGCGTCTTTCGCCAACATACATCCCAAACCAAAAAGCCATCAATATCAAAATAAGACCAACAATAATGGATATAGAACCGACAAACCATCTCGATTTAATTATGTTTGTAATCATAGTTTAAATTTGTTTTTAATTCTTTAAATTTTTGAATATTATTAAGCGACAATCCGGTAAAGACCGCAAAAATCACCAGACTCAAAAGCGCATAAACAAAAGGAACAATCGGGAATGATTCCCCGATGGATATAAAGTAATCTCCAAAATTGGCGACTACCGACTGAAAATCGGAAAATATCAAAGAAAATGTCTGCGGAGTTCCACTGCTGTAAAAATTTGCAACAGCCGATGTTCCGGCAAAATAAATTAAAACGAATGAAACCGACGAAATGAAACCAAAAATCGCTATCTTTATCTTTGCCATTCTGCTTTCTCTTTTTTCAATCGCCAAAAAAATCCTTTGAGAAAGGTCTTCCGGCGCTTCAGTAGACAGCTGAGCTATAATTTCCCCGATTTTATCAAAATTATCCATAACAATTTTTATACGAAAATTAATGATGTTTTGGTGCATTTTCTTTGGCTATTTCTTTTTTTATAGCCAAAATTGCTCTACGATGACGACTTTTTACGGTATCAATCGGCATACCTGTTATCTCTGATATTTCTCTAAAATTAAGCTCTGCCTGATAATACATAAGAAGAGTCGCTTTATAATTTTCAGGCAACGACTCAAATATTTTTCTTATCTTTTCCCGGCTTTCTTTTTTTTCAATAATTTTTTCAATGTTTTGACTATCATCTTCAAAATCAACTTGATCTCCTTCTTCGTTTTCCAATTCCGAAAAATGTATTTCTTTTTTCTTTCTTAAAAAATCAATTGCCGTATTTCTGGCAATTTGAAAAATCCAAACTTTAAAACTTTTTTGCGGATCAAATTTTTTTATATTTTTCCAAACTTTAATGAATGTGTCTTGTGTCAAATCGGCGGATTGCTCAAAATCGCCAACATATTGGCGGATAAAGTTAAAAATGTGATTACTATAGCGACTTATCAACTCCTTCAAAGAGTTGGAATCATCGCCGTCCAAGTAATTTTTTATAAGCTCTTGATCGTTTACTGACATTAAATAATGTGTTTCTATAATTGCCGGTTTAAAATAATTATACTATAAAACATCAATAAAAATAGAAAGGTCTATTAAATTAAACCTTTCTATTTTGTTTTTGTTTTATTTTTTATATTTTAGAAACCAAATAATCTCTGAAAAAATCCGAATATTCCTCCAAATAATCCCCTTCCAACGCCCCTCGCTTTAGGTTGATTATTTTGTGACATTGAATTTCCATTTTGATTATTTACTCCAATAACCGAGGAGGCGGAAACTGAATTTCCATTTATCGTTCCCTGAACAACTATTGAATCACCAACGGAAAAATTAGAGATTGTAGAACTGGCGCTTCCTTTCATAAATTTGGCATTGGTAGCATTAATTACATAAGAAACATTACTCTTGTTTGTTATGTTTATTGTCTCACCACTGATTGAAGTTATCGTTCCGCTAACGAGTGGCTGGCCATTCCCCTGAATATTTGCAAGTCCACCGGCCTCAAATCCTTTTTTATCTTGAATGATATCTCTAATAGAGGTAGCAACAACAGAATTTCCATTGACTGTTCCAAATACCATAACTTTATCACCAACATTAATATTGGAGATCAAAGATGAAGTTCCGTTTTTATCAATACTTGCCCCAGAGGCATCAACGGAATAAACAATCTTTTTTCTATCGGTGACAGTCAAGGTGCTTCCACTAATCGAAGAAACAGTTCCCGATATTCCCGGGCGTTGAGCGATATTATCTCTGATTAAAGTTGCCGTTATTGTGTTACCACTAATGCTTCCTTTAATAAATAAACTATCGCCTATCGCTATGCCGGAAACAGAAGAACTGGCGCCATTTTTCATAATCGTAGCGCCTCCGGCATTAACCGCATAAACAACCGAAGAATCGTTCTTAGATTTAGAATCAATAGTTATGGTGTTTCCGTTAATTGCCGAGACAACCCCAAAAATTCCGGAGCCGAACTCTTTCATTCTGTTATTGCCCCAAGCCATTCCAAAACCGCCATGAGCAAAATCAGATGCCGTCAATGTCGCTTCCGTTGTTTGAGCGGCAAAAACTGGAGCGATGGAAACTATGCCCATCGCCAATCCGGCAGTTTGAGCCAGCATCGGAGCCAACAATACGACTACTATCGCAAAAACCAATATGCCCGCCAAAAAAATATATTTTTTATTCATCATAATACTTAAAAAGTTAATTAATTTTATTATTCAATTGCTTGATAAATGACAACTTAATCAAGCACTTATTAATACGAATGGACTTCAATTTTGGTGCGAAGCAAATTTTAACAAGATATAATGAAATTTTTATGAAATTTGAATGAAAAGCAAAAAGGTTATCCACTTTTGATAACTTTTTATTTTCTAAAACGTTGTATAATTGAATTGATATAAATTAAAAAATATATCTAATTTTAATTAATAAAATAAAAATATGAAAAAAAGATACTTTTTGGCCACAATTTTAACGGTCGCAACCATCGGATTATTTTGGGCGTCATCAGCCAGCGCCGCCACTCCGATATTTAGCGCTTTTTATCAGAATAACGGCGATTATGTCCAAGTAAATATAAGTAGCGCCGACCCAAATTATCCTGTGATTTTGAATTATTCATCTCAAATGCGTTCTTTGGGGACGACTGATTCCAGCGGAAATTACACCGTTACCATCAGCACCTCTCAATATAACATCACCCCCGGAAGCATCGTATATGCATCAGTGAACGGTAAAAATTCAAATTCTCTGCAATGGCCGTACACCTCAACTTCTTCTTCTAACTATTTTTATTTAACTCCAAGCTCACTCTCTTTGTCTTCTGGCCAATCGTCAATTGTTACCGCCAGTATTTCGGGCTCTTTTTATCTTTCGTCCAACTCAAATCCTTCCGTCGCCAGCGCTTCTTTTAATGGAAGCCAAATTACCGTTACGGCAGGAACTGTTTCCGGTTCAACGAATATGACCATCTGCTCCACGACAAATAATGCAAATTGTCAGACGCTTTCAATTAACGTTTCCGGATATAACTCTTCAGGAACATTGATTTTTAGTCAAAATAATTTATCCGTTCCTTTGGGACAAACTGCAAATATATCGGTAAGCGGAGGAACGGGAATCTATGCGGTCACCAACAACACAAACCCGACCGCAATCCAAGCGACCATAAGCGGCTCTTCAATATCTTTGTATGCCGGCTCAATTGTCGGTTCGGCAACAATTACCGTGTGTTCAACTAATATGAGTTCTTGCGGGACAATCAATGCTTCTTCTGTTAATAGCTCCAATTATTCAACTCTGATTTTTAGCCAGACCAATCCGACTTTGTCAATAAATCAGGTTTCTGTTATAACAATCACCGGAGGCATTGCCCCATATTCAATATCATCAAATTCAAATTCAAGCGTCGTTCAGGCGTCAATCTCGGGAAATGCCCTTACCTTAACCGGAGTAGCTTCAGGTTCTTCAATAATTTCTGTCTGTTCATCAACTAATGCTTGCAGTTCCGTAACGGTCAATGTTAATACTTATTCAGGAACAATAACTTTTAGCCAAAGCAGTATAAATATTTCGATCAATCAAATTTCAAACATATCAATTTACGGATCGGGAAATTATTATGTATCTTCAAATAACAATCCGTCTGTCGCTTCGGCAATTATTAATGGTTCGGCTATCTCTATAACCGGACTCTCTAACGGGACCGACAATATCGGCGTTTGCTCCAGCAATAGTCAATGTGGAACGCTTTATATCACAGTAAGCGGATCAACGACAAATAATACAAATTCTTCATTAACGCTTACTCAAGTTTTATCAACTGGGCAAGGAATTAATTTAATGCTTTCGGGAGGAAGCGCCCCTTACAGCATTTCATCCAACAGCAATAGTGATGTTTCTTCTGCCACTATTAACAGCGGAAATATTTTGACATTAGTAGGATTAAAAGCCGGCTCTTCATCGATAACTATTTGCTCGTCCGGGAGTTCTTTGTGTTCAACAATTCCGGTTATGGTGGTGGGTGGAATACAAGTTTCGTCTTACGGAAATTCAAACTCTTCCGGCAATCAAAATCAAAACAAATACATTTTTACTCAATTTATTGGATATAAATCAAAAGGAGAAGAAGTTACCAAACTTCAAGAAATGTTAACCAAAAAAGGATATTACAACGGACCGGTTACCGGAACTTTTGGAGATTTAACAATGGAAGCGGTTAAAAAATTCCAATCGGAAAACGGAATTTCTCCGGTAGGATATGTCGGGCCATCAACCAGGTCAGCACTTAATAAATAATTTATTGCCTAACAAAAACGCCCAATAAAAATGGGCGTTTTTAAAACTAAAAATTAAACCATCCTCCCGGCAAATCTCCATCAAGATACCAAGCTCCCTGAAATTTAACCAATTTTATTTCCTGCCCCGAAGCCAATCGACAAATTCCATAAGAATCGGTTTTTTCAACCAAACTGACGCAACCTCGAAAAGAGTAATAATTTTCAAAAGAGCTGTGGGCTTTTTTTAAATAAAGAACTTCGGCAAAAAATACAACCAGTCCCAAAATTATCAATATTCCAAAAATAGCAAATAGTTTTTTAAAATTATTTTTTAAAATCACAAATATTAAATTAAAGATTAAGATGGGAAAAAACAACTCCCAAAATTGACGAGAGAATCAAAAAAAATAAAAACGCAAATATTCCGATAGAAAGAGATTCTTTCCACATCTTATTTTTTTTGAATCCATATCTCTCCCATTCTTTCCAGGTAATTAAAAACGCCATTAATCCTGCCAAAAAACCAAAAATTATTCCCACTAAAACAAACAACTCAATCATATTAAAATTATATCACAGAAAATAAAAACCGCTTAATTTAAAAGCGGTCCAAATCTAAACCAAAGTCCGTTTCAAAAAATAATTTTCCATCATTTTTGAATTGTTTTGAAGAAAACAAGGATAATAATCCGAGAATTTATCGTCGCTGTAAAAAACAAACGGCTTTAAGTTCCAATATCTATACAGGAAATAAACCAAAACCCTTCCCGAACGGCCATTGCCATCGGCAAAAGGATGAATTTGTTCATACTCATAATGAAACCAGGCGATGAAACGAATAAGCTGCTCGTCATTATCGGACTTTAAATGATGCTTCTGCATAAAAACCACCTTGCTAACCAATGTTGATATTTCCTTTTGAATGTCTTGATATTTCGCGCCGATTGGCTTTACATAAAATATTTTTCCGTTTTCTCCATAATGAACAAGAGAAATATTATGAGTTCTCCAAGCGCCTATTTGATTTGATGCAAGTGATTGCTCTCCCAAAAACGGCTGCTCTTCAACAATCATTTCTTGAATTTTTTTTATGATATTTTCATCCAAAAGTTCTTTTGATTCGGCAGATAATTTTGCAAATCTCAAAGCCCCCGCGTGGCCGATGAAAGGATGTTTTTCCTCGTCCGAGAAATCTTTCTTTATCTTTTCATAATTGCTTTCTATTCCTTCTATGAAATTTGATTCAAAAACAAAATCAGACAAAAAATCAATCTCCTCTCTCGTTTTCATTCTCCCTCCATTTTAATGTTCTAAAATTAATGCTATCACCGATCATTTTTTTGTCAAAAAAACATTGCCCCAAAAGAGACATTTGTTTCCTAAAAATTATACTTTAAATTTTGAGCAAAATGCTTTAAAAAAAACCAAATTTCTACTCAACCAAAACCGCCGTCCCGTAGCAAAGCACTTCGGTTACTCCCGACATAACATCGTTAGCGTCATAACGGACACCAATAATAGCATTGGCACCCATTTCTTCTGCATGTTTGACCATCAACTCAAAAGATTCCTGGCGTGTTTTTTCACACAAATTGGTAAATAAAGTGATATTTCCACCGACAATCGTATGAAGCGCTCCCCCAACTGTTCCAAAAATTGACCTCGACCTCACGGTAATCCCTTTCACTAAACCAAAGTTTTTGATTATCTTTTTGCCCGGCAACTCGAGCACGGTCGTAATATTGTTGTATTCCATATGTGGATTGTAACATTAAAGGTTAGAAACAGAAATATCAAAATGGGGACTCTTGTTTTATTGCGATGTTTTTTGAAAATATCCGAACGGAACTGGCTGAGCTCGGCGGGCGGAAAGGACGATTTCAAGTTTTTCTTTGGCGGCCTTCATCCTGTTTTTAAATTTGCATCTTTTACTGCCTCATCAACATCTCGCGATTGTGCGTTCAGAAACATTTCTTGTATTTGACTTGGTTTGAAATCTTTTTGCAACTCAAGAAAACTGGTAAAGGCATTTTTCGCCTCATTTATTTTACCATTCATTTCCACAAAGCAAGCCAAGTCATACATATAAATTGGGAGTGGGCAAAAACTATACGCCTTTGATATTGAAGCAATAGCTTTATCAATAAATTCTTTTTTCTTATCCTTGTTTGAATCAAATTCTGACTGCATTATTTGGTCTTTGGCATAATAAAATAGTCCTTGTGCGGTCATCCCTTTTTGGATTTCATCGGCCACTTCTGCTTTTACAACAAATTCGCCATTGGGTCTTTTGAACATATCAAACATCTTTTGGACTTCTTGTTTTTCTTCCTCGGTTAATTCAAACATCAAGTTTCCTTGATGATCTTTCTTGAATCCGAGCAAATTTGCTTTTTTGCTAAATGGCCACATAATTATTTTAATTCTGCAAATGCTTTTGGTATCAACACATCTATATCTTTTTTGTTTTTCTCCAATATTTTTACGACAGCTTCCCACACCTGTAATTGAAATAAAATATCCGTGTTTACTTTCCCTGTAATAATCTCAGAAATATTATCTATAAGCTGGCCGATCATAGATTTACTTTTTTGGCCGGTGGCTATTTTATCTATGGTTTTTGTGTCATCCTCCGGTTTCAATAAAATATCTTTACACATTGCATAATTTGATTCCGCTACATTGTAGTTATGGAATGAATCTTTTTTGATGCCCTCTCTCAGATTCTCGGGCCAATGGCCCATCTGGGCTTCTATTGTCAATTCAATCGAAATCCTTATCATCTCGTGTGAGAGTTTTTGGCTCTTCTCTCCGCCTAGCTGGGTAAAAGCTGATCTGTTTGCAAGATGGAGATAGAAATACAGAAACTCAAATAACACTGGCATGAATTTCAATTCAAATTCCTCGCTATCTTCGCCTAACTTCTTCTTTAAGTCTTCTGTTATGGGTTGCGCCGAAAGAGCCGCACTCTCAAAAATTTTCATATCGAGCTCTCTGAGAGCTGTTAATTTTTGCGGTTTAAAACTTTTTAGCCAGTTCATAGTTTTATTTCAACAATTCCTCGATTGATACACCAAGGGCTTTCGCAATTTTGCCCACCATTACGACCGATGGCGTTTTAATAACCCCGCTCTCAATTTTAGTAAGAGTTGTATATTTTACACCGGACTTTTGGGCAAAATCCTCCTGCGAAAGCCCCGACTTAGTCCTGTGTTTCTTTATGTTTTCACCAATGTTGTTTTCGGTTGCCATACTTTCAGTATTTTGATAGTATTAAAATGATCTTATGCGCTATCAGTATCATACTATCAAATAATATGGTCTATTTCAATTTAGAAAAGAAAAGTCCACTTCTGGCATTACTGAATTTAAAACGGCTGGTGAGCCCGCGTAGCGGGCGAGCCAATGACTTCATTTCCTAACTAGCGGAGAGGGAGGAAATCTCACGTCGTCGTTTCACTCCTCCCAAGACACCATCGGTTTCTTGAAGTCCGCCTTGGGCGGACTTTTTCCGACACGGAAACATTCTGGTTTCCGACCCTTCCTGATTCGAATTTCAAAACCCTCCTTTTCACCATCTTGCAAAATTACTTCACAAGGAAGTATTTTGCATGATTGCGGTATTCATTGTACAAAATTCGAACCTTT
>JAJXZH010000023.1 GCA_021780155.1 bacterium
TGGCGCCAATGAAGAAGAGAGAATGAGTAAGGTTGATTCGGAAAATGTTTCCAATATAGATAAAATAGCAGGAATTCATTCAGAGGTGGTTAAATTAAAAAACGACGACAATTCTTCGATTGACAAAGAAACAACCAAGGAATATTTGAGAGAGTACAGAAAAGCCTTTAGAGAACTTGGTCTTTTGGATTGAGAAAAAAATAGCAATTTCACCATCCCCATAAAAAATTATTCCGACATGCGGAATAATTATTTTATGTTGCGGGAGCTGGAATTTTACATCATCCCGATAAAATCGGGATTCTTTCAAAACCTCTCGGTTTTGAATAATTTCCTACACGGGAAACCACGGGTTTCCCGACCCCTTCTGATGCAATTTCACCATCCCCATAAAAAATTATTCCGACAGGCGGAATAATTATTTTATGTTGCGGGAGCTGGAATTGCACCAGCGATCTTCAGGTTATGGGCCTGACGAGATACTACTTCTCCATCCCGCGATATTTTTGAGGAAATTTATCATAGATATTTTTACATTCATTTTTGGAGATGTCAAATTTTTTGCATAAAACGGTCTAATGTGTTTATAATTTAAATACGATGCTAGATATAAAATTTATCAGGGAAAATGTGGAGGTGGTTAAAAAGTCGGCAATCGGCAAAGGTTTTGATATAAATTTTTTGGATGAACTTTTGAGATTGGATAAGGATAGAAGAACACTACTTGGAGAAATTGAAACTCTCAACGCTGAACGCAAGAAAAATACCGACAAAGAAAAAGGAAAAGAAATAAAAGAATTATTGGGGAAAAAAGAAACCGAGTTTAGATTAATTTCCGAAAAATTTGACGATTTAATGCTCAGAGTTCCCAACTTATCGGCTGATGATGTCAAAATCGGATCTCCGGAGAAAAATGAAGTCATAAAGACAGTCGGCGAAATTCCAAAATTTAATTTCAAACCAAAAGATCATGTTGAAATCGGACAACTAACCGACATTTTGGATATCGAAAGAGGAACAAAGGTTGCTCAATCGGGATTTTATTATATTAAAAATGATGGTGTTTTTTTGGAGCAGGCGCTGATTAATTTTGCTATTCATAAACTTGTAAAAAAAGGATTTACGGTTTTAATTACTCCCAATGTTGCCAAAGAAAAAAACGTTGTCGGATGCGGATATCAAGCGCGAAGCGAAAAAGAGCGTCAGATATATCACATTGAAGGCGAAGATTTGGATTTGATTGGAACGGCCGAAATAACTCTAGTCGGCCTTCATACCGATGAAATAATTGACGGAGAAAAATTACCTATAAAATATGCAGGGATTTCTTCTTGCTATAGAACCGAAGCCGGAAGCTACGGCAAGGACGTGCGCGGAATTTTGAGAGTCCACGAATTCAGAAAAGTGGAGATGGTAGTTTTTTGTAAGCCGGAAGATGATTTAAAAATTCATAATGAATTACTGGCAATTGAGGAGGAATTGTGGCAAGAGTTGGAAATATCTTATCAGGTTATAAAAATGGCATCAGGAGACTTAGGAAGCGCCGCTGCCAGAAAATATGACATTGAGGCCTGGATGCCTTCTCAAAACAAGTATCGTGAAGTCACCAGCACAAGCAGCACGACTGATTTTCAGACCAGACGACTTAATATCAGGACAAAAATAGATGGACAAAATATTTTTCCTTACACATTAAACGGAACGGTGTTTGCTTTGGGCAGAGCGATGATTGCTATTATGGAAAATTATCAGAAAGAGGATGGCTCTTTTGAAATTCCAAAAGTGTTGAAGGATTTTGTGGGGAAAAAAGTCATAGAGATAAAAAAATAGATTTTATTTGTCAGGGTCTTTATTTTTTATCATTTATCTTTTATATTTTATTTGGTCTTGGCAGGGTAGCTCAGCTGGTTAGAGCGGGCGTTTCATAAGCGCCAGGTCGCGGGTTCGAGTCCCGCCCCTGCTACAAAAATATATTTTTCCACATTGCGTGGGTAAATATATTTATGAAGGTTCGGAACTCTAATTAGAAAGAGGTCGGGAAAACAAAGTTTTTCCGTGTAGGAAATTATTCAAAACCGTGAGTTTTGAAGGAGTCTCGATTTTATCGGGATGACGTGAGATTCCTGCCCCTGTTACAAAATGAAAAAACTATCTCAAAAAGAAAAAAATATATTACGCCAGAATCTGGTTGATTTTGCAGAAAAGTTTGTCGGCATTCCATATAAATACGGCGCTACTTTAAAAGATGCCCCACAAGCATTTGATTGTTCCGGCTTTATCCAATACGTCTATAAAAATTTTGGATATGAAATTCCGAGAAGTACGATTTTGCAAGCTGAATTTGCAGGTAAAAAAGTAAAGAATATTGAAGATTTAAAAAGTGGAGATTTATTATTTTTTCATTCCAATTCAGGGCATTATAATAAAAAATTTCCTCAAGGTATCGGACACGTTGCTATGTATATTGGAGACAATAAAGTTATTCATGCTTCGGCAAAAAGAATCGCTACTTATCCTAGAATTATTGAAAAAGGGAGTGTTGAAATTAAACCTTTAAAATTAGTTATAAAAAAATCTTTAGTTGTAATAAAAAGGATTATCTAGATTGATTTTGACCAGGAAAACAGATAAACTAGTTTTTATAAATATGGGCCGGTAGCGTAACCTGGTTATCGCGTCTCCCTGTCACGGAGAAGACTACGGGTTCAAATCCCGTCCGGCCCGCAAAAAATGTAACCTGCTTATGTGGGTTTTATGTTTGACAAAAACATGTAAAACTGATATAATATAAAAAGAACGCTGAAAACTAACTACTAACAAACAATGTGACAATCCGCTAAAAGGCGGAAGAAAGGTGGAGTGAGATGAAAAAGAGCATCGTCCTGGTGATGATTATTCTTTTGGTGGTCACGGCCAACGTGGCGATGGCGCAGACGACTTCAACTTCAACCGATCCGCTCGGAAACGTTTGGAATCGCGCGACCTCCGGGTCGGGCGAGGCCAACTACTGGGTGGATCAACTCGGTTTTGCTGATGTGGCAGCAGTTCAGGATGCCCTGAATCACTACTACACGCAGTGCCCGGCCGGAACATCTGAGCGCTGGGGTGACGGATGGCTCTCCAAGTTCGTTGCGAACTTGTTGGCTATCCGGGGATGGAACTGCTGGTCGCAACTTGATCAACAGCAACAATCACAACTCGTTGACGTGATGTCTGATGCGATCAACGAGAGTACTTTCCGATTGGATCAGACGTGCGGACTTGACTCCTGGAACAGTTGCAGCGAGGACTTCGTGTCCATGCTGGCACTTGTTGCCAGGGTCAAGAATTTTTATCCGCAGGTTGTCGAGAGGGTTGGGATTAACTATCTCAACAATCTCGAACAGAAGTACCTCCATCTCGTGTTCACTACCAAGAACGGATATTATTCGCTTGTGCGTGAGCAGACGTTGGACGGAGTCCATACGCTCACGCACAATCACGGCGAACAGTCGGCTGTTTACTCCGGTGCCTTGATGATGTACACCAACCTGGCCATTGAGTCATACTCATTGGCAGGCAACAGGGTTCCGCTCTACTTCATTTCTGACAACGAAGTTGTGTCAAACATCCGCGATATGTTTTCGTGGATGCAGACGCTTTCTACTTCGGACGGGACGGTATTTCTGAACAATTGCATGAATTACCAGGGAAACCTGGTTTCGTGCGGGGATTTAACGGTCACCAGTGCAATTCCACAGGTTATTACGCCTGGCCGTTTCATCCACAATCTTTTTGGAGATGGTGGATTTTCTGCTGGAATGTATGAGTATCGTTTGTTCGATACTTCATACACTGCCGGCAATGTCTGGAACCGCGGTCGCCAGGCGGATTGGAACTTGGACAACAATGAGTTCACAATCCAGTGGATGCCGCGGGTGCCGGAAAAGCACTTGCGAGCGAGAAAGTTGCCGTCCACAATGACAATCATAAAATAGTTAGCTTTGAGCACTTAGCTCCGGGAGAAATCTCGGAGCATTTTTTATAGAAAATAAATTGAGAGTATAGTATTGCTATCATAATTATTATGTGTTATAACATTTTTAGTAATTTGACGTAAACTCTCTGGTGCATAATGCATCGTAGAGTAAAAAAAAGAAGGAGGAAAGGAAAGTGAAAAAGTTTAACGTCTTTGTTGGTGTATTTTTTGCTATTGTCTTTTCGTTTTTTATTTCTCAAAATTCTTTTGGAAATAATCTAAATCAACATATCGTTCGTCGGCACATTCGGATTGCTACAAGAGTTGATTGCCCATATCCCTGGTGCGACAATGGTATCAAGGTTTACACGGCAATTGCTCCCGACGACCCGAGTTTGTATTTGAGTAGCACCATTTCTTATGAGAAGCCAAGCGATTGGAAAAGTTTTTCTCCGCTTGCCGGCAAAGTTGCCGAATTGACGAGTGGTCTTATTTCTCAAAGGAGTAAAATTGTTGCAATCGCCAATTGGGTGAAGACTTCAAAGGATTACGCTTATCCGAATTTTGTGCCCTGGCCACCAACCATCGAAGACATCTGGAATTCTCCAGTGGGAGTTTGTAATGAAGCAGCTTTTTTGCTGTCGGCAATGTTCCGCGAAGCTGGAATCCCGGCGATGCCAGTTTCTACCATTAACCGGCAACACGAAGTTGCGCGTGTTTGGGATAGTGACGAAGGGCATTGGATTATTGTTGATTCCACGTTCGGCGGAGTAAATGCCGGGTCGGCAATCATTTATGAGTGGGACGATTATTCTCTGGTAGCCGGTTTTCAGGAACGGCCAATTCAAACTTGGAAAAATGTTCCTATCCCATCCGGCTGGGGGAGCGGGACTATAGAAAGCATCACTCAAACTCAGATTGAAGTTGTTAGTGAGCCACAAAAACTGGCTCGCATCGGCCTTGGATACGGGAATCTTATTTTCCCCATCACAAACAAGTTTTTGTATTATGATTCGGTCACAAAGACATTGTCTGAGAGTGGAGACGCCTCTCGGCGAGTTTCAATTACCTACAGAATCGATGCAGAAGACAACTTGTTTTTGAATAACAGACAATCGTGGTATTCAAACTACTTGGGATTTATTTTTGTAAATCCCATGTTGAGGACCATTGACTCAAAATATGGTTCGGGAATTTTTCAGGATTGGGGAAATGGATATGTTAAAACCATTTTGCCCACATGTGGCATTTGGAAGATCAGCTACTATTTTTCCAACCAGGACTTAAATACCAATTCCTCGGGTGACTTCCAGAAATTAGCAACAGCAACTTTTTCGCTTTCAAATGTCGGTGATACGGCGATCATTACTACGGATATGTTGGAGATGGAGCCGGGAGCCGACCAGTATTATTTTCAGGTGCTGGTGAATACCTTAAAAAAGCTTCCGGATTATCAAAGACAATTTGGAGGCACAAAAAAGTAAATACCGATTTTGTTTTTTCCTATTTCAACGATTCCCGTCTTTTTAAAAGACGGGATTTTTTTTATAAATATATATACATTATCGTATAGTATTGCTATTTTATTGATTTTATTTTATAACTTTAATCAGTAAATTGAAAAAGAAAGGAGAAAAAAGTGAGAAAGGTGCTGGTAAAATTTGTTTTTGCTGTGTTTTTTTTGTTTGCTCATAATTCTTTTGCTGTTTTTTGTCCTCCGGTATCGGGAGATAACACAAACAATTTGAATCAATGTATTGCTCAAGCGGCCACTACCGACAAGGTAGTGATGCTCATGGATTTTTGCGTTGTTGACCCTTCTGGAAAAATTACCGCTACCGGAAGTGATTATCCGATTTCAAGTCAAATTGTAATTCCTAACGGAGTATCTCTTATCGGTTCTGGGACTTTGTGGGGGACTCAGGTTGATGTTAATTTCGGTCAAAATCATTCCAATACCGATAGCGCCAATGCCGCCTTTGTTTTGAAAGATTATGCGGTTATTGATGGAATTACTTTCAACTATCCGGATCAGATCAAGGGAAAACAACTTTATGAGTTTCCGCCGACAATTTCTGTTCAAGGAAGTTTTTGCCGGGTGAAAAACAGCTTCTTCCCAAATTCTTATGTTGGGGTCGATGCGACTGTTCCGCACGGCAAGCTCAATATGCAGAATCTGGAATTTGGAGTCTTCTATAGAGGAATCAGAGATGATCAATGTTATGACATTGATAAACTTGATGTTATCCATACTAATCCTGGAATGTTTGCCACGTGGGTGGACGATAGCGATGTTATGAATTGGATGTATAACAACAGTGCGGCAATCGAAGTTTCGCGGATTGATTGGTTTTATTTAAATCAATTTTTTGCTTTCGGTCCAAAATATGGAATCTTAATCAGTTCTTCCAGTCACGGATCGGTAGGCGAGGCCCAAATTATTCAGGCCGGGTGCGACGCTTGTCGCTATGGAATTTATTCCAATACTTCCAGTTCCAAGCCATGGCTTTTAACTATCAGCAATTGGTCTGGGACTGCGTTTAGTGCAGTTAGCGGGAAAGACAGCGGAAACTCAATTTATTTGGTTGGAGTAGAGGGAGTAAATATCTCCAACTCCAATTTCTGGGGAGTAAGAAATGATGCGATTTATCTTCAAAACTGTTCTTCAGTTTCGATTTCTGGAAATAATTTTATTACCAATGGATGGAACACGGCCAATAATTATTCGGCGGCTGTTCATTTGGTAAATTGTTCACGGGGAAATATCATCGGAAATAATGGCGCTGCCTCCAATAATGGAATTGGTATCAATTTGGAAAACAGTAAAAATATTTCGGTTAT
This sequence comes from bacterium, assembly GCA_021780155.1. Lineage (GTDB taxonomy): Bacteria > Patescibacteriota > Minisyncoccia > UBA6257 > JAGOQP01 > JAKAHY01. The sequence goes on from JAJXZH010000023.1 coordinate 6,800, forward strand.
CGGAAACAGATTTGAAACGCAATCCGATTCCATCAGAATTACCGGGACAGCGTCCGGCATTATTGCCACTGGCAATGGCGGATGTGTTGATGATTTATCCGGAGGCGATCCATCAAACAGGATTGATAATTTATGTTATGCGGCTTCGGAATTTACTCCGACCCCGACTATCACTTTCACGCCAACACCAACATTGACACCCACACCGACACCCACACCGACACCGACAAAGAATCCGACCAATCCGACTCCAACTCCCACCTTCACTCCGATTCCGACGCGTCCGGTAAAAAATCCCGGAACGCCGTTGGTGTAATTTGAAGTAATTGAACTTGCCCCGTTGTATAACAATGGGGCTTTTTATTATTAAAATGTGGTTTTAGATGACCGTATTGTTAAAATCTATATTTTCAAAAAAATTTTTTGAAAAAATACCCACACTATTTTGTTAACTAAAAATGTATAAAATAGCTATTTTTATTGCTGTGATTAGTACAATAAAGCTATCTTTGGGTGTTTATGAAAAAATAATTATCCATCAGCAAAAGTTATCCACCTTTCAATCATTTTTATTGAAAAATATGATATAATTAAATCAAATTATTTTTTATAAAAAATGAAAAAAATATTTTATATTTTCCCTATTTTATTTGTTTTGGTCGGTACTTTAATATTCTCTACCGTCCAACATGCTAACGCTGTCCCATATGCTGGTGGGGGAATAATGTGGGTCAGTCCAAATCCGTCTAGTCCCACACAAACATTCAAGGTCTTCACGGCTCTTTTCGGATGTCCTAAATATCCGATATATGATACCGATCCCAACGTAACAATTATGGATACAGTTGATGCTTCTCAAGTGGCACAAGCTTTAAAAATAACAAATCCAAGTGGAAGAGTTCTCGTTAGCCCCCAGGACTATACCTATTCAATATCAAGTGCCGGAAATGATCCTTTGGGATGGCCACTGGCTAATTATGTAGTGACTTTAAATAGCACTAGTTCTGTAGGAACATATAAAATTAATGCTACAATGTCGGCTCAATATAACTGTCCTTTTAACCAAGGATATGTCGGAACCGATTATTATTTCAAAAATTTTGTTTATAATCCTTCCATAACGACGCCACCACCGGCGATCCCTTTACCTCAGATAAATTCCTTAACTGCCACGCCTAGTCCTGTTTTAAGATCAAATTGGACCACATTGACCTGGTCATCAAATGCCGATAGTTGTGTTGTCGGTCAGACCGGAAATACTTTATATCCTGACGCATCGGGGAATTTTTCCAGTTCCTTTTTTGTCAGGCCGGACGGAAATACGGATAGTGAAAGTGTTAGTACTACTATCATGTGTCAAAATTCAGCCGGAACTACCGAAAAAACCATAAGTGTAAGTCAATTTCACGACTTAGTTCATTTTAACGGATACACTTTAAGAAGTTGTGCCGATCCTGTTGGGAGTGCTGTGGCAATGAGTCCCAATGATCCTAATGTAAGCTTTGATGCAACAATTACTAGTGGCCCTGCCGGAACTACTGTTGCTGATTATCCGACCGCTAATTTGAGTAACACACCTCCTAAAAAAACAAATGATTTTACATGGGGGCCGTGGGATTCTTACTACCCATCAATATTTTCCGTAACTGGTAAAAAGATGGTTCCTCCGGCAGGGTATCAATATTGTTCCAATAGTGGAGATGTAAAACTTTCCAGAACTTCTCCCGCTTTACCCGCAGTTGAAAAAGAAATTGATTTGTATTTTGCTCCGGTTGGAGCAACTACATTAACTCCACCAACAAATTTTGGAGTTATACCGGAGTGCCATCAAAACGACCCTCAAGTCAATCCGGCTGTCACAGTCCAGGAGCTTCTTGGTTGGAGCCCTGTTTCCGGAGCCATCAGTTATAAAATTTATAATGCCTCAAATAATCAATTAATAGCGTCAACTGCGAATACTTATTATTTAAATTTTAATCTAGCCTATAATACAAATTATAGTTATTACATAACTTCAGTTGATTCTTCAGGAAACGAAAGTTCTCATTCGAATACGGTTAGTGCAACTACTCCGCTGGCAAGCCAATGTACTAATCCGCCCCCCCCGCCTTCAGGAGCTACTCCGACTTATATCATTATCCCCGTTAATAAAACAATAAATGTTGGTCAGACCGCTCAGTATACTGGTTTATATGATCCTGACGGAGGAGGTGGAAACAGATACGGAAATTTTGATGTAACTAGTTTGGCTTCATGGAAAATAATTACTCCTCCAAATATAGCTAATTCTTTAGGGGCTGGCGCTTACAATGGGACAAACCCCGGAGGAGCGTCCAATAACATTGGTTCAACTTACACTCCTCAGGGATTTTCTGGGATAAATGCTAACGCGACTTTGAATGTAAACAGCGTTTCTAATCCGGATTTTTCTATTTCTATAACTCCATCAATTAACACAGTAACTAAGCCCGGATCTGCCATCTATGCAGTAAACATTTCTTCTTTAAATGGTTTTTCTGGAGACGTTTCAATTTCGGCTTCGGGGTTGCATGGAACGACTACTGCTTCTTTTTCTCCATCATCCATAAATACCAGTGGCAATTCAGACCTTACTTTAACTATTGGTTCCTCGGCTGTTGATGAAAGATATACATTCACGGTAACGGGCCAGAGCGGTTCAATATCTCATAGCACTACCGCCGATTTGATAGTTAAAAGTGTTGTCCCTCCGTCAGGTGGATTGTCTTGTGTATTATCAGCGGATACTAATTCTCCACCAAATATATCATTTCAGAGCATTACTGGTGGTTCGGGTGGTTACGTTTGTAATTTTCCAAGCCAGGAGCAGGGTGGATTTCCAATATATTCGGCAGCAAATTGCACCAACCCGTATCCAAGCGGATGCACTGTTCAGGGTACTTGTACTATTAATGCCAGTGTTTTTGATAATAATGGAAATGTTCCTCATAATTCGACTTCTTGTAATATAGTTGTTAATGGTTCTGGTCCTGGTACCGGAAACCCATCTCTTAAGATGTATATTCAAGATGGTTTGAATGGTGGGCAGGGAACCGTATATGGCAATATAAATAATTTATATCCCGGAGGATTTGGAGCTCAATATACTCAAGGAGGAAAATATTTTGAAATTCCTCCCCTCATAGTTCCATATAATTATTCTCTTAACTCTTACCCGATTAAGTTGTCTTGGGTATCGTCAAATACAGATAATTGTGTTGCTACCAGCACAACACAGATACAGGGTTGGTCCGGATCAAAGAGTTCAGATAGCAATGGCGAGATAGACTATGTCCAAGTCCCCCCCAATCCTGGTCAAAGATTGCATAATGAACCGGTTTTGAATTGTTCCGGAATTGGTAGAAGTATGTATGCCGATATTTATCGTTGCGCTCAAAATGATACCAGCAAATACAGCGCTACTTGTCAGTCATTAACTCCCGCCTCTTGCACATTTACAGCTTCTCCCTCATCAATTCTAACCGGTCAATCCTCAATTTTGTCTTGGGCGTGTGATCCAACCGGCATTTCAAGAAATTGTGTCATAACCAAAGTTTCTGATAACAGCATCGTTGCTACCGGAACCGAAGTTGGAGCATTTAGAGTAAAACCAATGAACACTACTCAATATAATCTTTCTTGCGATGGAGCTCCGACCGTTGCTGATACTCAAGCGACTGTTAAAGTCGGATTCATTCCGGTTATTCGTGAAATTATCCCCAGATAAAATAATGAATAATATGGTATGATAAAAAAATGAAATATAAAATATTTTTTGTGATCTCTTTATTGATCGTCTCTGTTATTGCTGTTTTTTCAGCGGCAAAAACAAATGTTTTGTATCCTTTCCTTAATGCCGTTGCTGTATCATCGGGAGGCGTCTCTTGCTCATTGCAAGCGGATTCCGCTTCTCCCCCCAATGTTTCAATCAAAAGCATTACCGGAGGAACCGGAAACTATGAATGTAATTTTCCAGAAGAGGAAATGAGTGGTTTTCCGATTTTCTCCAAAGCCTCCTGCTCGGCTTCTCATCCAAGCAATTGCACCGGGATTGGAACTTGTCCGGTTATTGCCACTGTCCGTGATGTTGGAGTAAACCCAAACAAATATGTTTCCTGTGTTATCAGCGTCACCGGTCAGGGAATTCCAGCGACGGGGTGTCCCAGCGGTTTTTCATTGGTTGCCGGACAATGTGTTGGTTCAAATAATAACAATAATAATAATAAAAACAACAACAATGACAATAATAACAACAACAATAATAATACCGGTTCTTCAACCGTCCAACTTCCTCAATTCTCAAACTCAGTCGGTCAGATAAATTTTAAAAAAATATTCTTTGATTCAACTAATTTGGTTACAACTAGTTCTTATTTTCTTTCAGATAGGATTCAAGACAACGGAACTTATCTGCCTCAAGCCAAAGATATGAAAATCGCCAAGTTTGGCAGTAAAACATTTCTATTTCTTTTAACCGGAGGAGCGATTAAGACCTATGACTTAGCCGATCCTTTTAATCCTAAATATGTTGGTTCAACCGATCTTTATTCTCAAACTATTGAAGCTCTTTCATCGGTAACGGCTAAATCTCAAGACCCAAGATGGCCATCAAGATGGACATTTCAAAATATAGAAGTCGTTGACAATTTCCAATATGGAATAATTTTTGGCTCTTCCGATTATAATGTGAGTTATAATCCAGGATCAACCAACCCAATCACCGTCTTTAAGATAAACCCAAATACCGGAGCTATTTCCTATGTTAATTTCTATAACAGCAGCAATAACCCGTACGGATTTTATTCGGGAGATAATAAATATACAACCGTAACGGTTGGCTCTCAGATGAAACTATTTTCTCAAAACAATAAAGTTTATTTAGTGACCTATGCCAACGATAAAAATTACGACCCAAATAAAGGCGGTGGATCAGGACATCTTGTTTCTATTTTTGATTTCACTAATCCGGAATCAAACATTTCATTACTTTATCAACTTCCTGGGGTCGGTGATGTTCAAAAGAGCAAGGGGGGTGGCGGGGGTGGCATAGATTATTATCCTATAGGCATCTACGGATTTAACATAATAAATTCAGGAGATAAAAACTACTTATTTGTTACGGGTGATGCGGGAAGTTTTTATGATAATGATTTCGGTTTTGTTCATGCCGGAACAGCGTGGTCGTTTATATTTGATCTATCTAATCCATCAAATCCGCAACAAATTGTCAGTGGTAAAGGTTATCAACTTTATGGATGGTTTGATTATTTAGGCGGTAGAACCGGCTTGGCTCTGAACAATATTACAAATTCTTACGTATTTGATCCGCTAACTAAACATCTTTATGTCAGTTCCGGAATAACTCAAGGAAATAGTTTAATGGGCAGGCCAATAAATGGATTCGATAATAGATTTAATTTAGCAGATATGGACTTTTCCACTCCGCCGACACTTAAAAAAATATCCGATATTACTTTAAGGAGGGGAATTTCGGGAGAAGAAAGCACATACGCGGTTGTTGGTCCCGATCCTTTATTAATCAAATCGTTGGGGGGATTTATGGACTTTGAATACATGGCTCCTAAAAGTTATGTTAATAGTACTTCAACAGATATTCATGTTTGTGGGGCAAATCAAGGTTTTTGTAACGGCTATAGCAATTCTAGCAATTTATCTAGCGCCAAATGTTATGACAATCAATTTGCTTTAATGGGAGTGGAAAATAACGGATCTCTAACTTATATTGCCGATCCAACCAATGAATTGGATAAAGCCAAAGATGGTATAAAAAATAAAAATTCTGTGAGCACTACCTATTACACTAAAAATATGTATTGTCTGCTTAATCCGACTGCCGTCGCCGTTCTTCCGATTGATTCCAAAACCGTCGCCGTTTATCGAGCAAGAACTTTCTATGCTGAAGTTGATAAGGTGTCGTTAAATTCCGACTCTTTTAATGTTCCTTCCACCTCAACTTCCACGACTATTATTGGAAAGACGACAACTATTACTTCTACCGGCACTACGCCAAGTTCAAACAGTCTCAATTTCAGTATGTTTTCTTTCCAAAATTTATTTAATATTTTTAAAAAGATAGCTCAATAAATAATGACCTCCTCCCCACCCTGAATGGCGGGGAGAAGATCATTATAATTCCAAGATTATTCTTCCAAAAACAAGCGCCAAGTCCGTCTCGTCTTTTTTTGTTATTCTTTTTAAAACGAATTCCTGCGCTTTTTGGCGAACAACTTCTCTACCGGGTCTAATGCCGATTTTAATCCTCCAAAATTTTTGAGTTTTCAGATTGTCCATAATAGATTGAACTCCTTTATGTCCCGCCGATCTTTGATCAAAAACTATTTTATAATTTCCAATAAGCATATCCGAATCATCATGAATGACGGCTATCTCTTCGGGATTGATTTTAAAATAGGAAATTGCTTGTTTTGTAGCCAAGCCGGAATTGTTCATAAAAGTTTTCGGTTTTATTAATATTTTGTCTGAAAGCTGGCAGTATGAGAAATTTTTTTTGGAAGGGGAAATAAAAGATGTTACTGCCTCTTCTTTCAAGATTGTCCTGTAATAATCGATAAAAATTTTTCCTATATTATGATAAGTTTTTTCGTATTTGGGGCCGATGTTTCCTAATCCAATAAGCACTTTTATTTTACGATTTGATTTATTCATAGATTAACAATATAATATCACAAATAAGATTTTAAATATATTATATGAAAAAGGTTTTATTTGCCGTTTGGGAAGTGGCCGAAGTTTTTTTGGTGGCTCTAATAGCTGTTGCCGCCATAAAATATTTTTTAATTCAGCCGTTTATTGTTAATGGAGCCAGTATGGAGCCAAATTTTTATGATGGAAATTATCTTTTGGTTGACGAAATAAGTTATCGCTTTGAAAATCCACAAAGAGGAGATGTTATTGTTTTGAGAGCCCCGCAAGACAAATCCATCTATTATATTAAAAGAATTGTAGGTCTTCCCGGAGAAGATATTTCCGTTGACGGAAGTGTGGTTAAAATTAATGGCAAAGTTTTGGAAGAGAGTTATTTGCCGAGCGGAATTATGAATGATTGGACCGGACATGTGGAATACAAATTAAATAATCAGCAGTATTTTGTTATGGGCGATAACAGGTTAAACAGCTATGATTCGCGATATTGGGGACCTCTCAATCGCTCCGATATTATAGGTTCTGTCAAACTTCGTCTTTGGCCTCCCAAATCCATCGCTATTTTTGACGGAATTAAATACCCTCAAATGATAAACGCTACAAGCGTAGCGCCCGTTAATTAAAATTAAAAACTAAAACTAAAATGAAATCTCCAAAAAAAACAAAAGGCAAAAAGTTTTCTTTTCAATCTCCCAAAGGAACTAGAGATTTGTTGCCGAATGACTTTCTTTATTTTGATAAAGTTGAAAAAGCGGTCAAAAAAATCTCTTCTTTAATGGGTTTTTCGAGAATAGAAACCCCGATGTTTGAAGATGTTAAATTATTTGAAAGAGGAACCGGGTCATCAACCGACGTGGTTAAAAAGCAGATGTTTTTGATAAAAGGAAAAGGAGGAGAAGATTTTGCTTTGCGTCCCGAAATGACCCCCGGAGTTTTAAGGGCATATATCGAAAGCGGTTTGTCTCACGTGATGTCTCCGGCAAAATTCTTTTATTGGAGTCCTCTTTTCAGATATGAACAACCCCAGCATGGAAGATACAGACAGTTTTATCAATTGGGTTTTGAAATTTTGGGAGCGGACGACCCGGCTTTTGACGCTCAAATTATCTCGGCATCCTACAGAGTGATGGAAGAACTTAAAATCAAGAATGTTACAATTAAAATCAACAGCATTGGTTGTAAAACTTGTCGGGCAAATTATGTAAAAAAGTTGAAAGAATATTACAAAAATAAACTCAATAAAGTTTGTCGCGATTGTAACAAAAGATACTATGACAATCCGTTGAGATTGTTGGATTGCAAAGAAGAAAAATGCCAACCGATAAAAAATCAGGCCCCACAAACACTGGATTATTTGTGTTCTTCTTGTAAAAATCATTTTAAGCAGGTTTTGGAATATCTGGACGAAATGAAAATTCCTTACATTATCGACTCAACTCTTGTCAGGGGTTTGGATTATTATTCAAGAACCGTTTTTGAAATTTTCACCGAAGGATTGGATTTTGCTTTGGGTGGAGGTGGAAGATATGATTATTTATCGGAAACTTTGGGTGGACCAAAGATGCCGGCTGTTGGCGCCGCTTGCGGAGTGGAAAGAATAGTAGAGACGTTAAAAGCTCAAGAAATTTCTTCAATGCAAAAATTAAGAGCAAAAGTTTTTTTGATTTATATGGGTGATCAGGCAAAGAAAAAATCTTTTGAAGTTTTGCAATCTCTTTATGACGCGGGGATTGCCGTCAACGAAGCGTTTTCTAAGGATTCTTTAAAATCTCAATTAAGAATGGCTGATAAGGAAAATTCTCAAATGGCTTTAATATTGGGACAGCAAGAAGTTTTTGAGGACGTTATCATTATTAGAGATATGGAAAGTGGAGCTCAAGAAAGTGTTCCGATTAAGAAATTGGTTGATGCGGTTAAAAAAAGACTCAAATAATTTTATAGGATAAAAAATTGAAGTTGAAAAAATATGGAAGATTGTTTGTTTTGTAAAATAATAGAGGGAAAAATCCCAGCCCAAGTCGTATATCAAGATGATTTTACCATTGGGGTTTTGGATATTT
>JAJXZH010000021.1 GCA_021780155.1 bacterium
GAGACAACGGATAAAAGCTACCCTGGGGATAACAGGCTGGTGATGCCCGAGAGTCCATATCGACGGCATCGCTCGGCACCTCGATGTCGGCTCACCACAGCGCGGGGGTGGAGAAGCTCCCAAGCGTTTGGCTGTTCGCCAATTAAAGTGGTACGCGAGCTGGGTTTAGACCGTGAAGCAGCAAAGCTGCTTAACTAACAAGTGGCAACTAACGACCAACAATTAAAAATAAAATATTTTTAAAGTTTTAGGTTGAAAGTTGGATCGTGAGTTAAAATGCACTTAGCTATTTCACAGTCTGAATCCTCAGAGGAAATGTTATAAAACAATAACCAACAAAAATATATTCATGGCGGTCTTACAGAGCAATTTGTAAGAATCAAGCTGACTAATATCGGTGAAATCCAAACCTGGACAACACCGAGGGAACGTACGCATATGCAATGCATATGCTAAGTGAAAAATGTAAATCTCAAAATGAAAAATTCAGGTTTCGCCTTAGGCAAATCTATAATTTTTATCTTTGATTTTTTAATTTTAAATTTAGCGAGCAGTGCGAGCGCACGACCCGTAGAGACTACACGTCGGCCGTCCCGACATTTTATTTATAAAATGTTTTAAGGACGAAGGTATAGTCCAATGCACATAGTAATATGTGGTAACATGCGTGAGACAGGTTGGTCTCTATCTGCTGCAGGCGTTGATACTTGAGGGGGGTTGGCCCTAGTAAGAAATTGCTACTTCACAGAGTAATCTGTGATGCCAATACGGCTAATAACGGTGAAACCTTATTTCGTTCTGGTTTGTTGATAGCCACAATATTATCGGTCCGATAATTGTGGTACAATTAACTTGAGGACCAGAAAATTAATAAGACAATACCGTGGGAAGTCTATCTAAAATATCTCAAGCATACATTGCAGGTTTCCTTGATGGAGATGGCAGCTTGATGATGCAAATCAAAAAAAGAAATGATGGAAAGCAAAAATATAGATTTATGCTGACTATTTGTTTTTATCAAGATTCGCGTCATGAGAAGCCACTTCATTGGATTCGAAAAGAGCTTGGTATTGGTTATATTTCAAAAAGAAATGACAATATCAGCGAGCTTCGAATTAACGGATATCAGCAAGTTAGAAAAATAATAAAAAGTTTGTTGCCATATATTAAGTTTAAAAAGAATCAGGCCGACGCTCTTTATAGAGCGTCCCAAATTCTTTCTGAAATAAAAAACAGCGAACTTTCAAAAAAGAATCTTTTGAGTTTAGTCGAGGCGATACTTATTATTCAAAAAGAAAATTATGTAACGCATCGTAAGAGATCAAGAGAAGAATTGTTTGAAATTTTAGGTTTGACCCCGTAACGACTGGATTTCCGATGAATCGGAAAGAAGATACAAATCATTGAATTTGTATAATATGCCGTCCCCCGACGTGATGTCGGGGTGAAGATATAGTCTATGCACATAGTGATATGTGAAAACATGACGAGAGGACCGGGCTGAATAAACCTCTGGTCTGCCGGCTTTGCCACCAGGTGAAGCGCCGGGTAGCTATGTTTAGTCGGGATAAGCACTGAAAGCATCTAAGTGCGAAGCCCACCCCAAGATTAGGTATTAGAAGCCCTGGAAGATGACCAGGTTGATAGGCTCTAGGTGTACGCGCAGTAATGCGTTTAGCCAAGGAGTACTAATAGCTTCGCAACAACAAAACTTTTTCATTTATCTTCACCTTTTAAAAGAGTATTGTTTTTAATAACTTGTAATCTATTTATTGATTCAATAATATTTATTGTCAAATTGGCGTTGAGTGTTTTGTTTTTATAACCAAAAACGTCAATTGCGCGAAAGATTTCATTTCCCGGTGATTTAGCGTTGAGTGATCCACCTCTTCCCATTCCGAACAGAGAAGTGAAAGCTTAATGCTCCGATGGTATTGGCTAACGTCGAGAGAGTAGGATTTGCCGGGATATGAAATCTTTTGGGCAAGACAATATAAATGCAAATAATTATTTAAAAAATCGCTCCATAAGGGCGGTTTTTGTTTTATAAACAGAATTCCTGTATAATTAAAATAAATGAGATTTACCAAGCAAATAATATTTGGATTAATATTTGTCGTTGTTATAGGGCTTGTCGGTTACGGTATTTACAATATTTTTTTAAAACCGGCACCGACGTGTTTTGATAACGTTCAAAATCAAGGGGAAACAGGAATTGATTGTGGCGGTCCTTGTGTTCCTTGTGCGATAAAATCTCTAAAATCAATTCAAGTGGATATTGGGTGGCCAAAAGTTTTTCAAACTACAGCCAGTTCCAGCGGTATTATCGCCGAAATTTATAATCCTAACCCCGATTGGGCGGCGAAATATTTTGATTACCAATTTACCATCAAAGATCAATTTGGAAACATTATCCAAACCATAAATGGAAGCTCTTTTATTTATGGAGGGGAGTTAAAATATATCATAGAGCCGAATGTCGAAATTCCGGTTGGTCAAATAACTTCTTCTGATCTATCAATCTCCAATCCTCAATGGATTTCCGCAACCGATTATCAAAAACCGGACGTTGAAGTCCAGAGCGTTAAAACTGACAAAGCCGACTCCGTTTTTGTAAGCGGGAAGGTGGTTAATCGTTCGGAATTGAATTTTAATAATGTTTCGGTTTATGCCATTGTCTACAACAAAAATGGAGATTTTTTGGCGGCATCAAAAACAATTGTGGATAATTTGGCAAAATTTGATTCCAAAGATTTCAAGGTTTATTTTGCCAAAGGAATTGATATCTATCAGCCGATAGAATTTTCTTTTAGTTTCAACAGAACGCTAAAGGTTGGAGATACCGGAAGTGACGTTGGTATTTTACAATCATTTTTAGCAGAAGGGCAGTTTTTGAATCGTGACCCAACTAATTATTTTGACGACTTAACATCGCAGGGTTTGTCCAAGATGCAATCGGCAATGGGGCTTCCTTCCACCGGAGTTTTTGATGATTTAACAATGCAAGCCCTAAACTCAATTCTGAACTCAACTAGCACAATTAGCCAAATCACAAAGTTGGAAATTCAAAAATCCATAGACCCGACACAAACCAAAGTTTTAGTTGAAGCGCAGAGATAAAAGACAATAGCGATTAACAATCTACATTTAATTTATGATTAACGGTTCATAACAAAATCTTCTCAAACGAGGAGGTTTTTGATTTTTAGCGCAAAAAAGCGTAGGATAATACTACGCTTTTTATGAATGACGATTTTTTAAAACCTTATGATCACTCCAAAGAAAAAGAAATTTATGACTTATGGGAAAAGTCGGGATTTTTTGCGCCCGATAACTGGACACGGATAAATGCGGATAAGGACGCGCGGATTGATACGGATAAGAGATCAAATAAATCCGTGTTTTCAATAATAATGCCACCTCCCAATGCCAACGGCTCATTGCATGTCGGGCACGCGGTGATGGTGGCTCTTGAGGATATAATGGTTCGCTATAACCGGATGAAAGGCAAAAAAACTCTCTGGCTTCCGGGTGCCGACCATGCGGGGTTTGAAACCCAAGTGGTTTTTGAAAAAAAACTGGAAAAAGAAGGAACCAGCCGGTTTGAAATATTAAAACAGGAAGGGGGCCGGGAAACTTTATATAAAAAAATATGGGATTTCACCCAAAGCAACAAGGAGCATATGGAAAATCAGGTGAAGCAGTTGGGTGCGTCTTGTGATTGGGGCAGAGAAAAATTTACCTTAGAT
>JAJXZH010000025.1 GCA_021780155.1 bacterium
TATCGTGTAATAATCCAACCACATACCATTTATCCTCATCCTCTCCGAATTTTTTTGCATACCAAGCCATGCTTGCCGCTACAGCCAACATATGTTTTTTGAGGTTGGGTGATTTTACCCAATCATTTAAAATCAATGATGCTTCTTGCTTATTCATATTCCTCTTTTTTTTCCGACTGATTTATAATATTTAACAATTTTTCCATATTTTCTTCGGTAATATATCCATTGGTAGTGGCGTCAAAAATAATATCCTGTGCTTCTCCGGTCAAAGTCACCTTGGCATCATTAAACATTTTAAAAATTTCTCTAACATTATCAAGTCGGGCGATATTTTCGTTTTCATCTTTCTGATATTCAATTTTAGATTCAAAATTCATCTTTGATTTGGTAATAATAAATTTTTATGGTATTTATAACTACAAGTATATTTTAACATGTTTTCATTTGTTATAACAAAAAAATCCAAAAAATCTTCCGCTCGGCTTGGCGTTATTAAAACATCTCATGGAGAAATTGAAACCCCGGCTTTTATTGGTGTCGCCACCCAGGGAGTTATTAAAACGCTGGACAGCAAAGAGCTTAAAAGTTCCGGACTTCAAGCGGTTATCGCAAATACTTTTCATCTCCACTTAAAACCGGGCGAAGAAATAATATCTCAAAATGGCGGACTCAATGAATATGCCGATTTAAAATTGCCAACAATGACAGATTCCGGAGGATATCAGGTTTTTTCTTTGGGGTTTGGCAGAGATTATGGAACCGGAAAAATTTTAAAAGAAAAGAAAGACGAAAAAATAACTGCCGGCCATCAGCCAAAAAACATAATTATTACCGAAAATGGAGTTTGGTTTAAATCCCCCATTAATGGAAGCAAAATTTTTATCGGACCGAGAGAGTCAATAAAAATTCAGGAAAAAATCGGCGCGGATATAATTTTTGCCTTCGATGAATGTCCGTCTCCACTTGCCGATTATAAATATAATCAAAAATCACTCAAAAGAACACACCCATGGGCAAAAATTTGCCTTGAAATCAAAAAATCAAAACAAGCACTCTATGGAATAGTTCAGGGAGGAAAATTTAAAGATCTACGAATAGAAAGCGCAAAATTTATCGGATCACTGCCTTTTGATGGATTTGGAATCGGGGGAGAATTTGGAGACAGCAAGCAAACAATGGAAAAAATGCTTTCCTGGGTAATAAAAGAATTGCCGGAAGAAAAGCCAAGACACCTGCTTGGCATCGGACAATTGGAAGATATTCCAAAAATCATAAAACAAGGAGTGGATACTTTTGATTGCACTATTCCCACACATTATGCCAGACACGGTTATTCGTTTGTCTCCGACAAACCGCGGATTAATACGAATAGCAACGCAGATAAATACAGATATAAAAAACTTGACTTGAATAAAACAAAATATCTAAAAGACCTTTCGCCGCTGGATAAAAACTGCAATTGTTATGTTTGTAAAACATATACCCGAAGTTTTTTAAGTCATCTTATAAGATCCAAAGAAATAACCGGACTAAAACTTCTTTCTTTCCACAATCTTTATTATTTTAATCAAATCGTAAAAAATATAAGGAATGAAATTAAAAAGGGAAAATTCTAAATTCCAGAGAATTATAAAAAAATACGATTATTCAATCCCCCAAGAACTAATCGCCCAAAAACCGGCAAATCCCAGAGACGGCGCCAAGATTTTGATTTATGACCGCAAATTAAAAAAAATTAGTTTTGATACATTTTTTAATCTTCCAAAATATCTCCCCAAAAAATCCGTGTTAGTGCTTAACAACACGAAAGTTCTTCCGGCAAGATTAACAACAAAAAAAACAACCGGCGGAAAAGTTAATATTTTATACACAAAAACAAAAAATGAACTGATAGAGGTTATGGCGGACAGAAAACTTGATATTAATTCAAAATTATCACTCACTTCCAAAATACATTTTTACGTAAAAAATCAGTCGGGAAAATACTATTATCTTGAGCCGTCATTTCCGATAAATCGGCTGTTTTCTATACTGGATAAATACGGCAAAACGCCAATTCCTCCTTACATAAAAAACTCTCCACTTTCTGAATTAAAACTTCGTCGAGAATATCAAACAATATTTGCTAAAACCAAAGGTTCTGTCGCCGCTCCAACCGCATCTCTTCATTTTACAAAACGATTATTTAAAAAACTAAAAAAATCTGGAATTGCCATTGAGTTTATAACTCTTCATGTTGGACTCGGCACTTTTTCACCGCTAACCGAAGAAAACTTAAAAACCGGAAAATTACATGAGGAATTTTATTCAATTAATCCGTCAACTGCCAAACGATTAAATAAATATAAAAAAGATGGCCGACCAATTATTGCCGTGGGAACAACTGCGGTCCGTACTCTGGAAAGTGCAACTCACGACCGACAACTTACAACCAACAACGCGCAACAAAAAACAAATATTTTTATACAAGAAGGGTATAAATTTAAATTCATAGACGGAATGATAACAAATTTTCACGTTCCAAAATCAAGCTTAATGATGCTGGTATCGGCGCTAACCGGAAGAAAAAAACTATTGGATTTATACAAAAAAGCAATCGGCAAAAAATTAAGATTCTTTTCTTTTGGCGACGGAATGCTTATAAAATAAAACCGCCAAAAATGGCGGTTTTTAAAAAGAACTAATAGTTGATGAAAAAGGCGGGGGTGTCGGAAAACCTGCTACCGTTGCGATGCAAAATAAATGCCCTCTTTTTGTTTGGCGCAACTCCCATATTCTTAAAAAAATGAGTCGGAATCAAAACCACTCTGGAATTATTCTGCCAATTATTGATCTTGAAAAAATTTTCCGAATTGCTATCACGGAACCTAAATTCAATTCGGCGATTTTCCTTATCAACCGACAATCCTACAAACTTCTTATGAAGGATGACTTCGTCTCTGGCAATGTTGTTAAAATAAATTGCCGGCATCCTTCGATAAAAAAACAAAGTAACTGCCGGAGACATCAATTTGAAAAAATTGTCCATTCCTTGTGGCATCTCCCTTTTCCCTCCTTTTAAAGTTCCTCTTATTTTATAAAACAAAAACACAAATTAATCAAGGGGCTGTAATAAAAAACCCGCTTTTTAGCGGGGTGTGATATCATTAACGTCTTCAATCAAAAACCTGAAAGTTTTTTCCAATAACCTGTCAACCAAATTTTGAACGCAGTCGGATATTGAACGACAATCTAGCTTATTTTGAATCCTAATAAAAGACTGACTCAGAATTCTGCTTGAATCCCTTAGGCCACAACTTAAAATCAACTCCCTTGTCAGGGTGTTTAAAAATTTATCAAACTCCTCCTGAGAAATCGGCTCCTTGGCAATAAATCGGTGTTGTTTACCCAATTGCGAATTCATTTTTGTCCTCCCTCAAACGAACTACAGTTGATAATACGATATTTTTATACAAAATCAATAATCACCACAAACTCCCCTCTTGCGCTTTTGGGATCGTCTTTTAATTCTTTCAAAATATCATCGGGGCTTCCTCTAAAATATCTTTCAAAAGTTTTGGTTATTTCTTTGGCGACAAACAGACGGCAATCGGGAGCCACCTCTTTAATTGCTTCAATAGTTTTTATAATTCTATAAGTAGATTCAAAAAAAACTAAAATCTCTTTTTTTTCTAAAAAATTTTTAAATAAATTTCTCAACTGACCGGGCTTTTTGGGAGGAAAACTTATAAAGGTAAATTGTTTGGCTCTTATTCCCGACGCGGCAATGGCACTCACCAAAGCCGACGGTCCAGGAATGACATTTATTTTTACACCCAATCTTACTGCGATATCAACAATATTTTGACCCGGATCGCTTATTCCGGGAGTGCCGGCGGATGTTATGTAGGCGACATCTTGTTCTTTTAATATCTCTTCTACTTTTTGATTGGCCGAGCGGGCATTTTTGTCATTGTATTTAAACAATTTTACCCCCTTAATTTCATAAGCGTTTAACAATTTGACCGAATCGTTCGGGCTTTCGGCAATAATTATTTTTACGGACCGCAAAATTTCCAAAGCGCGTTGCGATATGTCTTTTAAATTTCCGATTGGGGTTGAAACTATATAAAGCATAAAAATATTAATAAACCAATAATTTTAAATTATTATAAGATTGTATCACACTTAAATAAAAAAATGAGCCGTAAGTATTTGGCTCATTTAGTTTTTTCAAATTCAACTTCTTCCAAAAAATCGACAAATCCAATAGATGGGTCGGGAATCTTTAATGTCTTTGACGTGGCAATGACATCCTCCATAGTAATTCCATATTTGTCGGCATTTTTCTTAACGATACTAATATAACCAATTATTGATTTAATATTGTTCATATTAAAGACGTGATTGCCTTTCTTGATGTTCAAAAATGGATTTTCTCTCGCAATAATAGTATCGATGCACATAAAATATCCTGGCAAAGAATGGATCAAAACTATCAACTGACTGAATAATTCAACAGAGTTCATGTTTCCTGAGCTATAATAATAAAATTTATGATCAGTCGAAACCATGTCCATCATAAATCTAACTTTATTGTGGCCCCATCTCCTATTCAAACGAGTCGGTGACATTTTTTGAAAATCAATGCTTTTCACCTTGCGAATCATTTTACCCTCCCCAATTTGATGAACTTTGATAAATATACAACGGCTCTAATTTAAATCAAGTTTTATCTATTTCTCGCAGAAATTTTTTTTCCGGCTTTTCTTCGTCTTTTCTTTAACGCCATTTTTCTTTTTTTATTCATATTTATATTTTATCTTAATTTTGATTGAAAATAAAATTATTCCCCCTTGTTAAAGTTTAATGTCGCCGGAATAATAAAAATTATAAAAAACGCGACCAGAATCAATCCGTCAATAAGTGGCGTGTTTAGAGAAATATTTTTTATCGTTTCAACAACTTGCGCCTCTTGCCCTAAAATTATTTGTCTAAAGGCGTCAACTCCATAAGTAAGTGGATCTATTTTTGAAAGAATTTCCATCCAATAAGGAACTTGAGTCAGAGGGAAAAATGCTCCCGACAAAAAGAACATCGGGAAAAACAAAACCTGCATTACTACGCTGAAACTTTCGGTAGTCGTCATTAGTGAAGCAATCAAAAGCCCAAGTCCGGCAATAGCAAAAGAAAGCAAAACCATAAATATAATTAAATTAACTACTACCGCAACACTCAGTGGCACTCCCAAAAATGGAGCCAAAATCAAAAGAATGAGAGCCTGAAGCGTCGCCACCGTTGCGGCACCGGCAATTTTTCCGACAACAATAGAAACTCTGGATACCGGAGCCACTAAAATTTCTTTTAAAAATCCAAACTCTCTGTCCCAAACGGTAGAGATTGAAGAAAAGAAAGCAATTCCCATAACGTTCATCGCAATTATTCCGGGATAAACAAATTGAATAAAATCTATTCCAAAATTACTTTTGGCAAGAATTTGTCTAAAACCAAAACCAAAGACCACCAAAAACATAATCGGCTGAAAAGCGGTAGAAATTATCCTTGGCTTATCTCGCCAAAATCTGATAATTTCTCGCATCCAAATTGTTCTCACTGATTTTAGAAAATGAATCATAATAATTTATTTTTATCTTCCTCTGGCTTTAAATTGGCGTCGCATTATATCGGCCGCAGAAGCACCCTCTTCTCTTATTTGTTTTCCGGTAATCTTTAAAAAAACATCATCAATCGTCGGCTGTCTCAATTCAACGGAATCTATTAGAAATTTATTTTGGGCAAAAAGCTTGGGCAAAAATGTCTTTCCGTCTTTAATTTCAATTTGAATTCCACCATCAACATCTTTAACCGAATTTGGAGAAAAAACAGAAACCTCTTCTTTTATTTTGTTAATCTCTTTTGTTTTAATCGTTACCACATCTCCGCCAACTTTGGATTTTAAATTTTCCGGAGTATCCAAAGCGACAATCAGGCCACCATCTATAATAGCAATTCTATCGCAATATTCGGCCTCATTCATATAATGAGTGGTCATAAAAATTGTCATTCCGAAATTCTTTTGAAGTTTTATCAAATAACTCCAAATATGGGACCGGGTTTGAGGGTCAAGACCGATAGTCGGCTCGTCCAAAAAAAGAACCTTGGGATAATGCAAAAGTCCTCTTGCTATTTCCAATCTTCTTTTCATTCCGCCGGAATAGCCCCTTACAATATCATTTCTTCTGTCCCAAAGCTCAACCAAAGTCATAACCTCTTCGACTCTTTCAATAAAATCATCTCTTTCAACTCCATAAAGTTCGGCATGAAATCTTAAATTTTCATAAGCCGAAAGCCTATCGTCCAGTGATGGATCCTGAAAAACAAGACCGATTGATTTTCTGACATCATCTTTGTTCAAAATTATATCAAATTCATTAACCAGCGCACTTCCGGAAGAAGGGCTAATTAAAGTGGAAAGCATTTTAATCGTAGTTGATTTACCGGCACCATTTGGCCCCAAAAAACCAAATATCTCTCCTTGTTTAACATCAAAAGAAATTCCCTTAACCGCGGGAACTCCGTCATATTCCTTTTTTAATTCTTTAACTTCAATTGAATTCATAATTTATTCTTAATTATTGCACATTTTTTTGACAATTTCTATATTTTTTTTATCCGGACCGTTATTATCATAACCGGGAACTTCCAAAATAATCGGCTTTGAATAAAAAAATTTTTCCGATAAAAAATTTGAAAATCCATCACGACCAATCATTCCCTGACCAATATTTTCGTGCCTGTCCTTGTTGGAGTTTGCGGGAGTTTTGCTGTCATTAAGATGTATCGCCCAAAGTTTTTCCTTACCGATAAAATTATCAATTTTTTTTATAAAATCCGATATTCCCTCTTTGGAAAAATCAGTTAAAATTCCCGATTCAAAAGCGTGCGCAGTATCAAGACAAAAGCCCAATCTCTCTTTTCCTACTTTATCAATAATGGAACCAATTTCTTCAAGAGAGCTTCCGACCAAATTACCGGCTCCGGCGCTATTTTCTATTAAAAGTTTTCCGTCCTTAACGCTTGAAAGAATTTCGTCAAGAGATTTGATAACCAAATTTTCCGCCTCTTCTTTGTTTCTATCGCCACGCGATCCGATGTGAAAGATAACTCCTTGAGCTTTTATTAAATTAGAGATTTCAAGGTGTTTTTTTAGCAATGCCCTTGAAATTTCCGGCATATTACCTTTGGGGCTGGCGAGATTTATCAAATATGGAGCATGGAGAAAAACTGGATTTATTTTGTATTTTTCACATTGAGCAATAAATTCCAATGCCGTTTCTTTATCGGGTAGAGGCGCCTTCCATTGAACGGGAGACGCTCCAAAAATTTGAATAGTGTTGGCTCCTATCTTTACAGCTTCATTAACGGCGTTTGATATTCCTCCACTCGTTGAAACATGAGCGCCAATTTTAAGCATATTTTTTATTTAACAAAACCTCCTTTTTTAAATACGTCCATTATTTGATTTTGGTTCCTTTGCGCGACTTTGGCGGCGGCATCTTGCTCGCTTAAGCCGTTTTTAACCTCCTCTTTTATCTCGTCGGCTATTTGAGTAAAAAAATCAGGATTACTTTGAAGAATATTTAAGATCTCGGATTTCTGTTCTTCACTTAAACCCTGAATCTTTTTTTCTATCATTTTTTTAAACAAAAAATCCCTCAGCATATTTTAATATTTTATTTTTTAATTTTCTTTATTTTTTAAACACAACGAAATTGTTTCGTTTATGACATCTTCCAAAACTTTCGCATTTTTTTCGTCGTTAAAGTTTCCTTGTTCGTCAAATTTACCCTCAACCGAACCAATAAAAATTTCCGGCTGAGGAATAATGTTTACCCCCAGAGCTCCCAAAATTTCTCTCAAATGAGCTTGAGCTCTTAAAGTTCCATAAATTCCGGTGGAAGCGCCAAAAATCACCGCCCATTTCCCCTTTGTGGTTTTGGTGTAGTCCAAAGATATCCAATCTATGGCATTTTTTAGTGCCCCGCTTATAGAATGATTGTATTCCGGAGAAGTGATTAAAAACATATCCGCCCAAGAAGCTTCTTCCATTATTTTTTTAACGGAGTCGGGCATAGAACCGGCAATGTCCTGATCAAAAATAGGCAATGAATTTTCCTTAAGATCAAACTCTTTTATCTGAACTTCGCTGTTTGAAGCGATTTTTTTTGCAACTTGAAGCAATTTTCTGTTGAAAGAATCCTTCCTCAAGCTACCCGAAATGGCAAGTATTTTTATCATATTTTTTTATTTTTACCTTAAAAAACGACTTTAATCATTAAATCTAATTTCTAACAAAGAAGTTTACCACCTTGATTCAATTTGCGCCAGCGACCAATTTCAGATATTATATTTAATAATAAAAAAATGAACAAGAATATAAAATTATTTTTCTTATCTATTTTGATTGTTTTGGCAATAATGGCAATTGCGTTTCTTTTTGTTTTTGAAAAAAACTTCAAAAACAATATTGTTTTTTCAAACCCAAACCAAAATATCACCAACGCAAGCTCCACAACCCAGTTAACATCAACATCAAGCAACTCGTCTTTTGTTTTAATTAATGGGCACAAATTTTATGTTGAAGTTGCCAGCACTACGGAAAAACAGATTTTAGGGCTTTCAAACAGAAAATCTATGCCTCAAGATGATGGAATGCTTTTTGTTTTTAGTAGCCCGGGAATCTATCCGTTTTGGATGAATAAAATGCTTTTTGCTTTGGATTTTGTCTGGATAAACGGAGATAAGATTGTTGATATAACCGAACAAATCCCGCCTCCATTAAACGGAAACCCGACAATTACTATCAGCCCTCATTTTGAAGTTGATAAAGTATTGGAAATAAATGCCGGCCAAATAAAAGAAAACGGAATAAAAATCGGTCAAAAAATAATTTTCAATATAAATTGATTATTTTTTGTAGGGAATAAAGTCAAATTTTTTCAAATCATAAACGACATTTTTTCTTTCTACGACTATTTGCCATTTGTTTTTTATTGACTCTCTTATCAAAATATCATCGGGATTAAAAGCTATGGGTCTGCCGACTATTTTGAGAATTGAAATATCATTACCACTATCGCCTACCGCCACCGAATTTCCCCAATCAACTACTATATTTCTACTATCAAGATACTTCTTGAGCAAAATATCTTTTCTCGAAAAATTCAAAACTCCGGCTCTTTTTCCCATAGGAATAAAAATGTCTTGACCGGTATTGAAATTTTTTTCCACATAATATTTACTAAAAATTCCATCCTTAACCCCAATGACGGCGCCGAAGGAAACATCAAAACCCATATGAAAGGCAAATTTATCAACCATATAAGAAGGAGAACCGGAAATGGCAATTAAATGATAATTTTCTTTTTTTAATTTGAAAATTAAATCTCTGGTGAATCTATAAGTTTTGTCCTTTTCCAACTCCATCACCGAAGAGGCCACTGCTTCCACTTTTAAAAATTTCTTTCCAATTATGTATTTGTCGTAGATTTTAATAACCTTTCCCAAATAATCGTCGTAGTCGCCAACTCTGTTTAACCAAGCCATATAATCGGATTCCATTTCTTTGCTGGCATTTTTAGGAAAAACGCCGTTGCGCACCAATCCCCTGACAAGCTCTATCAAAAGACTGGATCTAAAAATAGTTCCATCAATATCAAAAACGCCTATTTTTATTTTTTTCATAAATCAATTGAACTTTATTGTTTTTACAATATCGCCGACCTCCGATGTCATTTTTAAAAATTGATCTTTATATTGCTGCCCCAAGTTTTTAGTAATATCGGCAGAAACAAGATTATATAAATAAGTATTGCCTCCATTTTCCGCTATATAAATATAGGAATTGGGTGAATTTTTTTGAGAATTCCACATTGAAGTTGGCATAACATAAAGAATAAATATCGGGACTTTTGTTTTTGGGTCGCCGGTATAAACAAAAGCAGTATTACCTTTTTTTATTTCTTCAACCGAATAAAAACCGGACCAATCGGGAGGTATGGCTAAACTGTATTTATAATCCTGATTATAATAACTAGCCAATACGGGAATCTGTTGACTGACTTGAGAGGACTGATTAAAAACAAAATAATACCAAGCGCCAAAAATTAAAATTGCCACAACAAAAATAAATAGTAATATTTTTAAAATTTTTTTATTTTTCATAAATTATTAAATTTAACGATTGAACTATACTACTAAAAATCATTCCCGTAAATAGTTGCAAAAGCGCCCGTAATTGCCGCCGTTTCAGCTCTAAAATTCAATTTTCCCAAAGAAAAAATCTCCGCTTTATTTTTTTTGAATAAATCAATTTCCGACTTATCCCAACCGCCTTCAGGTCCTATAAAAATAGAAATATCCCCGTCTTCCAAATGAATCTTTTCGGCGGTTCCTGATCGGTCAAAAATAAAAATAGGTCCGTCCTTTTGAGCAATTTCAATCGCATCCGATAATTTCTGAGGCAAAAACAATTGAGGGATAACACCTCTTTGCGACTGCTCAGCCGCCTCTTTGACGATAGACCTTAATCTTTCTATTTTTATTCCTTGTTTTACCGTATTTTCGCAAATTAAAGGAATGATTTTATAAACTCCCAGTTCGGTAAGTTTTTGACAAACAAGTTCAAAGTTTTCTCTTTTTAAAACAGAGCAATAAACCGAAAGTTTTATCTTTGGCTCATTTTTATTTTGATGAACATTTATAATTTCCAAATTAACTTTTTTGTTTTCAATGGAATTAATTACGCATTCTGCTTCGTTTGACTTTCCATCACATAAAATAATTTTATCTCCCGATTTTAAACGCAAAACATTTTTGATCTGATTATAGAAATCCGCATCGCTAATGACGACATTTTGAATACCAATATCAAAACCAAAAAAGAATCTTTGAATTTTCATAGAGATTTGGCAACATCGGAAACCGCCGAACAATAATTACAATAATCGCAATCAGCCGACTGATTGGGTAAAACGTCGGACATTAAACATTTTTTGATATCCTTTAAAGTTTTTTCTATCCAAGAAACATCTCCTTTGTAGGGTATTAATTTTACATCAAATTCAAGTTTGGCATCAAAAGCTTCTTTGTCCGCTTTGCCGTTGCAATAAACAAAATATCCGGTATCGGAAACTTTAAATCCGTTTTTTCTAAAAAGCCATTGATAAATTTCCATTTGTCGTTTATATCCGTCTTGCCATTCGGCATCCAAATTAACTTCACCGCTTTTACTTGTTGCTTTGTAATCAACAATAATCAGCTCTCCTTCGGAATTAATCCAAACATCATCTACTCCTCCGGTAACCAGAAGGTTTGTTTGTTCGTGCAGATATTGAATTCCCGCGCTTAGTGAATTTCTCCACTCATCTATTTTTTCGTTTTCAAAAGGAACGGCATCGATCCCATAAGCTTTCATAAACGGATGAGACGTGTGTTTGGCTCTGTGGATATCAAATTCTTTTTTAAGCAAGGTATCAACGGCGCTGTTTAAGCTGAAAGGAAATCCCGGTGGCTGGCTAACGCCCAATCTTCTGTCTAAATAGAAACACCTTGGACATTTTATAAATAAATCTATTTTGCTTCGGCTTATTTTAAACGGCTTATCCGATTTGGGATCAAAAATCCCTCTGGTTTTTTTAGAATTATAGTATTGAGACATATAAATAATTCTACCAGTAAAAAAAATTTTTTCAAAATTTAAAAATTATTTTCTCAAACAAAAAGGCGCCTTTTTTAAAAGCGCCTTTTTGTTTAGATTACCATCTATTGTCGTCACCGCCACGAAATCTCCTCTGAGGTCTATCCTCTTTGGCTCTGGCTTCATTAACGACCAATTTTCGGCCGCCAATTTCTTTGCCATTTAATTCAGCGATGGCTTTTTCCGCGTCAGCGTCTTCCATTTCCACAAATCCAAAACCTCTGGATCTGCCGGTCATTTTATCAACAATAACGGCGGTGCTCAACACATTACCAAATTCAGAAAAAACATTCTGAAGTTCGTCCTGGGTTGTGCTGTAGGAAAGATTTCCTACAAATAACTTTTTTGCCATTTATAAATTTATACAAATTTAAAACTGTCACCGTAAAGACCCCTCCATTCAAATATTAAAATTTTTTCGAACGAAGAACCGATGCAAAGCCCCATGTATTCCTCTGTACTTTTGGCACATGGAACTGAAGCTTGGGAAAAGAATAGCATACAATCTCAAAAAAGTCAACTCCGTGTAGTGGTTCAATAGCTTGTAGCCACTTGAAGAATATAAACTGCTTATAATACCCACTCTCAAATCTCACTATTGCTCGGTTAACAATTGAAATTTGCAGAATTTCCAATAGAATTAATTTGATGACTGATAAAAACAAAACAGAACAACTTAAGGCAATAAGAGATGAACTTTTGGAATTAAAATCGTCCCCTCTTTACGAATATAGAAAATCAAACGGCTATTTCCCGGTTGCCGGGCAAGGAAGCCACAACGCTCATATAATGTTTATCGGCGAGGCCCCGGGACGAAATGAAGCCCAAACTGGTCGGCCGTTTTGCGGAGCCGCCGGCAAATTATTGGACAAACTCTTGGAATCGGTAGAGATAAAACGAGAAGATGTTTACATAACCAATATCGTCAAAGATAGGCCTCCGGAAAATCGCGATCCTATGCCTGAAGAAATTGAACTTTATGCCCCATTTTTAGATAGGCAAATTGAAATTATTAAACCTTTGATAATCGCGACGTTGGGAAGATTTTCTATGGAATATATAATGAAACGCTTTGGTCTTGAAATTAAAATAAAACCCATCAGCCAAATTCATGGCCAATCTTTTGAATCACCAAAAGAAATTGACGGTAAAAAAATAATTATAATCCCCCTATATCATCCGGCAGCGGCGATCTACAATCAGGAACTCAAAAAAACTCTCTTTGAGGATTTTAAAATTTTGGAAAAATACAAATAAAAAACGCCCCAATATTAAAAAAATGGGAGCGTTTTATTTTTTATAAAATCCGTCAACAAATACCGGATTGCCAAAATTTAATATGATTATTCAAAAACCAAAACCGCCGACGCTACAACAGTCGTCCAAAGTCCGTCCTTATGGCCTTGCGCCGATTGCGTAACATTAGTTGTTTTATAAATTTGTCCCGATGATTTATAAACCTGCTCTCTTTCGTCCCAAGCGGCATTGGAATCAAATTCCAAGCCCAAGGTTGAGGCCAACATTGTTGCCGCCAAATCCTCCGCATATTCTCCGCATTTTTGTTCGGTTTCACCAAATGGGTGGTGTTCGGAAAGATAGCCGTAGTTATTGGCATCCGCCGGCTGAGCGAGTCCGATTGAGGCGGCAATAAGACGATTTGGTTCGTTAGTGGCATTTCTTGCCATAACCACAAAGACAACCTGTCCGGGATTTAATGATTTTTTCCCTTCTTCTTTTGATACTCTTTTGCAATTTGGAGGAAAGATGGAACTTACGGTAACCAAATTGTATTCGGCTATACCGGCATCGCGCAAAGCCATCTCAAAAGATTGGAGATATTCTTTGTGATATCCAACTCCTTTAGTAAAAAACATTTTTTTGGGAACAAACTGACTGCCAACCGATTGCTGGTTGGTTTGAATTGTCGGCTGATATGATTGAGACGCTGGCGTTGATTGAGGCGCCAAAGGATTATTGTTGTCCATTTAAAAAATTAATTTATTTTTTTCCGTCGGCTAAAGCGGATTTTTTTATAACAAAACAATAATATAAAAAAACAAATAAATTACAAGTGGATAACTTTTTGTATTTAAGATTAATTTTTTATTTTTTAAAACTATGCCATATTTTGAATCATTTTTTATTTCAATTACGGGATGACACACTTTTCCTGTCATTCTGGATTTAATCCAGAATCCAAGGTTTTGTTTAGCTTGTCATTCCAGTGAAAACTGGAATCCAGGGATTTGTTCTTATGACTCCTGGATCCCAGCATTCGCTGGGATGACACACGATTGTCATTTTGATGAGCAACGGCGAGGAAATACTGAGCACAGCAGTGCGAATGTACCAAATTTAATTTGCCTGCCGGCAGGCAGGCGGAACTAGCGGGCACACCGAAAGCCGCCGTCGCCGTACATACCGCCCGGAGTATTGCCCAAGTGGAGCGTCCCAACTCCAGCGTAACCGCCAAAGTACCAAGGACCACCGCGAATGAAACCGTAAGTAGTGGCATTACTTGCTGTGCCGTCAGAATATATCTGACCAATTCCATTTGAAGAGTTCCAGGAAGAGTTTAAGGGGCCGGCTTTGGCTTGAGTCAGACTTCCCCAGGTGGTAATGGAGGTATATTCAAGCCAGTTCCATCCGGTGGCAGTTCCATGAGGTTGATTGGTTCCGGTAATTGTATCATTGGTCCATTGCCAGACACTTCCTGCCATATCCCAGACAACA
>JAJXZH010000031.1 GCA_021780155.1 bacterium
ATTTTGGGAAACTGAAATATCCTGCAAATAATAATCATTGCAATAAGTACTACTCCCTTTAATTGTGGCACTTTTGGGAGTCCAGTGAATCGTAGAAGTGGTCACATATTGTACAGAATTAGGAGTCCTAGGATTCCCAACCGTAAAATCTCCTGTGGCAAAATTTGGGTTTACTAAAATTTCTTTGATCGGATTAAGACTTTTATTGGGGCCAACCTCATAAACATATGGATTATCTCCACCATCATTTGATGTCACGTCTTTAGAACCTCCTACTCTATATTCTTTTGACTCCAATACAGCCTCTAATTCCCAGCTCCCTCCAGTCACATAGGTATAGTAGTTTCCTGTAGAGGTGGAATTGATGGGGTCTATGGGAAGATTGGAGAAGGCTAAGGTAGTAGATTGGGTAAAGTCCACAGGAATCCAGCCTGTTCCATTGGTCTTTTGGAGATTGGCTTGGGTGGTACAGGAATAGGTATATCCGGAGGGTAAGGTGGGTAATCCCAGATTGGCACAGGTAGAGGTGGTATCAGGAAGGGAGACATAGACCGTATTGGCTATACCAAAAGAAGTAGCTCCCTGGGATTCCAAGACCGAAAGAGCTTGATTGATGGAGGAAAGATCGGACATTCTGGTGGCATCCCGGGTTTGTTTGAGATATTCAACAGGATTGATGACGACAATGACTGCGGCGGTGAGAATGGCTAAGATACCTATGACTATCAATAACTCTACTAGGGTAAAAGATTCCTTATTTTTTATTGAATGAGATGTGAACATATGAGCGAATATCCGTATCAATCCGTTATATCAGTATGGATCCGTGTTAATCTGAACATTTACTAATTACTAATATATAGTGTCTATTTACTAACTATAATTCTATTCCGTTATTTTTAATTATATCACTATACACGTATGAACTCTTGCGAATAGTTCTTTTTTGAGTTTTGTAATCCACCTCAATTAGCCCAAATCTTGGCCAAAACCCCTTATTCCACTCGAAATTATCTAAAAGCGACCAGTAAAAATATCCGCGGATGTCCACTCCTTCGCTTATGGCCTTATGAACCGAAGCCAGATGATTTTTTATAAAATCAGACCTTTCGGAATCGTCGGCGTCGGCTATCCCGTTTTCAAATATAAACAGCGGCTTTTTTAACTTCGCGATATCTTTCAATAAATAATAAATCCCTTCCGGAAAAATATCCCAACCAAGATCGCTCTTATCCGTTTTCTTTGCATCTCCAAAAAAACCAACCGACTTTTTGGAATAATAATTGCATCCCAAAAAATCACTCGAGTCCGATATTTTTTTATAAAAAATAATATTCCAAAAATAATCGGCTATCCGACACATTAATAGATTAATCGGATTATTATTTTTAGGGTCAAAATAGATAATGTTATTTGTCGCGCCAACCGTGGCAAATTTATCATTCTCGTGAATTGACGCATATGCCGCCCTATGAGCCGAAATCAAATTACCAAATGCTTTTATTCCCAATAAAATATTTCTCTTTCCCGGAAACTGACGGCCAGTTATATAGCCAAGCGATGCATAAATATTCGGCTCATTAACGGTAATCCAAAACTTTATATCCTCTCCCAAAGATTGACTTACCTTTTTTACATAACGCGAAAAATAAAACGGAAATTTTTCTCCGGCTACTCCGCCCTTTTCGGCAAGCCACAAAGGATTGGTCCAGTGCCACAAAGTCACGAACGGCTCAATTCCGCGCTTTCGCAACGCCCTGATAACTTTTCTGTAGTGTTCAATTTCCGCTTCATTAAATTTCCCCTCTTCCGGCTCTATTCGGCTCCATTCAATTGAAAACCTGTGGGCATTATGGCCCAGTTTTTTTGCAATATCGAAATCTTTTTCAAAAAGGTTGTAGTGATTGCAGGCCTTTCCCGAAATATAGTTATCTGCATCAAACATTTCCGGAAACCTGTCTGCTTGCCTCGCTAAAGCTATGGCGGAGCGGGCCAGCCTGATAGAATTTTTTTCCTCCCAATCAGTCCAATCATTATAATTATCCCCCTCCACCTGATGAGCGGCCGTCGCCGCTCCCCAAAAAAATCCTTTTGGAAATTCCAGAAACATATTTTAAATAATTAAAACGATTAGAGGAATAGCGAAAAACGATAATATTGTTGAGACCAAAATTGCATTTCCAACAGCCATTTCGTCCAGCGAAAAGTTCTCCGCAATTATAAATGTTGTTACCGCCGAAGGCATAGCCGCAAGCAAGGCCAGTAATCCCAAATCCGGCCTGGCGATGCCCAAAAATTTTCCGGCAATCAATGCAAGAACCGGGAATGCCGCTATTTTGGCAAATGACGACCAAAAAACCAATCCGAAATTTTTTCTAAAAAATCTTTTGTATAAAAAACCTCCCAAAGCAAAGAGTGCTACCGGTGAAGCCGTTGCCCCAAGCATGGCCAGAGCTTTGTAAATCAAATCCACTCCGGCAATCTGTTTTGGCACGAAACTAGCTATTATGCCCAAAACGGAAGAAACTGTCAGCGGATTTTTTAAAAATTCAACAAATTGAGATGAAATTGATTTTTTGCTGTTAGCCCAAATTCTTATCATAAAAATAGACGCCAATATCGGCAGGACAAGATACAAAACGGCCACCAGCGAACCCATGGGAAGCGATCCGCTCCCGAATGTGTTGGATATTATCGGAAAACCCATATAAACAGTGTTGCCCGTACACACGATAAGAAATGCCACTGCTTTCGTCTTGTGCGATAAATTTAAAAAAGAAATGACTATAGCCGACAGAATCATAAAACCCACTATAAAAGATGCGCTCCATGCGGCAGTCATTAGTGAAATTTTGTCGCTAAAACTAATATTCCAAAAACTGGCTATGATAAGAGCCGGAAGAGAAACACGATAAGCAAAACGATTCAAAATATGAATCCAGATTTCATCGACTATTTTGTATTTTTTAAACAGCCATCCGGATATAATTATCAAAAATACCGGAACTGATATGAAAAATGGATTCATTTTATATTTTTTTTAATCCAATCCAAACTTTTGAAGAATCGATTTTGGTTTCTATTTCGGAATCAAATCTGTCTGATTTTCCAAAAAGAATATTTTTTGCATTTATGTCCTGACAAAGAGCAGCCTGCCCATTTTTGACAATTGCTTCTATATCGGGTGCCCCTGAAATATGGATTTCAATTTTATCTTTGGGAACACACGCCGAACTTTGCCTTAATTCCTGAATAGTGCGCGCAAGTTCGCGCAAAATTCCTTCGGCTTTAAGTTCGGGCGTAATATTTATATCCAATTCAAATTCACTTTCAATTTTGGAATCAATTACAACCTCTTTAACATTCACCTCATCTCCTAAGATGTCTAATAATTTCTGGAGATCTTTTTCTTTTGACTTAAGGCCTTTTATCTTGAGTAAGCTCAACGGCTGTCTCACCTTGATTCCGATTTCCGATCTTTTAGCCAAAACCGTGCTGGCATAATCCCTTATTTGTTTCATAGCTTCGGAAATAATCACGTCGTCTTTAGATGTCTTGCCATCGGGCCACGACTCAAGATGCACCGATTCTTTGGCGCTAAACGAACAAAATCCCGCTATGGACTGATAAAG
>JAJXZH010000006.1 GCA_021780155.1 bacterium
TTATTAAGCTGACTTAAATATTTCATAAGATTTTTACTAATCTTTTTTTAAATACAATATCTAAATAATCCGATTCCCATACCACTCATAAAATATCCTGAACGGAATATTTTATGAGCGGGTAACGGGAATCGGACCCGTGTCTAAACCTTGGGAAGGTCTCGTTCTACCACTGAACCATACCCGCTTGCCAATTTAATATTCTATAGATTGATAAAAATTAATCAAATTGAATTTCACTTCCCGTCCAATGAGCGCCCCTCATCAACACAAAAACTTTAAGTCCCTTTCTTTGGTCTACAATCCACTGATTGAAGTTTTCGCCTTTTGATTGAAGCTGAGAAATCAACATCTGGTCTTTAATCGCCGTTTCCAAAAAATATTTTTTTGCGTCATTTAAAGAAATTCCCTTCGCACTTAATGCGTCTTGAACTTTTTGGTCGCTCAATATTTGATTGACTTGAGAATTTAATTGTTTGTCCATTTCGGCAAATCCCATATCTTTATTAAGTTCTGCATCAATTGCCACCTCATCAATCAAACTATCAAAAACAACTTTTTTAAAAACCTTAATCGCATTCGGGTCATTTTTTATTCCATAATATTTTAGCGACAAATCCAAACTTTTATTAAATTGGTAAGCCATTATTGGATGCGTGTAATTTACTACGGCTATCGGATAAAATCCAAAATTAACAGCAAACAAAACTATTGCTCCCAAAACAACAATTATGTAAATAATTGGGAAAAAATATTTTTGATTAATTAATTTTTTAATTTTCATTTTATTGATTGGGAACAACAATAATCATTTTCTCTCCCGGTTGTTTATAATTAAATTCCTGTTTTAAAAGTTTTTGCAAATTGGAAATGTTGGAATAATAATTAATATCTTCTTGTATTTTATTTTTTTCGGCGGTCAATGATTGCAATTGAGCCGTCAATTTTTGATTGTCGCTTGCCAAACTCCTATCTTCTTTAAACATATAAAATATTTCCACCAAGAAAAATGAAATGACAATAACCAAAAAAACAACAAAAAGAATCTTACCAATATTCATATTCAAATTATACCATCAACATTGTCTTTTTTGAAATTATTTTGAAAGCAATTTTTTGAAATCTTCGGCAGATATTCTGACTTTTGCCATCAAAAGCAATTTTTTCTTCCCTTCTTTTTGTTTTCTCCAAAGTTTCATTTTGCGCGTTCTATCTCCGCCGTTTTTTCCAAAATTGCCAAGCTGTTTCTTCATTGCCGGAATAGTTTCTCTGGCAATTATTCGACTTGAAACTCTTGCCTGCACCGCTTGAGAAAACTGCTGTCTGGGAAGAGTATCTTTCAAAAGCTCAACCATTTTTCTCGCTTCATATTCAATGTTGTTTTTTGGTAAAACGCGCGATAATCCCGAAACCTGCTCATTGGCGACCAAAATGTCCATTCTTACAAGGTCTGATTTTTTAAAACCGGCATTTTCGTAGCTGAAAGAGGCAAAACCTCCGGAAACTGATTTTAATCTGTCGTCAAAATCGGAAATAAGTTCCGCCAACGGCATTTTCATTTTAATGATAATTTTATCGGCGAGCATTTCCGTATCAACATCTTCCCATCTAAAAAGCTCTTTAAGATTTAAAACCGGCCCAAGCAATCGACTGGGACATATTATTTCCACATTTATCATCGGTTCCAAAATCTCTTCATAATCGTCCGGCAAATCTTTGGGATTTAATATGGTTGAATATCCGTTTTCGTCCGGCTTTGTTATTCCATGAAAATTTTTCAAATCATGTTTAATTTTTATTTTATATGCCACTGACGGAAAAGAGGTTATTGTTTTTATATTAAATTCTCTTTCAAGACGTTGGGAAATAATTTCAAAATGAAGTTTTCCCAAAAATCCCCCTTTAAATCCCCTGCCTAAAACTTCGTTAAAATCCGGCTCAAAAGTGAATGAGGCGTCGTTTAGGCGCAATCGCTCAAGAGATTTTTTGAGTTCGTCATACTCATCGGCATCATCCGGATAAAAAGAAACAAACACCACCGGCTTTGGTTCTTTATATCCCGGCAATACCCATGACTCGGATTTATGTTGATAAGAAGACAGATTTGCGCCGATAACATCCGCATTAATCTGTGTTCTATCCGCATGCATCTGTGATATCGACTTTGTCGATATGACGGTGTCTCCGATTTTTATTTTATGAGGATCTTTTAATCCGGTTACCAGATAACCAATGTTTCCTTCCGAGATCTCATCAACTTTTTTTTGTTCGGGAACAAAATATCCAACTTCTTTTATTTTTACTTTTTCATTTACGGCAATTAACTTTACTTCATCAAGCGCTTTAAAAGATCCGTTAAAAACTCTAATGACCGCAATAATTCCTTTGTGATCGTCATAAAAAGAATCAAAAATTAAAGCTCTGCATAATGCCAACTTGTGCTGACTGGATGTTAACTCGCGCCGACTATCTTCTGTGTAGTCCCCCATAAAATCAGTATGGATTTGCGTCTTTGGGGGTGGAACTTTTTTTATAACATCATCGAGCAACTCTCTAACGCCAAAACCTGTTTTTCCCGAAATTCTATGTATATTTTCCGGAGATGTTTCAAGAAGCTGAGCAACCTCTTTAATTGATTTTTCTATATCGGGAATATTCATATCCACTTTATTAACGGCGCCAATTATTTCAAGTCCTGCTTTTTTTGCCGCATAAAAATTGGACAAAGTTTGCGCTTGTATTCCCTGAGTGCCATCAACCAGCAATATCGCTCCTTCTACCGCCTCCAAAGCTCTCGATACTTCATAACCGAAATCTGGATGACCGGGAGTATCAATCAAATTCAAAATGTAAGAATCGGAGTTAAAAATTTTTGGATTTTGTTCGGTAGAATTAACGTTTTTAAATTTTAAATTGTCATTTTGATTTTTGATGTTTGCATTTTGCATTTTATACTCCATGCGAACTGGTGCCATTTTTATGGTAATCCCCCTTTCCCTTTCCAGTTCCAGCTGATCTAGATATTGCTCTTTCATTCTTCTTTTTTCTATTGTTCCGGTAATTTCAAGCAGACGATCCGCAAGGGTGCTTTTGCCGTGGTCTATGTGAGCTATTATGCAGAAATTTCGTATGTTTTCCATTGAAAATGAAGTATAATTTAAATAATCTCAGTTAGCAATAAAAATGAAATTAAATAATAAAATTCTTACCATTCTTTTGGCGATTTTGGCTATTTTGATTGCTGTGTTTATATTTATATATGGATTTTTTTATTAAAAAACGCCCCCTCTGTCATTCCAGCGGAAGCTGGAATCCAGCCCTCCTGAAATCTATCAAAGTATCAAAGTCCGACTTCCTTAGAAATGTCAGATAATAAAAATTTTATTTTTGGAGAGAATAATCTGAATAATAATCATTAATCAAATCTGTTGGCATCCGATGTAAATAGATGAAAAAGACGGGACTTTTAATATCAACATTAAAACTCTATAATAAATAACAAATGAGGTTAAGCAACAAAATTATTATTTTTCTTTTGGTAATTTTAATAATTTCAATCGCCATACTTGTATATGGATTTACTTTGTTAAAAAAAACAACTTCTCCATCTAGCACTTCAATTGAGCCCACTCTTTTATCCGATTCGTCTAGTTCGTCGGTCTTCCCTTATTCATTATCCGATTCGTCAGTTTCCCCTTCTGTCATTCCAGCTCCTGCTGGAATCCAATCCTCTTCTGTCATTCCAGCGGAAGCTGGAATCCAGGATAAAAATGGCACTTCCACTTCCCAAAACTGCGACATAAAACAAATAACTGATACGGTTCATGGCGGTTCTATGAGTGGAATCGTTGAAAATGGACAGCAAATAATAATTTTTGAAGGTTATTATAAATGCCACGCCGTTCAAAGAAACGACCTGGTTATTTATAATTATGCGGGAAATCCCGAACCTTTAATTAAAATCGTTAAAGCTATTCCGGGAGACAAATGGTTTCTTAAGCTTTCCGACCAAGGGTATGAAATTGTAGTCAATAATAAAATTTTAACCACCAGTTTAGGAGAGTTATATCAAATTCCAACCACTAAAATATCAATGCTAAAATTATACGCCACAAGTTATCCAACTATTCCGCAAAATACTTATTTAATCTTAGGAAATTTATCATTCGGCACTCTAGATAGTTCTCGATTCGGACTTATTGGACTACAAGATATCATCGGGAAAGCGGTTATAAAATAGTAAAATCTATCGAAGTATCAAAGTCCGACTTCCTTAGAAATATTAACTTAGCTTTAGATGTTTTTAGTGTTATTTTACACATGCGAGATTGTGTGTAGCATTACAATATGACACATTAGAGGTACCATTAGTGATTAAAGTTGGTCCTATACTACCCGATGTACTACTTGTCCATCCGGAACACTCAAAATCTCCCCCTTGATAAGAATATCCTCCTTTTACATAAAAATAATAAACTCCAGATCCAATAAGAGTCACTCCTGCTACCGCATCTCTTATCCATACTGTATATGTATAAGGATAATTTGTCCCAAGCCTCGCAATTTCATCCCAACTTGCCCAGTGACTGCCCGGATAAGAGCTATTACAAAGGGAATTTCCCTGTCTAATTCCAAGAGTGGATGACCCTCCAAGAACACCAGTTACTAAGCCAGTATATCCCATCCATGTTGGACCACTTCCTCCTCCCGCAGCCGCATCAACGTAGGCTTTTGTTGCCGCATCCGTAGAATTTACCGGAGTTCCAAGATTGGTTATCGTATTGTTGTTTAACGAAAGAGTCGTTGTGGTAAGAGTTAATTCATCAGCTCCAGTTCCCACATTAAAAAATCCTAAGTTGGGCGTGTTTCTCGAGGCAATTAACCACTGTCCATAATTGGAGGCAACATTATTCTGATAAAGTCTAAGCACTGTTGAATTTGTGCTTCCGGAAGGTGTGTACACGCCAATAGTTGATGTTACAGAGAGAGGATCCGCTGGTGTTGTTATCCCAATCCCGACGTTGCCTTGTAATATTGTTTTTGTGATACTTGTATTTCCTAATGTCACAGAGTTTGAGCCATTACCAATTGAACTTGCTCCAATAACTATCTCATTTGTATCTCCATCCGCCAAGGGAGAAGCATTATATCCTTCATAAACCGAATTGGTAGAAGTTTGATTACGAGTTGAGCCATTTGCGATATACATACCAGCTCGCATCCCATTAGCAGTGTTGTAGTAGCCAGTAGTGTTGAAGTAGAGAGCATATATTCCATTAGCAGAGTTACCGTAGCCAGTAGTGTTGGATTGGAGAGCTTGCGTCCCATTAACAGTGTTGCTGTTGCCAGTAGTGTTGTAGTAGAGAGCATATAATCCATTAACAGTGTTGCCGTAGCCAGTAGTGTTGGAGTAGAGAGCGCCTACTCCATTAGCGGTGTTATTGATGCCAGTAGTGTTAAAGAAGAGAGCATTGTATCCATTAGCAGTGTTGTAGTAGCCAGTAGTGTTGGATTGGAGAGCGCCTACTCCATTAGCGGTGTTGTAGGAGCCAAGATAAGTTGAGCCAACTGCTCCAATTGAACTTTGTCCACCTCCTCCGATAAATATGTTATATCCATCAGAATTTGCTCCTTGGTATGTTGAAATGAGAGCGTTTGTGCCATTAGTATTTACATTTATATTTCCTGAAACATCTAATTTTTGTCCGGGATTTATCGTCCCAATTCCAACGTTGCCTCCGATAGTTAAATTTCCAGAAAATGCCCCATTAAGCCAGCGGGACGAAGGATTAGCACCAACACTGTAGGCATTGTCAGTATTCGGTAATAAATCAGAATCAAACGTTGCGGCATTAACTCGGGCAACTGCCGTTCTTAAAGCACGAGAAATTGTTGTTCCTGCGGCTTTTTGGACCGCTGAAGCGGCAATATCAATCTGGACCGTATCTTTTCCGGGCGCTTGAGATATTTTTTTAAATTGCAAAGAATCTATATTAATACTGGCTGAAGTTATTGACTGTGGAGAATTTGTTCCTTGCTGAATATAAACTTGTCCGTTGGAAAGATAGACATAAGTTGGGTCATTGATTAAATTCGGCATCCTTAATTTCAAGGTTGAACTGGCAACTCCGGCGTTCATATCAATAACGCTTGAATCGGTTACCAACCGCTGGATTGTTTGAGTAACAAAACCCAACTGCCCGGAAACATCAGTCATCGCCGATTCCTGAACTTGAGTTTTGGTGACGGTAGTTAAAATGCCGACAGCGATTCCCGAAACCGCCCCTAAGATAGCAATATAAATTAAAAGCTCAATCAAGGAAAATCCTTTTTGAGATTTTGATGTTTCAGTTATTTTTATTTTAATGTGATTGAAAAAATTAAACATATTTTTGCCTTTTGACTTGTATTTATTATATCACTTTTGAATATAAAAGTATGTGGATAACTCCCCCCCCAAGAAATCAATCTAAGGAAGTCGGACTTCCTTAGATTATTTAAAAACCACAGTTTCCAAATCACCCACATCTCTTTCTTTGAGCCATTTGATCATTCTCTTGCGGTAATTTTCTGGTCCGTCAAAAAATTTTGTTAAAAATTCTCTTTGCGTTACTGAGGGAAAGTTTCTAATTCCTATATAATCTCGATAACTGCTCCAGCGATATTTTTCTAAAAATTCCGATGCCTTTTTATAATTTATGACTTTTTCCCCCCGCCATTCAATTCCAGCCACATCAAGAGGATTAAGATGAATATAATAAGGAAGATGGATAAGATGAGATTCGCTTTTAATTTGAACCGACTTATATTTTCCCTGAAACAATGGACCAACTCGTCTATACTTTTTATTGAAGTAGTTTGTGTATCCGGTTCCCAATTTCCTTATAAATTCGGTGATTCCGTCATCAGTAATTTGTTGAACAATTAGATGAAAATGGTTTGGCATCAAACAAAACGCCATTAATCTGACAAATAATTTTCTCGCCCCTCTTTCAATCTTCGGAAGTCCGACTTCCTTAGACTTAGATTTACCGAAATAATATGCCAAATTTATGGCAGGATTTTGATCGTTAAACTCAAATAAGTCGTGAACAAATCGCAAATAATCTTGGTCGTCCAAAAATATTTTTCTCTTCTCTACTCCCCTATTGTAAATATGATATATACCGCCCATTTCTGGTTTTGTGCGCATCATCTGTAAATTATAAATCTAAGGAAGTCCGACTTCAATAGATTAATGACCGTGGCATTTCTTATATTTTTTTCCGCTTCCACACCAGCACGGATCGTTTCTTCCTATCTTTCTTGACGCGGACGAACTCTGATTCATGCCCGAATTTGAACTCATATTTACGTCTGTATTTATCCGATTATTATCCGAGTGAATCTGCGACGTCTGAAATACGTTTGAGACGACCCAATCTTCGGAATTTGAAATTAAATTCTTAAACATATCAAAACTTTCCCGCTTGTATTCAACTAATGGGTCTCTTTGCCCATAAGCGCGCATACGCACTGATTCCATTAATGCCTCCAGATTTTCAAGATGATTTGTCCAAAAAATATCCACAGAGGCAATAATTTTTAATCCGGTCTGAATGTCTTTTGATGCTTCTTCTATTTTGTTTTTTATTATTTCCGGAAGTTGACCGGACATAATTTTATCCATTTCTTCTTTTGGTAAGTCCTCTTTTTTGTCTACAAGTTTTACCGCCAAAAGATAATCTAAAAGAGGAGATTTTTGATCATCCCCGCTTTCGATATTCATCTGTTCCATCTGCAAAATAACTCTATTTAAAGTATTGACGACAATTTCTTCAATAATTTCTTTGGTTTCTCCTTTTTCTATTTTTTCCAAAATGTTTTGTCTCCTTTTATAAACCGTCTGCCTTTGTTTGCTTAATACCATATCGTATTCAAGCAAATGATTTCTGGCATCAAAATTTATCCCTTCAACTTTTTTTTGAGCTTCATTTATCACTTTGACTATAATACCCGATTCCATCGGTTGATCTTCGGGCAAATTCATAGAAGTCATTAAACTTTTTATTCTGTCTCCACCAAAAATCCTTAACATATCGTCTTCCAGCGACAAAAAAAATCTTGTTTCTCCCGGGTCTCCCTGTCTTCCAGAACGTCCTCTTAACTGATTATCTATTCTTCTGGCATCATTCCTTTGAGTGCCAATAACATAAAGACCCCCCAAATTTTTTATTTTTTCGGCATTCTCCGAAGATGGCGGGTTTCCGCCTAAAACAATATCCACTCCTCTTCCTGCCATATTGGTTGCCAAAGTAACCGCACTTAATTTCCCGGCTTGAGCAATTATTTCTCCCTCCCTTTCATGATTTTTGGCATTTAATACTTCATGACCGATTCCCGAATTTGAAAAATAAGAAGACAATAAAACATTTTCATCAATAGAAGTTGTCCCCACCAAAACCGGCTGGCCCTTTATTTGTCGTTCTTTGACTTCACTTACAATTGCCTTATATTTTGCCTCTTTGGTTTTGTAAATAAAATCCGAAGAATCTTTTCTTTGGGATGGCTTGTTTGTTGGAACGGTAATAACTTCAAGTCCATACACTTTATTAAATTCTTCTGCCGAAGTTGCCGCCGTGCCAGTCATCCCGGAAATTTTTTCGTAAAGACGAAAATAATTTTGAATAGTTATCTGAGCAAAAGTTTTTTGTTCGTCTTGAACTTGAACTCCTTCTTTTGCCTCAATTGCCTGATGAAGCCCTCCGGAATATCTTCTTCCAAACATTAATCTTCCCGTAAATTCATCAACGATAATTATTTCATTATTTCCATTAACAGATTTAATGACATAATTTCTGTCTTTAAAAAATAATGCTTTGGCTTTAAGAGATTCTTCAAGATAATGAACAAGTCGCAAATTTGTTGAATCGTATAAATTGTCTATATTTAAAATTTTTTCCACTTTGGCAATTCCGTCGTTTGTAATTTGAACCGATTTTATTTTTTCATCAACAATATAATCTTTTTCTTTTTCCAAAGATTGAACTATTCTGGCAAAAAGTTTGTAATATTCAGCCGCTTGAGTATCGGGCGCCGAAATAATTAACGGCGTTCTTGCTTCATCAATAAGAATGCTATCTACCTCGTCAATAATCGCAAAATATGGTTTTCTTTGAACTTGCTGAGCGGAAGAATAAGCCAAATTATCTCTCAAATAATCAAAGCCAAATTCCTGATTAGTTCCATAAACTATATCGGCAAGATATGCTTCTTTTCTTGATATTGGCCTTAAATATTCTTTTTGAACTCTAAAACTTCCGGTTTTGTCCCTTTCATTATCAAGCATTACAGAATCTTCTTTTGATATTTTTTCATTGTCATTTTCCTGCTTGCCGGTAGATACGGTATTTTTTATATTTTCACTTTGATTCTCTTGCGTATACGCAGAATCATAAATAAAAGCTTGATCATGCACTATACATGCCACAGATAGTCCCAACATATCATATACTTGCCCCATCCAAACGGCATCACGTTGCGCCAAATAATCGTTGACAGTAATTATATGAACTCCTTTACCGGTAAGTCCGCGCAAATATGCGGGAGCGGTAGCGGCAAGAGTTTTTCCTTCTCCGGTAGCCATTTCGGCGATCTTTCCTTCAAATAAAACAATTCCCCCAATAAGCTGAGCATCAAAATGTCTCTGCTTCAAATTTCTTTTGGCAGATTCCCTAATCAAAGCAAACGCTTCGGTAAGTGCGTCTTTTAAATCTAGATTTCCTTCTTGGATTTTGCTTTTAAGATTTGAGCTCCTTTCTTTAATCTCTTTACCACTTAAAGAAATAAGGTCTTTTTCAAAAGCATTTATTTTCTCAATTTCGTCTTTGTATTTGTTTATGGGAGAAAATATTTTTTTGAATATGGACATTTGATTTTTTAAAACGAAAATTAGTCAAAACAAAAATAGACATTAAAAAAAATTATTTATTTTTTAATTGATCTATTTCTTTTTTATCTTTGGAAATTGTTCTTTCCTTGAATTTTTCCAGCTCAACCTTCATTCTGTCTTTTGCGATATCTATTGCCGAGTGCATATCCTCATTATTTTCTTCTATCCTTAAAGTTTTTCCCGATATCGGCAATGAACACTCCACATAAAAAACATCTCCTTTGTTGTGATGATTGGTTGTTCTGGCAATTTCAACTTTCAAAAGCAACTCCCCTTTTAATTCAAAACTTTTTATAATTTTCCCCAAAGTTAAGAATTTATTATTGACATATTCTTTTAATGAGTCATTAAGTTCAATTTTGGTCGATTTTATGGCAATTTTCATGTTTTTGATTGTTTTTTAATAATAATAAAGCAAAAGGATTTTACCACGATTTTTTGAGCAAAAAAAGCCCCCCGACATTTCGAGGGGCAAGTTAAAATCATTTATCTTTTTTTTGATTTTTTAACTTTCTTGGCTTTCTTTACAACTTTCTTTTTAGCCATTTTTTTCTTTGCCATTATTTTTGTTTCCTATGAATCAATTTTTATAAAAAATTTTTACAAAGGAAAATTAATTTTAAAGAAACGATCGTCGACCAGTCAATCGTTCTGTTATAAAAATATTAATAAACTAATTATAACTTTAATTTTAAAATAATAACAGAGAAAAAAGTGGATAACTCAAAAATAAATCAAAATACAAAAAATAAAAAATAAAAATAATAATCCAAAATTAAAAATTTTATAAAACTAATCAGCTTCAGTATATTATCTCTATTTCTTCTTCCAATTTAACTCTAAATTTTTTAAAAACTCGTTTTTTGGCAATAGTAATTAACTTTTTAACATCTTTTGAGTTGGCATTATTAAAATTGACGATAAAATTGGGGTGTTTTTCGGAAAATTTGGCACCCCCTATGGCAAATCCCTTGAGACCTACAAAATTTAAAAGAATGGCTACCGGCAAAACGGGAACCGGATCGTTTTTTGTTTTATTTGAAAATAAATCAATAACTTTCTTGGGAATATTATTAATCGGAACATTCTTAAATGTACTTCCTAAACTCGGCAGATCCATAGGATGTTTAGACCATCTATATTTTTTTATGTTATTGGCTCTGTCTATCTCTTTTTTTATTGATTTTTTATTTTTTAGTTTTAAATAAACTCCGGTAATAATTTTATCAGTGCCGTTTTTATTGTCTTCTTTAAAAATACTCGTTCTGTATCCAAATTTACACTCTTTTTTTGAACGGATAAATATGCCGATTTTTCCAACAGCGTCAATATCAATACTTTCTACTTTTATAACGGAATTTTTTATCTCTCCGCCAAAAGCTCCGGCATCCCCCCTTACCGCTCCGCCGACACTCCCGGGAAGTCCTGCCGACCACTCCAGTCCGGACAAATTATTTTTAAAACAATATTTTAACAGCCGACTCATTTCAGTTCCCGAACCAACATAAATAATTTCTTTGTTTATTTTTTTTATAAAATTTATTTTATTTAAAATTACAAGACCATTAAAAACTTCATCCGAAAACAAAATATTGGTTGCACCACCTATAACCATAATCTTCTTTAATCCTCGTAGACTATTTTCCTTAATCCACCAATTCAAAATTTCTATTAAAGATTTTACCGAATGCGTAGCAAAAAAATATTTAACCAATCCTCCAATTTTTATATGGCTTATTTTCTTTAGAGATTCAGATTTTTTGATTCCTTTTGAAAAATCCATATAAATATAATAACGAAAAAAGCCCCATTTACAATGTGGGCTTTGGGGATTTTTTCGATGGTAGCGGCGGTGACCTCCTTGTTTTTTTATTGAGTGAGTGCTCGTCCGCTACCAATTATCATTATACAAAAGACCTTTTTTATTGCAACTATCAATTATCTGCCAATTATCCGTTTGAATATATTAAGTAGAGAACTGAACGAAAACATCTGATTTGCAGGGACTGTTGGATTTCCAGTTGAATTGCTTACCGATTGATTTTGATTGGTATTTGTACCAACACTTCCCATAGGAATTTCAACAGCAAATGATGCTTTGATGACATCAATATGTTTTGAATCGTATTTTATAACCGCAAAATTTTTGGAATCGGTTTGTATCAATATTGCATTTTCTGGAACTGAACCTGACGATAGATAAGCGCTGGACCTGAGATGATTTTTATATTCCGTCATCTGATTATTAGGATCACTTATCCAAGAAAATGATTGTCCATTTCCGGTAAAACTTAATCTATCTTCCTTGAAATTTGGACCATAATTATCAAGAGCATATGTGTTCTGATACGCCAAACCATTGGAAAATGCTCTTATATTAGAATTTATTCCCCTGTAGGCCGAATTAGAACCACAATGAGCATCAACAAACCCACCAAGTCCCATCCCTCTCTGTTCACAAATAAGCGAATTTCCGATTTCTGTAAGTACCGGATTGGCCTGATAAGGAGCCAACTCATTAGACTGCAAAACCGGTTTTACAAAATTATCATCAAACGAAAACACTCCAACTCCGACATCAAGCAAACCAGTAGATGTCATTTTGTTTGCCATATCCAAAGAATAACTGGCGTTAGGAGGAACCAATTCCGAACTAACGGTTTGATATAAACTGATAATTTTTTTATTTATTGGGTCAATAATAATATTTTCTTGCGGATGGGTAAATATTCCATTTAATCCGAGTATTTTACTTTCAGAACCAAGCAAAAACGATTCATCGTCTTTTATAAATACCCTCTGAGGATTCTTTGGATCCATTACATCGATTACGACCAGATCGTTTCCATTCCCATTTCGAAGCGCATGAAAATTCTCAGACGCTGACACTGCGATATATTGCTTATCGGAAATTATAAAGCTTGACCAGTTTGAATCAATGGAAAATCCGGAGCATTTATCTGGTTGAGCAAATCCGCCATTAACTCCTAAATAGACAGATCTTGAATTAAAACCGTAACATCCACCATGGATTGAAACGCTGCCAATTTTATTTATTGAGTTTGGATTATTTATCCCATATAAATCAAATCCAATAGTAGAAGTCGATGAATGATTTACTGAAATTCCATATGCATTATTGCCACCTCCAACAAAAACATATGACATATTCGGATTTGACTTATTATTTGAAACAGGCGTAGTCACTCCCAAGCTATTTAAAGAATAAAAAGTGGGTATAGGTTTATTGGGATAAGATGGAATTGTAAGTATATTTGAATAACCATCGGCAACAATCAAAGAACCCGCATCATTTTGAATGAGATTTTTTTTAAGCAATTTCAGACCATAAGGATTGCTCGCATCAAATACATATAAGGCCGGGGCGCTGGTAAGCGCAATTAAATATTTTTTCGTTCCCAGTGAAAGAGATTTTACCGAAAGAATATCTTCTTTTGTTCCACTAAGATCCAAAGGAAGCGACTGATAAGAAAGAGATGCGATCGACGTTTTCTGAGTGTTTACTGAATTATCCGACGGTGAAACATAGTCAACCGGACTGCCGGTATCGGAGTAAATATATTTATCAACACAAGATATTGTATAATTTAAATTACTTGATGTAGTTACTCTAAAATTATTAATCCAACAATGATCTATGCCGGTAGGAATAGTTGTAAAATTAATAACATACTGTTCATAATAATTTTTCGGGTCATTTAAAGGAATGGTGTAGGTTTCACCCAATTTGCCGTCACTAATAACTCCGCCCATGACAACGGGGGCATTGGTATTAATTAATTTGCTAATTTG
Organism: bacterium; assembly: GCA_021780155.1. Lineage (GTDB taxonomy): Bacteria > Patescibacteriota > Minisyncoccia > UBA6257 > JAGOQP01 > JAKAHY01. Next base: position 13,745 of record JAJXZH010000006.1, read on the forward strand.
AAACTTGAGTTGAGACGCTTCATCAGCAGTCATTGGTCGCGGATTAAGTAATTTAGTCGCATATACACTCCCTCCGACAATCTGACCAATCTGACCATCAAAAGTTGCGGTAAAATTACCGCTTGGCATTGCTTGTGCCGTTAGTAAATTATAAGCAATATCTATGGGATTTCCGTAAAAAATACCTACCAAACCGACCACAAGAATTGATAAAATCAATGCAAATAAAATTATTTTTGACATATTGCTATTATACAAAAATAATTTCTAAACGTAAATCTCAAAAAAATCTTTGAAATTAAAACCCCGCTCCTTGCGAAGCGGGGAAAACGCGAGGGACAAGCCTCAATCGATATCATCGCTGAGATTTGTCTATCACTCACTCAAAAGCCATTATACTCCCAAGAGCACAAAAAGTCAATCCTGCACCTTTCCCGCACTTTTTAACTAATTATAGAAACTCACAAAATTGAATTCTTCTTTTGATTTTCTCACAACAACGGTTTGCCCCTCTTTTAATAACATTCTTCTTGGATTGTTATCGGCATAGCATTCTGCCGGCCCCCTTGTTATTTTAATTTTTATTTCTGAATTTTCATTAATCACCATATGATCTATGCTTTCAGTGCTGTTATTAAACGCCAACCCCGTTCCCACATAAAAAATACTATCTGTTATGGAACGAAAGTATCCGGTTGCTCCAAAAGATGTAGCAACAACAACGCCATCTCCGATTGCTTCTTTATAAAAATCAATATCTTTAATCGCTACTGAATATCTTATGGCATGACGGGGATTTCCATTATGAATAACAATATCGTTAATACCTAAAATTTTTTTATTTTTGGATTCGGCTTCAAGTTTATAAAATTTTTTTATTTCAAAATTTTTATTTTTAATTTTTGAAACTATTTTTTTAAAAGACAGCTTTGGACATTTTTTACAAATTTTTGATTTTTTTATAATCACTTTTGGGACTTTCGGATATTTTTGCTCCGCCTTCATTAAAGAGCCGTCTCCCCCAAAAACGAAAACAAAATCCGGTATTGGCAAATTTATTTTGAATCCAACTTTTTTTAAATAATCCTTTTCCGCTTTTGAAATTTTTCCAAATATTTTTATATTCATTTTTAATATCCAAATTATTTATTTTCCTTGTCAGGAATAAAAACAAAAAATTTATAACCAATAAAATTCCAAACCAATGAAGCCAGCGTGGCAAATAAAAATCCGACATTGGCCCATCTTTTTGGGGAAAATCCCTTTAAAGCGCTTATATCATTGACCACAAAAAAAGCCGCCGCCAAATTAATAATTAATCCCACAATACTCACCGCAAAAAATTTCCAAAATTCTTTAACATTTATTTTTTCTCCAATTTCAAAAGTCCAATAATGATTCCAAAAATAACTTGCCAAATTGGCAACAATAAAAGAAATTCCTTTGAAAAAAATAAATCCCCAACCGGCGGCAATTGACGTTAAATACATAAATAAATTTAAAATTCCTCCATCAAGCAAGGTATTAAATCCACCAACAGCCACAAACTTGGCTACTTGTAAAAAAACGGGGATTTTTCTGGCAATCAGCGAAGAAATCAATAACGCCAAAACCGACAAAAAAGCCAAAACTAAAACCAAGCCAACGTCAAAATAAAAATTCAAGTTTATTCCCAAATTTAAATTGTTTAAAACCGGAATCAAAAATAAACCAAAACAAAGGCCGATAAAAAAAACAAAAAAATAATCTCTTTTTGAAAGCATACTTTAGTTTATAACTTTATAAAATCAACTATTTTATCAATTAGCTCCGGATGTCCCTGACACATCGTTGTCCCATGGCCGGCATCTTTAAAAATTATTTTTTCTTTTTTAACTCCGTTAGGAAAAAGTCCCGATAATTCTTCAATATTTTCAACGGAATAATTGTCATTTTCACTTCCAACAAGAAGAACTTTAGTTCCATTTTTTATTTTGGTAGAAAAAATTTTAGCGTTAATCCCCCTATAATTTAACCCCGGAGAAAGCAAAACAATTTTTTTTATTCTTTCATCTTCCGACGCTTCTTGAATTGATAGGTTAGCACCAATTGACGCGCCTATCAAAAAGACAGGTAATTTATCGCTACTATATTTTTCAAAAATAAAGTCGGTAGCAGCTTTAACGTCTTTTATTTTTTCCTGATGCTGTTTGTCATTAAATTTTAAATATCCTTCGGGGCCGTCTTGAGATTCTCCATGTCCCCTGAAATCAATGGCAATTCCGGCGTATCCTTCTTTTTGTAATTTTTCAGCCAAAATATTATATGAATTTTTTGTCGCTGGCATCATATGCAGAAAAACTACCAATCCTTTTGGGCTCAAAACTTCAAACAAATTTCCCGACAAATTTATATTGTCGATAGTTTTTATTTTTATTTGAGAATGCATAAAGAACCGACTATTTTCCGCTGTTAAATAAGAAAATAAAACCGGAAAGCATGACAATAGTCATAATAATAATCAAAATTATGACGGTTGTTGTTATTAATTTATTTAATTTCATAGATAATATTTACATTAGCTGTTATATCCTGACTGCCTGGCTGAATAACTGGCGCGACGTTTTCAATTGCCGGAGCGGCAGCGCTCATAATAGAGGCGCTCTTATACATCGGGGAATATCCGGATGAATAATCGGATACTGAAACTATTTTCCCCAAACCAACTCCACTTTGTTGCGCCATTGTTTGAGCCTTGTCTTTTGCTTTCTGAAATGCCTTAGCTCTGGCGTCGGAAAGATATTTATCCGGACTATCAACGGAAAAAGAAATTCCACTAATATTGCTAACCTTCAAAGAACTCAATGAATTTAAAACCGGAGAAATTTTTGAAAAATCTCTCATTTTTACAGAGATTGTTTGAGTTAATCTGTATTTGGCAATAGTCGGAACAAAATTTATTGAATAAACTCCGGATTGAGTATAAACCGGAACCAAATCATATCCGGAAGTTTCAATGTCGTTATCGGCAATTCCATTCTGCTTTAACATCGCAATGGCGTTATTTATTTTTGAGTTGTTCTCGTTTGATATTGAAGAAACATCCACCCCCTCGCTGACAACCGAGAAAGAAAAAGTCGCCACGTCTGGAACGGCAACAACTTTATCCGAAGCAGAAACACTCATTGTTCTTGTTACGGTCAAAGAATTAATATAATTTCCCAACGGTCCAAAAAACACCACATAAACTACAATAATTGCCAACACTCCAACAAAACAAGAAAGAACTTTAAAAAGAATATCTTTTGATTTTGATATGTCCATAAAATTAAAATATCTTAAAATTATTTATTTTGCGCGACTTTGTTTATTATACAAGAAATTTCCGATTTTTTTAAGCTCGCCGAACCGACCAAAAATCCGTCAATTTCTTTATATTTTAAAAATGAAGAAATGTTTTTGCAATCAACGCTTCCGCCATAAAGAACTTCAACATCCAATCCATGTTTTTCTTTAACAAATTTTTTAATTTCTTTTATTATCAAGGCGGAACGTTCGGCGTCTGTCGGCTTTCCCCCACCAATTGACCAGACCGGTTCATAAGCGATTATCAATTTTGTATTTTTCCTGCCTGCCGATAGATAAGATATTTTATTTATTGAATTTGATATTTTGGATAAATCTTTTTTAAGCTGATTTTTTATAAAAATCAAAGCTTGGTTGAGCGAATCTTTATGCGTCTCTCCAACACATAAAACCGCCAGCAAATCATTTTTTATCAGAGAAATTATTTTCTTATTTATCAAATCATCATCTTCCTTTAAAATATATCTTCTTTCGGAATGGCCAACAATGGAACCGGAAATCCCCATTTTTTTAATCATCAGAGGGCTTATTTCTCCGGTATAAGCGCCCAATAAATCCCAAAAAACATTTTGAGCGATTATTTTTATTTTTGATTTTTTATTTTGATTATTAACGAGGTCTTTTAAATATAAATATGGAGGAGCAATCATTATTTGATCCTTCGTTTTTTCGGAAACAAAATCAAAAAGTTCCTTTGCCATTTTAAACGACTCGGGATTCATTTTCCAATTCAAAATAAGCGTTTTTTTCATTTACATAATTTTAACCCGCTAAAAATTTTAAATCAAATTTTGTTTATTTTGCCCGTTTTTTAAAAGAGATATTGAAATGTTTTTTTGCCCAATAAATAGCGGCCAGGATAATAATCAAAGCAATCGCCAAATCAAGCTGTCTAAAATATTTTTCCAATACATTCCAATTATCTCCCAAAATCTTACCCAAATAAGTCAAAAAGAGGGACCAAATAAAAGAACCGATAAAAGTCAAATAACAAAATCTAAAAAATTTCATCTTTCCTATTCCAGCCGGAAGAGAAATAAAAGTTCGCAAAATAGGCAAAATCCTCGAAATTAAAACCGAAAAGGAACCATATTTTTCAAAAAAAGTTTTTGATTTTTCAAGAAATCTTTCGGAAATCAAAATTTTCAAAAAATAAACTCTTTCTCTATTATTGACTATCGTTGAGGCCAACCAATAAGAAACGATCGAACCAAAAAGATTACCCAAAGCTCCCACAAAAACAACAGGCCAAAATCCAAAAACCCCCTTAGAAATTAAAAATCCGGAAAAAGGCATAATTACTTCGGAAGGAATCGGAATGTTGGCACTTTCCAAAGACATTAAAATGAATATTCCAAAAAGTCCCGATGACTTGATAAAGTTAATAACAAGCAAAACCAGCCAAGACAAAATTTGAGAAATCATAAAAATAATTCTAACAAAAAAAACACGACTTTTACATAGACAGCAAATCCGCTATGGATTTCATCTCTTCAAAATTATTCGCCAACATAAATTTATTTCTGATTAAAACCGCATTTTTAAAACCGGAAATATAGGCCTTGATATGTTTTTTGAAATGATTAAATCGTTTTATCCCCAAGAAACTATTTTCAAAAACTTCGGCGTGAAAAAGCATAGCTTTTATTTTTTGTTCTACGGATATATCTTTGTATTCAACATTTTCGTCAAAAAACCAAGGATTTCCCATTGTTGCTCTACCAACCATAATTCCATCAAGATTATATTTTTTGGACAATTCTTTCCCCTCATTCAAGGACAAAACATCTCCATTGCCGATTATTTTAATTTTGGTGTTTTTTGCCATTGATGACGCTAACGCTATTTGATCCCAATGAACCGGAAATCTTGAAAGCTCTTTTTTAGTGCGTCCATGAACGGTTATTGCGGCGGGTTTCGCTTCAATCAATTCTTTCATCCACAATTCGGTCTCAATTTCATTAAAACCTATTCTTGTTTTTACCGAAACGGGTAAATTGTTTGCGCCTTCTTTTGTTGCTTTAATAATTTCTTTAGCCCCTTGAGGATTTAAAATCAAAGCCGCACCACCACCCTGTTTTACAACGCTTTTATCGGGACATCCCATATTGATATCTATTCCATCAAACCCCAAAGACGCGATATATTTTGCCGCTTCTAAAAAATGTTCAGGATTACTTCCCCAAATTTGAGCAACTATCGGTCTTTGAATTTGAGAATACTGCAAATAATACTTTGCCATTTTTTCTCGAGATTGAGGATGACAAAGACCATCAACGGAAACAAATTCGGTAAAAATTAAGTCCGGTTTTTTAAAATGAGAGATAGTTTCTCTAAACGCAAAATCGGTTACTTCGTGCATCGGCGCTAAAGCAAAAAATGGTTTTTTAAATTCATTCCAAAACATAGATAAAACTATATTTATTTTTTAATAAAAGAGCAAGGACATAAAAATAAAAACCCCTTTGATGGGGTTAGTAATTCATTTTTTAGCTGAAAGAAAAAATTCTTTCTTTTTTTCCATTGCTCTAAAAACATCAAGAGCTTTTTTAACTCGAGCGATATCAAGCGCTCCGCCCTTGATTCCCGTCACGCTTTGGAATAATCCGATAACGAGTCCGTTCATATCATAAACGGCGGTTCCGCTACAACCCTCCGGATCAACATGAACCAAAAAAGAAACCTCTCCCGATTCTTTGTTAAAGCTATATAATTCCCCAATAACCACTCTTGGTTCTCCAAACGCCATACATTTCATTCCCACCATTACCTTTTCCAAAGGAACTTCTTTTTTGTTTTTGGGAAAAGAATTAAAAATCTCTTCGGCTGATTTTACGGGAATCATATTGTAAAAATAAGATGGATAAATCCTAATAAAAGCCACATCTTGAGTATGAACGTCGCCCAAAACATTTACTCCCAACCAATGGTCTTTATTGCTCGCTATTTGGATAATTTTTTTTGGCTGAATTACGTGATTGGCTGTCGCCAAAATTCCGCTGTCAATCAGAAAACCGGTTCCATAATTTCCGTCATCCGTTTTTTCATTGTCAATATCGCGAACTCCATAAACATCACGATTTTCCATTAAAAAATTTTTCATTTTCTGCTCAAGAAAAATTCTTTCGCCCATTGATGCCGACCCAAACGGCGCAAAAATAATTTTATTATCATTTTCACTTTCGCGATCAATCGGAGCTTTTCTTACTACATTAATTTTGTAATGTGATTTCACAAAATTTTCTATATTGGAATTGGTTTTATTTAAAGCAAAAACCAAAAAACAAGACAGAAGAGAAAGAGCGACTATCTCCGCATCCTTAAATTTGGAAAGTTTATCCGGGCTCATTTTTTTGACCCCCTTTTTTAACGAACTGATTTTATGATAAACAAAAACCGCCCGCTGTCAAACGGCAAAATCAAAAAATAAAAATATGTTTTTTATCTAAAAAGAAGCAGATAGGCTGCTCCCGCATATTGTATATGAGGAGATTGAACCTTTGCCATTTCTTCTTCCGATTGACTTCTAACAATTCCATCGTCACCAACCACTCCCAATAATTCTTCCTGAGAATCATAAACATATCCCCCATCATCTACATAACCCACATATTCGTCGGCCTTGTCGTAAACTTTTCCATTATCCACTACTTTACCGACATATTCACTTCCCTGATCATAAACAAAACCATTACTTTCAATTCTTCCAACTTCGTCATCATCCATTTTATAAATTGTTGACATATTTTTTAATGATTAATAATAATTTTATTGCCATACTATTATATCAAAAATATAAAATTATTCCTTTTTTAGATATTTTAAAGCTGTTTCCGGATAGTCGGTTATGACTCCATCAACTCCCAAAAATGACACGTTTAAAATATCTTCCGGTTCATTTACCGGCCAAACATTAACCAAATAATTTTGAGAGTGGAGGGCAGTAATTATCTTCTTATCAACAAAAGTATATACAATTGAAATTCCATCGGCTTTTGATTTTTTGAGTTTATTTAAGATGTCTTCAGCTGTTAATTCCATATCTAAAATAATAAATGTTTTTGTTTGAGGTTTTATTATTTTTATTTCCAAAATCGCCTCTTCCCAAATCGAAGAAACAAAAGCGATTTCGTTTTTGTCGTTTTCTTTTAAAAAATTACCAACCGCAACCGAAATGTCCTTTGCGTCCAAAAAGGAGTCTCCTTTTATGTCAATAATTATTTTTTTATTTTTATCTTTAACCAAGTCAAAAACTTCACTCAGTAAAGAAATTTTTTGATCGTCTCCAAAATTAAAATTTCTTATTTCTTCAAAAGTCATCTGAGAAACTTCGCCTTCGCCATTTGAAGTTCTTTTTATGTTGCCATCATGAATAACGACAATCTTTTTATCTTTAGTCAGATGAACATCACATTCGACACAGTCGGCAAAATCAAGTCCAACTTTAAAAGCTTTTAAAGTGTTTTCCGGAGCAATACCCTTAGCTCCTCTATGGCCAATGATTAGAGGAATCGCCATAAAATTCTATTTTGCCAAAAGCTTAAAACTGGAAAGAACCCCAATACAATCAACTGATTCTGGGCTAGAACATGTTTGACTTTTTAGAGAATAAACATATTTCGAATTTTGAGCTAAAAATAATCTAAAATTGTCAATATTATTATTAATCGCGCTCGGCAAAGAACTGCTCGCCATCTGAATAGCCTGACCGACAAGGTTTAATTGTTTGACATCATAGTTTAAAAATCCTGAATCTTTGGCGATTTGAGAAGCAACAACCGACGGCTTCCAAACATCAATCACCCAATAGATCTGCCGATTCGGATCGTTTTCGTAATCCGAAGTTTTTTGAGCCAACAATACTTCGGCAACTTTCAAAGAAGACGATTGATAAGGACCATATGTTTCAACATTCCAATATCCCGGATAGCTAATTTCAAAATCATATGTTTTGCTTTGATAAATTTTCCAACTTGAATCATTGTTGAAATTTTTCTCACCCGAACAAGAAGTTTGAGGCATAGCGGAACTTGGATTGCCGTGTTTTACCCATTGTCCTCCGACACAAAGCCAGACATCTTCATTGGTCGACAAAAATAATCTTAAAATTAGTAAGGAAAGTGCGCTGGCTAATATGATTGCCAACCCAATAAAAATAAATAATCTCTGTTTATTCATTTTGATTATTTTTTTCTTAATTCAAACTTGGCATAAAGCTCGCCGTAAAGAACACCCAAAGAAACCATAAACAACGCTCCTGCCACTATCCATCCGACAACAGGAATAATTTTAATGATTTGGAAAACTAAAACTCCCAAGATAACGGAATACCAACTCGAAGAATAATCGCCTTTTCTGAAAATCCATTTAGAAATAAATCCTCCGGTCAAAATTCCGGCAAAAACAGAACCGATTAATATCATTATTGCGTAAACCAACATAGCAATGAAAGCCGGTATTATTCCGACGATAGTAATTAAAGAAATAATTATCGCTATCGGAATAATAAAGAACAAAACAAAACCTCTTAATAATTCTTTCCAAAAACCGGAAGTCGCGCGATGAACCAAATCGTTTGTTTCGCGTTTAAAGACAAAGAATAATATCAAAGCTCCCGCCATTAAAATCAATAACTTTATTAGCCACAAAACAGTGATAAATCCTAAAATAAATTGCGCGGCAAACCCGGCATTTGAAGCATACTGTGTCTGGTGAAAATTCAAAGTTCCGATAATTTTAGCGCCACTTGCAATAGATGCTTGATTTTGAGAATAATAATCAAAATTCCCTTTTATTATAGCGTTCGGCCCCAAAGAGACATCCTTGGCTTTAACCATGACATTTCCTGAAATTACTCCATTAATATAAACTCTTCCTCCATATGCTTTTAAATCTCCATTGACGCTTCCTTCGTCGCTAAAATTTCCGCTAAAAGCATAAACATTTCTTCCGACAAAAGCGTTTGGAAATATATTTAATTGACCCCCTGCCGCAAGAAGCTCTCCTTCGATCTTTCCATTAATATTTAAAGAACCGGAAATAACTCTGGCATCGCCCTTGACCGAACCATTCAAATAGACATTTCCGGCAACAGTCGCAAAATCTTCCCCAACCAAACCATTAACCGCAACGGTTCCTCCTGCGGAAAAAAGATCTTTTTGAACGATTCCGTCCATATTAACCGTTCCTCCGGCAACATATAAATTGTCGTTTACAACCTGACCGGCATTCAAATAATAAACATTTTTGGACGCCTTAAATTCCGCCGCGTTTGTAACAACGGGGATTGCCAAAAAAACAATGGCAAATAAAACAAATATTTTTTTCATATTTTATTTTTTAATTATAAATCATTATAACACTTTTTGTTTTTTATTGAAACAAATGGGACTTGGATTATTTGCATATAGGGACCTAAGTGATAGAATTAAAATTCAATGGAAAAATCGCTGTTTTTAGCCCAAATCGTATCGGTTGGAATAATAGCTTACCCAATCATTTTTGTTTCAATGATGATTGAGGGGGATGTCGTTATATTTATATCATTTTTTCTGGTTTCTTCCGGCATCTTGGATCCGGCAACAACTTTTTTGGTTGTTTTTTTCGGAACAATTATCGGCGACACGCTTTGGTATCACGTTGGTTTAACCTCCGAACCAAAAAATAAGTTATCTCTTTGGATTTTAAATAGTTCTTCAAAATTAACTTCAAAATTTGACAATCATATAAAAGAGAAAACATTCCGCGCTGTATTTGTCTCAAAATTCACCTATGGATTTCATCATCTTATTTTGTTACGCGCCGGAATTATAAAAACAAATTTCAGAAAATTTATTGAAATTGATATTTTGGCGACTATTATTTGGATAATTATTATAGGAAGTTTGGGATATGCCTCCGGCGCTTCATTTGAGCTTATTAAACATAAATTGGAACACTTTGAAATCGGAGTTTTAGCGGCAGTTATTATTTTTATAATTATCGGAGAAATTATTTCAAAAATACTAAGAAAAAAAATTTAGCCATAAAAAATAAAAGCCCTTTAAAAATGGGCTTTTTAATTTTCAGCTATTGTTTATAAATCACCAAAGTCTTTTTATTTTTGATAATTTTAATCAACGCTTTAATGTCGGTATTTTTCATTCTAATGCATCCGGAACTTACCTTTTTGCCTATCAATCGCTCCTGATAAGTCCCGTGAATTCTGGAAAATGGAGTTATATATCCGCCAGTAAATTTAATGATTATTTTTCCCTCTCCCATCGCATTAAGAGGGTCTCCCGCTTTGATAACTTTAGGCAAGACAATCCCCCTTCTTTTATAATAATTTATCAATCCTTGAGTTGGATACCAATTGGGATGAAGTTGCGCTCTAACCACTTGGCCATAAACCGGCAAGATGACTTTTACCGAATCTCTTGGAATAGCAACCGGATAAGAGGCCACCGGAAAAGAATTAGAGTTATAGACAATCAGAGTCCTTTGGGAAAAATAAACGACTATCGTATCACCAACATTTTGTTCTATGTTTTTATTTAATGGAAAATTTGTGGCCGATAAAATCAAGAAAACAAGCCAAGATGCCATTTATCCTCCTTTTTTGAGAACTAAAAAATGATTTTACGCCGAAAATCAAAAAAGTAAATATTAAATTTTTTATTGAATAATCAAAACATCATCCAAAGAAACCTTTGAATTTTTTAATGTATCCTGAGGCAATTCCAAAACTCTAAAATAAATCGGATTCCAAAAAAATATTTTCATCGGCTTTAAACTCTCATGAATTTTTTTAACCCTCCATTTTGAATCCAAAATAATAATATCCAATGGAAATTTAACTCCAAAGGTATGAATTCCCCACCTTGTTTCCAAATACAAAGCTTGAGGATTGTTTTTCCCAATCAAGCCGTTTATTTTTTTTGTTATCGTGTCGGCTTTGTGAATTTCTTTGACTATCTCTTGATTGCCGTTTAAATTGATTAATCTCATAATTTTATTTTAACTTTTCTTCCGGTTTGTTGGGTTTATAATATTTTTTATTTTTTATTTCATCAGGCAATAAATCTTCTTTGGTGTATTTTTCATATCCTTGACCATATCCGATTTCTTTCATTAATTTTGTCGGAGCATTTCTAATTTTGAGTGGCGTTGGCAAATTGCCGTATTTTTCCGCATCTTCCATCGCTTTCAAATAAGCGTCGTAAGCGCTCCTGTCTTTTTTACATAAAGAAAGATAAACAACGCCGTGGGCTAAATTTTCTCCACATTCGGGAAGACCAATGTTTTCAACCGCTCTAAAAACATCATTTGCCACAACCAGAGCCGTCGGTTGAGCCATTCCAATGTCTTCACTGGCAAAAACAATCATTCTTCGGGCAATAAATTTTGGGTCTTCTCCGGCCTTAAGCATTCTCGCCATATAATATAAAGCCGCATCAGGTTGAGAAGCGCGCATGCTTTTAATAAACGCGCTTATTAAATTATAGTGCTCTTCGCCTTTTTTATCGTATCTTAAAAATTTTGACTGCAAAGAATTTTTGAGATTATCCAAGGTTATATCACCATAAAGATTAAAAGTGTTTTCTATTATGGCAATCACCTGCCTGGCGTCTCCGTTGGCCATTCCAATCAGCCAATCTTGAGATTGTTTGTCTATTTTAAATCCGGTTCGTTTTATTATTTTTTTTATTTCTTCTTGAGATAATGGGTTTAAAATAAAAACCCGACAACGCGAAAGAAGCGCCGGGATTACTTCAAAACTCGGATTTTCGGTAGTTGCTCCCACTAAAGTAATTATTCCCCTTTCCACATAAGGCAATAAAAAATCCTGCTGAGCTTTATTGAATCTGTGAATCTCATCTAAAAACAAAATTTTGGATTTTTCTCTCGACTTTGCGCCAAAATTTTGATTGGCCGATGCCCATAAATCTTTTCCGGAAATATTCTTACGCGAAGATGCACTTTCTTCAATGATTTGTTTTATGTCTTCTTTTCCCGCAGATACCGCCGAAAGTTCATAAAATTCCGCATTCAAACTTTTGGCATATATTCTTGCCAAAGTTGTTTTCCCGCAGCCGGGAGGTCCCCATAAAATAAAAGAAAAAAGATGTTTTTTCTGGATAGCAACATTCAACGGCTTTTCTTTGCCGACTAAATGTTCCTGACCGATAAAATCTTTAAGAGATTGGGGTCTTATTTTTGAAGCCAAAGGTTCCATCCCGATATATTAAACCAAAACAATCTAAAGATAAATATTAAAAATAATTTATTTTTGTTCGTGAATTTTTTTCCATTCATCTATGCCTCCCTCCAGATGCTCTATATCAAAACCCTTGGGACCAAGTTCTCTGGCGACAATTTCACATCTACCACCGGTTTTACAAATAGTAACAATTTTGCCATCTTTGGGGAGTTCGTCTTTTTGAACTTTGACAAAAACCTTCCCCATGGGAATATTTTCCGCGCCCTCTATTTTTTCTCCTTGTTCAAATTCGTCTTTTTCTCTAACATCAATTAAACGAATTTTCTCGCCCTTTGACAATTTATCTTTTAATTCATTCGCCGTCATATTATTTATTTTTTGTTAATAATAATTATTTAAAAACATCCAATAGTTCATTAATGCCGATGGTCGCTACCGCCACAACGCTATCACCTCCGCCATAATAAATAAAAACTTTGTTTTTTATAATCGCGTATCCACAAGGAAAAACAACGTTTGAAACTTGTCCGTTTTTTTCGTAAGACATTTCCGGCTCAAGAATTGGCTTGTCGGTTCTGGAAATTATTTTGGTTGGGTCTTTAAGATTGGTCAAAACCGCGCCAACTCTGTAAACTCCTTCGTCCGAAACTCCATGATACAAAAGAATCCATCCTTTTTTTGTTTTAATCGGCGGTCCGGCGGCGCCGACTTTTTTGCTGTCCCAAAACCCTCTTCTTGGTTTTAACCAAATTTGTTCTTCGAGCCATTTATTTTTCTTAAAATCAAGATCCGAAACCAATGCGACGTCAATATCCATCCCCATTCTGTGAAAAATCAAATACTTGCCCCCTACTTTCCCCGGAAACAAGCAGGCGTCTTTATTGTCAAAATCTGGCGGAGAAATCAAAATCGGTTTTTTCCAATTCCATTTTTTATTCAAAAAATCTTTTAAAACTATTGAAGTTAAAGCAATTCTCGGCAGATTTTTTCCATCATAAGCGGTATAAAACATATAAAGATTTTTTCCTATAACCGTTACTCGCGGATCTTCACATCCGGAATTTCCTCCGGGGTTTAATTTGCTCTCAAAAGATTCTCTTGGAACATAAATCGGCTCTTGGCTTCTGTAATCAATATGAATCCCATCACTACTCGTGGCATAACCCAAAACGGAAGTATTATCCGCAGACATAGCTCTATAAATTATGTGCATCTTACCTCCATAATAAAAAGCTCCCGGGTTAAAAACTGCCTTTGATTCCCACGGGTGATAAATATGAGGAACAATAATCGGGTTTTCTTTGGCTCTTTTTAATTGGATCTGTTTTAACCCCGAATAAGACCAAATATGGTCAAGCAATTCTTTAGTTCCAACTTCGGCAAGACAACAAAAAGCATCCGAAGCTCCATAATATATTCTTAATCTGTTTTTTGTGGTTAATGCTCCGCTTGGAAAAATTATATCCGGTATTCTTCCGCTTAATTCATACGGCTCCTCGGGAGTCATAATCGGCATTCCGGTACGCGCTAAAATTTTTCTCGGATCTTCCAAATCCAAAATTGCCGCCTCAATTCCAAAAATCCTGTCAGAAGAAGAAAAATAATTTCTTATGTAAGAATAAATTAAAAGCCAACCGTATTTTGTTTTTATCGGTGGAGCGCCAACTTCAATTTGGTCTTGAGGTCTTCTTTGAAGATTTATTGTCCAATCATCAATTTGCTGGTGCCAATTATCCCAAAATTCAGGCGACCACATCTGGCTGATTTTATCTAAGTAAGCGATTGATATTTTTGCCGGAGGTGTATCGGTGTGAGCCGTCAAAATAACACAAAATTTTCCTCCGATTTTTTCCGGAAAAAGCGCCATTGCTTTGGCATTAAAAGGAGTAATTAAGTGTTTTTCTTTTATTTTTTTTAGATCACCACTGATTGCCAAACCAACTTTAATACCATCGGGGGTGAAGGGATATTTTGAAATCGCGGTATAAAAAATATAGTAGTTTTTTCCAATTTTGGTAATTCTCGGATCTTCACATCCGTATTTTTCCCATTCTTCTTCGGGAATAATAAATCTTTGGCCATTATTGAAATGAATTCCGTCTCCGCTAATCGATTGCCCAATATCGGAGATTTCCATTTCAAATCCGGCTTCGGAATGAAAATGTTTTTCCGAAACGGCTCTGAAAAATAAATGGTATTTTTTCCCCTTTTTTACCGGACAACCGTTAAAAACTCCTTGCGACTGCCAAGAGCTTTTAGGGTCCGGTTTTAAAATCGGATTTGAAGAATATCTCTTAATAACAAACATAAATTATTTTTTTGGCGTTTCCGAAATTTTTTCCAATTTTGGCTCTTTATCGGAAATTAATTCTTTCATAAAATCATCAAGCTTTGCCGTTGCTACGCAAACAACCGTGTCCGCTCCTCCATAAAAAACAAAAAGATTGTCCTTGATGACAACCGCTCCACATGGATAAGCAATTCCCGATTTATGTCCTTCATTTTCATACCACTCAACCGGTTCCAGGATCGGCTTATCGGTTCTTTTTAAAACTTTTGCCGGATTTTTCAAATCCAAAAGCATTGCTCCAATTTTATATTGACTGGCTCTTTTGTCGTCCACTCCGTAATAAATCAAAAGCCAGCCGTATTTTGTTTTTATCGGTGGAGCGCCGGCGCCTATTTTCCTGCTATCCCATTTATTTTTTCTGATTTTTATAATATCTTTTTCTTCAAGGTGTTTTCCGTCATTAAAATCAAGATTATCTAAATAATCTATCTGGATATTGGGAAAAATCCTGTGCATTATCACATATTTGCCATTTATCTTTTCGGGAAAAACAACTCCGCTTTTATCGATAATTCCTTCGGGAGAAATAATTTTTGAACCGGCCCATTTCCATTTTTTGTTTAAAAAATCTTCAAGCTTAATTGATGTAATCGCCAATCTTGGAATATTCCATCCATCAAATGCGACAAAAAGCATATAAACTCTATCGTCAATTCTGGTGATTCTCGGATCTTCACACCCCGCCCAACTTCCACCGGAAGCGTAAGCAAAAAAATCTTTAGGTTTTTGCAAAGAAACATCAAGCGGTTTTGTATAATGAACAAAAACCGGTTCGTTTAATCTTTCGTCAAAGTGAATACCGTCCGCGCTTGAGGCATATCCCAAACGAGAAACGCCGTCACTTCCCAAAGCGCGATAAAGAATGTGGACTCTTCCGTTTTCAAAAATAGCGGCCGGATTGAAAGTTTGATACGATTCCCATTCGTTTTCTTTTTTGGGTCTGATGATGGGATTTTCGGGATGTTTTTTTAATTCAAATACCGGTTTTGATTTTTTTAAAAGTTTTTTGGGTTTTAAAACGGGTTTTGATTTTTTGAGTGTTTTTTTGGATTTTGAAACAACTTTCTTTTTTTTGATTGACGATTTTTTGCCGACGCCACTTTTGGAAATCTTTTTGGGAAGATTTTTTTTAAGCGACTTTTTTGTTTTTATGTTTTTTTTCGGCATTCGTTTTTCTGTTTATTTTTATATTTTAAATTATATCAAAAAATCAAATAAAATGTTATTTTTTATCCGCTCTGCCGTAATCGTCTTGATATCTAAATATATCATTTTCATCCAGTTTTCCAAATGCCACCTCTAAGACACAAGCATTTTTTACTCCCGCCCAGCGATGCTTCTGTCCTTTTTTTATTTTAATTATATCGCCAAATTTTAAAGTTTTTGTTTTATTTCCAACAACGGCTTTCGTGATACCACTTAATCCAATCCAAGTTTCATCTCTTCCTTTATGACTCTGCAAGCTGGCGCGATGTCCGTCTTTTATATTTATTTTTTTAACCCAGATATTTTTTTCTCTTAAGTAAATAACCTCCTTTCCCCAAGGTCTTAAAATGATTCTATTATTTTTCATTGCGGTATTATTATAACATAATCAATCAAAAAAATGATTGACTTTTTATTTTATTTGTTTCATAAAAAATATTAAGCATTTTTATTCAAAAATATCCTTGAAATGTTTTATTGCCTTTGATAATATAAAAACGTAAAAAATATTCCGGTGTAGCTCAATGGTAGAGCGGCGCCCTGTTAAGGCGATGGTTGTAGGTTCGAGTCCTACCACCGGAGCAGATACAAAAAATACCCCGTGCGGGTATTTTTTGTATATGTTTTGGAGAGTAAACGGACTCGAATCAGGAAGGGGCGGAAACCAGAGGGTTTCCGTGCCGGAAATATTAAAACCGAAGGGTTTTAAGGAGCTCCGACGCAAAGTCGGAGCGACGTGAGATTCCTACCACTGGAGCAGAAACTTGACTTATGAGGTCCCTTTATTATATTTTGTAATCAGAACTATCAAAAAGGAGGTTTATATGGATGACAGATGGTCTTTTGTTGAAGCATGCATGACTTACGGTTTTGTCCTTATCGGTCTTAAAAAAAATACCTTACCTTCATTGAAAAAAGATTTTCTCAAGTGTTCGTCAAAATTAAGAAAATCAATTTGCAATGATCTTGGAATCTATCCAAAAACAAGTTGGATGAGACTTCTTAAGATGTCAGGAGCTCTTGCTCCACAAAAAAAGTCGGAAATAGAAAAACAAGATAAATTATTTCACAAGTCATTCAAAATTTTGTTAAGTAAAGAAACTTCAAAACTATGTGAAGAATTGGATATCATTCGTTACTGGATAACTGGAACAGAATAATAATTTAATAAACAATTATCTTCCACCTAAATAAGGTGGTTTTTTTATTTAAAAAACTCCAACATCTTTTAATCATCGGAGTAGAAAATTAGCACAAAGACATAAAACATTAATTTCCGAACATATCACCAAAAAATTGTTTTTAGCAATTAATCCTATTATATTTTTATAACAAAACATCCGCCTTAAGACGGATGTTTTTATTTTATATTATATTTCAAAAATCATTTTTTAATTTTCAAAATAATTATTTAAAAACTAAAAAATGGCGGGGATTGCGGACGGCATAAATGGGGTTTAAAAACCAGCATTTATGTCATCGCGCAATCCCCAAAAGAACTACGGGATAGTCGGTCCGGGTCGGACTGAATTGTTGGAGGAGTGCCCACCACCAGAAGCGGCAGCGGCGATGAGCACCGCCCCAAGTAGAACCCACGGCCAAATGTGATGTTTCTTGACCGTGGGAGCGACTTGCGCTTGCAAGTCGCGCGGAGCTGTAACTGCTGGAGCAGGTTGAGGAACCTCAATCCGCTCCGTCTGGATAACTAGTCGCTCAACCGGCGCGGGTGCCGGTGGAGCGCAATCACGTTGGCCGGACAAAAACGGCTGTCCAACCAATGGGTTAGCGCAGTATCGCACATACTGCGCCCTGCCGCCCATCTTGTCGATGACCACCGAAGTTCCGGTGGCCAAACGACAGGTGGAAATCGACCCAGAGGCCGATCCCATCCTCACCACCTGTGGGGTTGTGAGAGTTAATAGACACTGCGACGTCCAATTGACGTCGCGCGTCGTGTCAACCGGGTTGATCCCCAGCCGACACATGGGCACGTTCTCGCCCGCCATCGCCCCAGTTGACTGGAGCGACAGCACAACGAAACACAATG
Organism: bacterium; assembly: GCA_021780155.1. GTDB lineage: Bacteria > Patescibacteriota > Minisyncoccia > UBA6257 > JAGOQP01 > JAKAHY01. The sequence goes on from JAJXZH010000006.1 coordinate 31,895, forward strand.
TCACAAACATCGTTAGGTGCTTTTTCATAAGCACCTCCTTTCTTGAGATCTATCCAAAGAATATCACAAAAATCAAAAATAGTCAATAGGTGATAAACTACTGACCGGATATCAAAGGCACAAAAGCAAATCCGTGAAATTCACGTTTTTCAAATTCATTTTTTCCTTTTTTATCCAGAATAACGATGCTTTCTTCCACTGGAGCGACTATTCTCCCGCCAATAATCAACTGATCTTTCCAAGTTTGAGGGATCTCCTTCCCTGAAGCGGAAGCGATAATTTTATCAAAAGGCGCTTCGGTTTCGTATCCTTTTGTGCCGTCAAAGTTTATAATTTTTACTACTCCCTTTTCCAGAAATCCATATTTTGAAACATTATTTATTGCCATCTGAGCCAAAGAGTCAATACGCTCAAGAGAAACAACTCCATATCGTCCGTCTTTGTCTTCGGCAATCCCCCCTTCGTATTCAACCATCTTGGCAATCAATGCCGTTTGCCACCCGGAGCCTGAACCGATTTCCAAAACTTTATCCCCTGCTCGCAAATCCAAAAGTTCCAACATAAAAGCAACGGTCAGCGGTTGAGAAATAGTTTGGTCGTTTCCGATCGGAAGCGGTTCGTTGTAGTAAGCAAATTCCGAAAAAGATTCGGGAATAAAATTTTTTCTATCAACAGCCAAAAAAACGTCTATTAAAGATTGTGATTTTAAATATCCAAGTTCAGTTAACTCGTCAATCAGTTCCGCATTTGAATAATTCATATTATCTAAATCAAAATTAAAAAATATAATTTAAGATTATGTTTACATAATAGCAAAAATAACAAAAACAAAATAGCATTGAAAAAATATTTTGAGTGGTGTATTTTTTAAATTAAGGGGTCATAGTTCAATGGTAGAATTGCGGTCTCCAAAACCGCTGATCTAGGTTCGAATCCTAGTGACCCCGCTGATACAAAAATACACCCTTGTGGTGTAGTTTTTGTATTTGGGTACAATGGATTCGAATCAGGAAGGGTCGGAAACCTCGTGGGTTTCCGTGCCGGAAATATTAAAACCGAAGGGTTTTAAGGAGTGAGTAAAACGAACGACGTGAGATTCCTAGTGACCCCGCAGATACAAAAATACACCCTTGTGGTGTAGTTTTATAGAACACAAAATAAATTTATTTAGTAAATTTGAATGTTCCAATAATATTTTCCATCAGTGAATCTATTTTATTTTTATCAAACGAGTGAAGATTGTAAGACGATGGGTAATTGGCAATCTGACTGGAATGGATTGTATATTCAATCGCATAACATTGGCTATTGTGTAATACGCGATAACTGGTTGTTTCATAATAATTTCCAGCACCGGCATCGGCCGAATGGAATACCGTAAATTGAATACCATTAATATCGGCAGTTGAAGTCGCCATGGCCGGTCCCCCACTTGGGTCGGCATTCATACATTGATCAACGGCGGATTTGGCGGAGCTGGCGCCAATAGTCAAATTTGTATTAATAAAATTGGTTTGCGGCTCAAATGCCCTGGGAACGGTTAGCATAAAATATTTTACTCCCAAAACATTATTGGAGTTTACCCTCCAATCGATTGAAGACAAGGCCGGATAATTATCCTGAGCGTCAAAATCAATCGGATACGAAATACTGAAACTATCGTTGTTTGAATCTTTTTGCCATTCGGCCGGATTGCTATAATAATCAACTACAACATTATTAAAATTTTGATTGGCAGAAGATGAGTTTTTGGCGTTTATCAAAAAATTATTTCTTATTGTTGTTATAATTTTTTCATATTCCATACCATAATAAAATCCAATAAACGGAAGAACAACAAAAAGAATCAGCGCAACTAATTTTGAATACCAAGTTACTTTATTCCATTCAATCTTTTTCATATTTTTTATTATAGCACGTCATTTTTGAATAATATAAAATCCCGCTTTCTAAAGCGGGATTTTATTATCTTTTGGCTTCAACGTGTTTTGTGGAAGCGCGACACCATCTGCAATATTTTTTAAGTTCAAGTTTTCCTTCAAAAGTTTTTTTATTTTTTCGAGTATTATAATTTACCCGCTTACAGACGGAACATTTTAATTTAGTTAAATTTTCGCTAAATTTTGATTTTGCCATATGATTAGTAAATAGTAATTAGTAAATGATTCTTAGCAACAAAGACAAGAATACATTGATTGTAGAAAAAAATCAAGGATAATATTGATTTGTATATATATTTTATGTATCTTAAATGTGTTGCCAATGTAGCTCAGCTGGTAGAGCAACTCCATGGTAAGGAGTAGGTCGTCGGTTCAATTCCGACCATTGGCTCACAAAATAATAAAACGAGGCATATGCCTCGTTTTATTAATCCAGCCTTTCAACACAATGATTGAAAATTGAGCCACCTCCCGGACTCGGACCGGGGACCTTCACTTTACAAAAGTGTTGCTCTACCAGCTGAGCTAAGGTGGCTAAAATTTCAAATAGGACGAAAGCCAAGCAGTTGACTTTCTCACTTATGAAAGCCAAGCGGTTGGCTTTCTAATTTTCAAATATCAATAATAAAACCAGAAACTTTTAATTTTTCAAGTTTTATTGTGTGGGTAGGGTGAGAGTCGAACTCACGCGGGCACATTGGCCAACGGTTTTACAGACCGCCCTCGGCCCCTACGAGACTACCTACCCATAAATTTATTGATTTTCTTTACTCTCTTCTTTTCTGTCTTCTCTATCCTCCTCTATTTCTTTTAAAATATTTTGCGCTGTTTTTTCGCGGGAGGTTCTGTGTTTTATATTTTCTATATGTCTGGCAACATAATTATCCAGACGCATTACAGCTAATTTCATTTTTCTAAGCCACTTGGACAATAAATCAATGAATTTGCTGTCTAATTTATCCACCCATTGAGAATTCAATATGCCATCCTTAAACCTTCCGGCATTGAGTTCTTTTTGAGGGACATCACTTACATAAGGTAGTTTTCTTACAAATAAAAAAACTATCGCCCCCAAACTGATAAAAAATACTATTTCAAGGATAAAAAATGACATATTAATTTAAATCAAAATTTAAAAATTTTCTCGACAAGGATAAAACCGACACCAAGCAAAGCAAAATATTAAAAAACAAAAAGTTTCAACCATTATTATACGCCTTTATTTTTAGATTGCCACCTTTATTTTTTATATTTAATTTATAATTCGTAACGACAAAATCTTTCAATTTTGACATTCTCTCCGGTTTTAGCAATGGTCTGAGTAATTAAATCTTTTATCGTTTTGGATTCGTCTTTAACAAACGGCTGATTGATTAATTGATCAACATTTTCCGGATTCATAGAGGCAATATGCATTGCCAGATCATGCGCCAATTCCTTAAAAACATCAGTCTTGGCAACAAAGTCGGTTTCACAACGCAATTCCAAAATAACTCCGATCCTTCCGCTGTGAACGTAAGTTTCAAGAACACCCGACCCGGTTTTTCTTTCGGACTTCTTTTCTGCCTTAATAACTCCCCTCTCAAAAATAATTTGCTTGGCTTTTTCGTAATCGCCTTTGGCATCATCCAGCGCTCTTTTACAATCCATCACCCCGGCGCCGGTTTCTTCTCTTAGTTTTAAAATAAAGTTATCCATTTTTTTATTTTATTTTATTTATTAAAGCGTCAACGACCCAATTAATTGAGGCCTTGGCATGATCATTGGCCGGAATAAAGTAATTTATTTCTTCGGGAGAATCATCGTTGTCTATTATTCCTATAACCTGCATTTTTTGAATCAATGCCTCGTGAACCGCAGTCGAGTGCCCTTTTAATGAAGGATCAATAACAAACATAATGTCAGGAATTTTGGAAAAATTTTCCAATCCTTCAAACATAATTTTCATCTTATCAATTTCCCTTGAAATCAAAAGTTTTTCTTTTTTGGTATATCCTTCAAATCTACCTTGCTCCAAATCCAATTTTCTTTTTTTGAAATAATCTATTCTTTTTCCAATTACAGAAAAATTGGTAATCAATCCGCCTATCCAACGATTTATTACATAAGGACAACTACCCAAAGCCGAAGAAAGTTTTAAAACCGATTCTTTTGATGCCGGTTGAACGCCAACCACCATGAATGTTTTTTTCTCGGAAATATTTTTTTTGACAAATCCGGCGACTATATCTATTGCTTTTAACGTTTTGACCAAATCAATAATGGCAACACCATTTTTAGACCCAAAAATATATTCGTCAAACTTTGGATTTTTCCTTGAATTTTTGTGTCCGTAAAAAACTCCGGCTTTTGCCATTTCTAAGAGCGTCGCTTCATCAACATTTTCATTTTCGGCGATAGATTTTATATCTAAAACCGATGCGTCGTTTTTGTTTGTATCTTTTTCCATATTTTTTATAAAATAATACTGCGCCTTTAACGCAGCCAATTCCGTTTCAATTTGGCAAGCCATTCCAAAAGACAGAATTTGACTGTTTCGCTTAATAGCGAAATTTTAATTATATTTAGAAAGCTCTTTTTGGAGCTTTCGGCTTTGGATAAATAATATCCGAACTTCACACAAAAATCAAGCTGCTTAAAATATTTCTAACTATTTTTTTCTCTCCATTCTTTTATTTTATGATGATCGCCTAACATAAGTATTTTTGGAGTTTTCCACCCCTTTGATTTTTTGTTTGGATAAAAAATTTCCGGACGGGTATATGTAGGATAACTTCCTTTTATTTCTTCGAGCGATTCATTTTTACCCAAAACTCCGGGCACAAAACGAGAAACGGCATCAACGACAATCATCGCCGGAATTTCTCCTCCGGAAAGAATAAAATCTCCAACAGAAATTTCTTCATCGGCAATATGTTTTGCCACCCTTTCGTCCACGCCCTCATAACGTCCACAAATTAAAATCAGATTTTTATATTTAGAAAGACGCTTGGCCTCATTTTGCGTAAATAATTTTCCACGAGTGCTAAACAAAATAACTCTTGTGCCTGATTTTGATTTATTGTTTTTCCTGTCTGACGATAAGTGTGTGGTTTTAGATTTTAAAAATTCAACAGCATCATATATTGGCTGAATTTTTATTACCATTCCCGGTCCTCCGCCAAAAGGAGAATCATCAATTTTGCGATGTTTGTCGTGAGCCCAATCTCTAATGTCATAAATTTTAACATCAATAATCCCCCGCTGCCGAGCGCGACCAATAACCGATTGATCAAAATAATCTCCAAATCCCTTTGGGATTGACGAAAGAATATCAAATTTCATATATTCAATATTTTTTTAATACTTACAAAATCTTTCCCTTTAAACTTAGGGGTGTTTTGAAATTTTTCCAAAAGAATATTCAATTTTTCTCTGGAACTTTCAAATCGTTTTTCAAATATTTCTTCCAAAAAATCTATTTCATTGGGAATCAATACGAAATTAAAAAACAACTCATCTTTGTCTTTGCTTATAAAAGGATCGGTGTCAACCAAATATATTTCATTTTCTTTGTCTTTTTTGTTTTTTCCATAAACATATTGTCTGTTTCTAACAATATCTGTAAGAAAATATTCATCTCGTTCAAGTTTTGTCAAAATATAATCTATCCAACCATTGACAATGCTTTGAACTTTGGCAAAAGCGCTTTCTCTTTCATTCAAGGGAATGTTATTAAAATCAACTCCTTCTATCTTGTCGGTAAAAGCATAAAGAGTCGGACCTTGATGTTTGTCTTCAGTCGAAGCTTCTGTCAGCACCCACTTAACCGGAGCTTTTATTCCATAATTTTCAAGCTCCTGAAATAATTTTTTAATAATTAACGACTTCTCAGACGGGTCGGCTATTTCGGGAATTGTTTTTTTAAAAATATCGGCGTCTATTTTTCTGACAACTTTATCTTCCACTCCTTCAATTTTATATAAAGCCGGCGATTCTTTAGACAAATCGCTTTTTTCCAACGGATTTTTGAATGGTCCACTCATATTTAAAGTATATCTTTTTATTCATTAAAATCAAAAAATCAACTAAAAATCGCCCTTTTTATGGGGCGATTTTTAAATTTAAATTACAAATTCTTGAGATCTTCCATAGCTTGATCAACCTGAGAGGGATGAGAAGAAGAATACCCTTCTTGAGAACCTCCTTCCGGCTCTAAGATTTTGAGATTGACGCGAGCGTTGTTTTTGAGACCAACAATTCTTAAAAGAGACCTAATGGCTTTGGCGGTCGCCCCTTTTCGGCCAACCACTTGACCCATATCGTCTCTGTGAACTTGAAGGTTTAATAGAACACCCATTTCGTCTATTTTTCTCTCAATCTTAACGTCTTCCGGATGATCAACGATTGATTTTACCAAGAATTCAAGAAAATTTATGTCCTTTGAGGAATCCATGAGATTTCTGATTTTACTTTCAAAACTTTCGACCTTTTTCTTTAATATATTCTAATTGCAAAATTATTCGGCAGGCTCCGCGACGGATTCAGCTGAATGATTTTCATTATTCTTGGCTTCGCTTGGAGCAACCGGTTCCTGTTTTGATTTCTTGTGAAGTTTTATTTTGGGCCCATCCACTATTTTGGCGTCAATTAAGATATTATGAACCGTGTCCGTCGGTTGAGCTCCGTTAGCAATCCATTTTTTGGCTTTTTCCGAACTGATTGAAAATTTATTTGTATGAGGATTATACCATCCCAAATCGTCAATATATTTTCCGACAAGCTTTGATTTTTTAGGCAGAACAACAATTCTGTAAGAAATTTGCTTTCTTTTTCCAACCGGTCTGAGTTTTATTGAAATCATATGATTAATTTATAGTTTAAGTTATAAGATTCTAACGGCAAAATTCAAAAAAGTCAACTTATTATTTAACAACCGGCTGAGCATCTTCCAATTTGAGCGAAAGTAATTTTGAGCTTCCCCCATCGTCCATAGTTATTCCATAAAGAACTTGAGCCGCCTCCATTGAAACGCGATTATGAGTTACCATAACAAATTGAGTATCTCCCGAAAAATTTTTGACCAAATCGGCAAATCTTTTTGAATTTTTTTCATCCAAAGCCGAATCGGCTTCATCCAAAACCAAAAAAGGAGGCGGACTGACAGAAATCAGAGCAAAAAGCGCCGCAATGGAAACAAGACTTTTTTCCCCTCCCGAAAGCATTTCCAAGCTGGTAATTTTTTTCTGAGGAATGGAAACTTCCAAATCCAACCCGGCCAAAGATTCCTGCGGGTCTTCAATTTTTTTGACAATTTCCGGCTCTTCGTTTTCGTTTTTAGATTCGGATAAAATCGATTCTTTTTGAATTATTTTCATTTTGGCCGAACCTCCACCAAACATAATTCTAAAAAAATTATTAAATGCTTCATTGACTTTTTTGAAAGAAGAATGAAAATCTTTGGAAATTCTTCCCGAAAGCTCATCAATCAGCGACTCTAAATCTTTGGAGGCATTTTTCAAATCTTCCGATTCCTTAACCAAAAAGGAGTGGTGGACTTCAACTTCTTTGGCTTCTTTTATCAACGCCTCATCTACTTCGCCGATACTGGAAAGTTCGGCTCTCAATCTAAATATTTTTTTCTCCGATTCCATCAGTTGTTCTGAGGAAAAATCGGCATTAAAAGAGGGGCTTGAGGCCAATTTTTCGTATTGATAAAAATCACCACTAAAAGAACGAATATAATTTTTCAATTCTTCTATTCTATAATCTATTTTTTCACCTTCAAAAATGGCTTTGGTTTTTTGTTCCTCAAAATTTTTTATTTTTGATCTAAGAGATTCCAATTCAGTGAATGTTTCCTTAAAATTTTTATTAAACTCTTCCACGTTCTTTGAAATTTCCATCTCCGATCGTTCTATTTTTTCTATGTCATTTTCAATGTCCTTTAGTAATCCTTCTATTTCTTTCTTTTTTTCGGCCAGATTTTTATCCTCCGTCGGAAGTTTGGAATTTTTTGGATTTATAATAAAAGACGATTGAGCGATAATATTTTTTATTTTTTCTTTTATTTCCTCCACTAAAGACAACGATAAAATTTCAGAAAGTTGATTGTGAATTTCTTTAAGCGCCTTTAATAATTCGGCAGAGGAAACCTCTTGAAATTCAACGGATTTGTTAAGCTGTTCGATTTGAATTTCTATTTTGTAAATTTCTTTCTCCAAAGAAGATTTTTTGAAAAATAAATCCTTTTTTTCTTTTTGAAGTGTTTCTGTTTTTCCGGAAGGAAGAGATTTTTCTTCAAGATTTTTTAGATTTTTTTCAATCTCTAAAGATTTTTTGATTATTTCTTTAAGTTGAGATTCAATATCCGAAAGCGGTTTAACGGTTTTTTCTTTTGCTTCATAAAGATTTTTTATTTTAAACGCGTAAAAATCATTCTCCAAATTTTTTAATTCATTTTCTATTTCAAATCTTTTTTCCCATTTAGCGGTTTGCCTTTTGAGCATCTTGAGCCGAGGCGCCACTTCCTGGATCATCGCCTCCACCTTTTCCAAATTTATTTTAGTGTTTTTAAGTTTTCTTTGGGATTCCGCTTTTTTCAATTGAAATTCTCTCAATCCCAAAATTTCTTCCACCATCATAACTCTGTCTGCGGGAAGAGCTCTGACAAAAAGATCGCTCGCTCCCTGACCAATAATAGTAAGACCCTTTGAGCCCAATCTTATCTTCGCAAAAAAATCTATAACATCTTTTAATCTTACTTCGGTGTCGTTTATAAAATATTGAGAATTTCCATTTCTACTGATTTTTCTTGAAACCGCGACTTCTTTAAAATCAACCGGCAATTTCCCGGACGAGTTATCAAAAACCAAACTTACTTGCGCCATAGACATTTTGGACTTTTTGGCAGTACCGGCAAAAATCAAATCTTCAATTTTATCTCCACGAAGATTTTTGGCCTCGCGCTCTCCTAAAAGCCATCTTACGGCATCAATAATGTTGGATTTCCCGGAACCATTTGGTCCGACAATTGCCACAATACCCGTCGGAAATTCAAAGACGGTTTTTTGAGCAAACGATTTAAATCCGTTTATTTCAAGACGTTTTAAAAACATAAAGTCCTTTCTTGGCGGCATCCAACTCCGCTTCTTGTTTTGAAAGCCCCGACCCTTGAGCAATCATATTATCACCCAGATAAACACCAACAACAAAAGTTTTGTGATGATCGGGACCATATTCTTCGTTGACTTTGTATAGAGGAGTAATCTTGAATTTTTCTTGAGACATTTCTTGAAATAAACTCTTTGCGTCTTTGTCCAAATTCATCTTAACAATATCTTCAACTTCCGATAAAACATTTTCGTTGACAAATTTTTCAGCCGATTGATATCCACTATCCAAATAAATTGCCCCCAAAATCGCCTCAAAGGCATTAGCCAAAATAACTTCACGCGCTTTGCCGGTATCTTTGGATTCTCCTTTTGACATCAAAAGGTAATCCTCTACCCCGAGAGCTCTCGCTGATTTTGATAGAGCTTGATAATTAACCAAAGCCGCTCTGATGCTGGTCAAGCGACCTTCGTCATATGATGGATAATTTCTATAAAGATAATCGGTGGTTATCAATTCCAAAACAGCATCGCCCAAAAATTCCAATCTTTCGTTGTGAGGCAAACCCCACGATGGATTTTCGTTTAAATAAGAGCGGTGAGTTAAAGATTCTTTTAATAGATCTTCATTTTTAAAATCAACGCCAAGTTTTTTTTGTAGTTGAGATAATTCCGACATACTTTATTATTTCAAATTATTCCGAGAGCTTTCAACCTGTTCCAATTGTTTATAAATTGTTCCCAAAACTCCGTTTATAAATTTTCCGGAGTTAACTCCTCCGTAATTTTTCCCGAGTTCTATAGCTTCGTTAATGGCCACCTTATAAGGAACTTCTTCGTGATTGACATATAACAATTCATAAACACCAATTCTCAAAACATTCCTGTCAATAATGGCAATTTGTTCAAATGGCCACTCAATGGCCGATTTTGAAATTATTTGGTCTATATCCGCAATGTGATCGATTACCCCTTTGACCATTTTCCAGACAAATTCCGGTTCGTTTATTCCGGGACCAAATTCGTTCATATTTCTTTGAACAATTTCAACCAAATCTCTCTTTCTGCCGGAAAAGTCCCACTCATAAAGAGATTGAAGCACTATGGAACGAGCCAAATGTCTGGTAGCCATAATTTATGAATAAAATAAACACTAAAAACAAAGGTTTTTTAGGCCTTTTTATTCGGTCTATATCCGCAATTTGGGCAAGTTCTATGAGATATCATAGGGTGCTTGCATTCCGGACAAACCGATATATTTTGAGATTTTAAGGCGTGATGAGAACGCCTTCTTCCCGTCTTAGAACGAGTATGATGTTTTGTAGGTACTCCGCCCATGGTTTAATAAATTAAATATAAAAAATCAAAAAGCAAAATGAAAATCCAAAATGCCAAAAGAATTTAATCGGCTCTTTTGCATTTCACATTATCATTTTGACATTTAATTTTTGATTCCTAATTTAATATTATGATACTCGCTAATGAATGTCAATCTATGGATTGGGCTGGGACCATACTTTTTTATCGCTTTTATATGCCTCCTTGTTCCATATCCTTTATGGCTATCAAATCCATATTTGGGATATTTTTTATGAAGTTTTTCCATTTCTCTGTCTCTCAGTATTTTGGCGACAATCGACGCTAAAGAAACTGCCGGAATTTTTTCGTCCGCCTTTGGGAAACTTTTAAAAGATTTTATTTGAAAAGTTTTGTTGATTTTTATTCCGGCATCGGCAATAACGGAAATTTCTCTTAATTTATTTTTTTTGATTATTTTTTCAATCGCTTTTTGAGCGGCAAGATTGCAGGCCTTGGAGACATTTATTTTGTCAATAATTGACGACGACGAGGCGGCAATGGCAAAAGAAATATTATTTTTCTTAATCCAATTAAACCATTCTTTTCTTTGTTTTAGTGAAAGTTTTTTTGAATCGGAAAGTTTTGCGGGAGCATTTGTTTTTTTAAATATATTTTTGGGATTTTTAGGAAATAAAACCGCCCCAACAAAAACTCTTCCCGCCAACGGCCCCCGCCCAACTTCGTCCACTCCTATAATGTGATTGCGGAACAAAATCCTTCTTTTTAAAATAATCTTTTTTGTTTTATTGATGCCCATAATAGAATTTCCTTTCATAAACAAATTGTACTCGCTATTTTATAAAATAAAAAACTATTTTCCAAAAATCATTTTCATCGATGATTTTTCCGATTGATTTTGAATCTGAACAATGGCATACAATTTATTAAAAAATAATTGTCAACCGCCAAACATATTTTTGTAACTTCTTGAATAAAAAGCAAAACAAAAAAATAGAATATAACGATAATCCACGTCATATATTTAAATCATATCCGCTTTGTTATATAAGAAATTATGCCAATATCCTACTAATGACGGGTTTTTATTGAACAAAAATTAAAAAATCTATATTTTGTTATAGTTCACATCAATTATCTAACGGGGTCAAGTTGTCATTGGAAAAGTTTCGTCTATAATGAAATAAATTTTTGAGATAAAAAAATAATTTAACGGTTTTTAAAAAATATGTCCGACTTTGTCCATCTTCACAATCACAGTCATTATTCTTTATTGGACGGTCTCGCCAAAATTGACGAACTCGTCGCTCAAACTAAAAAAATGGGGATGGATGCAATAGCATTAACCGACCACGGCAATCTTTACGGAGCGATAGAATTTTATAAAGAAGCTAAAAAACAAGGAATCAAACCGATCATGGGAGTTGAGGCATATTTGGCTCCCAAAAGCAGATTTATAAAAAATTCAAACGATGCCGACAGATATTTTCATATAACTCTTTTGGCAAAAAATAACGCCGGCTGGAAAAATTTGATTCAACTGGTAACCAAAGCCAACCTGGAAGGATTTTATTACAAACCGAGAATAGATAAAGAGCTTTTACAAGAACACAAAGAAGGATTGATTGTTTTGTCCGGATGTCCATCGGGAGAAATTCCAAAACTCATATTGAAAAATCAGATCGATGAAGCTTATAAAACCGCCGATGAATATAAAAATATTTTTGGAGAAGATTTTTATATTGAAATTTGGCATCAACCAAAAATAAAAGAAGTCCACAAAGCTCTCCCCTACTTGATAGACCTGGCAAAAGAAAAAAATATTCCATTAGTCGCCACTCAAGACACTCACTATATAAAAAAAGAAGATGCTTTTTATCACGATGTTTTGTTGGCGGTGCAAACGGGAAATAAAATTACCGACGATGACAGATTCACTCTAAAAGCCGGAGAATTTTATTTACGCCCCAAAGAAGAGATGGAGGAAATATTTAAAAATGTTCCGGAAGCCATCAGTAATACCGTGAAAATTGCCGACAAATGCAATGTGGATATTTCACTCGGACAAACATTAATTCCAAAATTTACCGTGCCCGAAAATGAAACCGCATTTTCGTTCTTGGAAAAATTAGTCAATCAAAGAATTTCGGAAAGATATCCGGAGATGACAGATGAAATAAAAGAGCGTTTAAAATACGAACTTGAAGTCATAAAAAAAACGGGTTTTGCCGATTATTTTTTAATAGTTCAGGATTTTGTCAATTGGGCAAAAGAAAGAAAAATAGTCGTTGGTCCCGGTAGAGGCTCGGCGGCAGGAAGCATTATTTCTTACATATTAAAAATAACCGAAGTTGATCCGATAAAATACAACCTTCTTTTTGAAAGATTTTTAAATCCCGACAGAATAGAAATGCCGGATATAGATATAGATTTTACCGATATCAGACGCGACGAAGTTATGGGATATTTGAGAGAAAAATACGGAGAAAACAGCGTTGCTCATATTATTACTTTCGGAACGATGGCCTCAAGGGCCGCCATACGCGATTCAGGCAGAGCTTTGGGATTTTCTTACGGATTTTGCGACGAAATTTCAAAGATGATTCCATTTAACGCTAATTTAAAAGACGCGCTGGAACAAGTTCCGGAATTAAAAAATCAATACGATAATAATCCGGAAGTGCGCCGACTAATAGACACCGCTATGCATCTTGAAGGTGTCGCCAGACACGCCTCAGTTCACGCTTGCGGAACGGTTATCGGAGCAAAACCCCTAACCGAATATATGCCCTTGCAATATGCTCCTCAGGACCCGAACACTATTATCACTCAATTTGAAATGGGAGCGGTCAATTCTTTGGGACTTTTAAAAATGGATTTACTTGGATTAAAAAATTTAACCATTATCGAGGAAACGATTAGATTAATAAAAGACACTCAAGGAGTTGAAATAGATATAGAAAAAATTCCTTTAGACGACAAAAAAACTTTTTCTCTTATTCAAGCGGCCGACACTACCGGAGTTTTCCAATTTGAATCAAGCGGAATGAGACGATATTTAAAAGAGTTAAAACCAACCGAACTTGAAGATATTATCGCTATGGTAGCTTTATACAGACCCGGCCCAATGGAACTTATTCCACAATACATCGCCAGAAAACACGGGAAGGAAAAAGTAACTTATCTACATCCCTTACTTGAGCCAATTTTAAAAAATACACACGGAATAGGAATTTATCAGGAACAAATGATGCAAATCGCCCGCGATTTGGGAGGATTTACTTTAAGCGAGGCCGACATATTGAGAAAAGCAATCGGTAAAAAAATTAAAGAACTTTTGGACAAGCAAAGAGAAAAAATTATGTCCGGAATGATAGCCAAAGGTATAGATAAAAAAACAGCCGAAGAAATCTGGGAAATGTTTCCTCCTTTTTCCAGGTATGGATTTAATAGAAGTCATGCCGCTTGCTATGCCATAATCGCTTATCAGACCGCTTATCTGAAAGCTCACTTCCCCATCGAATTAACCACTGCCCTTCTAAATAACGATTCCGGCGACGTGGAAAGAATTTCTTTTTTGGTTTCGGAATCAAAAAAAATAGGCATTCAAGTTTTGCCTCCTGACATCAATCAAAGTTATTTAAGATTTTCTCCTGAAGGAAATCACATACGATTTGGGCTTTCGGCAATTAAAAATGTCGGCTCCAATATAGTAAGCGCCATTATTTCCGAAAGACAAAAAAACGGACCGTTTGTCTCCATATCCGACTTCTTGGCAAGAGTTACCCACAAAGATTTAAATAAAAAATCTTTAGAAAGCTTGAGCAAGGCCGGAGTTTTTGATGGATTAGGAATAGAAAGAAACGTTATTTTATCCAACTTGGAAAGAATACTGAGTTTTTCTCAACAAGCGAAAAAACACTCGGGCATTTCTCAAAATGGACTTTTTGGAAATAAAACTTCCGAATACAAAATATCTCTCAATCAAGCCGCTCCCGCCAAAGAAGAAGAAAAATTGGCTTGGGAAAAAGAACTTTTGGGATTTTATGTTTCAAAGCATCCATTAAAAAAATATGAAAATTTCTTCAAAGAAAAGAAGGTTTACCCGATAAAAAGCATAATTGATAAGTCGGCAAAATCGGGAATTGCCGGTTCTTACAGAATCGCCGGAATAATCGTTTCAATAAAAAAAATAACCACCAAAAACAAAAAAATAATGGCATTTGCAAGGATTGAAGATTTGAGCGATACTTTGGAAGTGGTAGTTTTCTCCGAAATTTTGGAAAAGAAACCGGAAGTTTGGGAAAATCAAAACATAGTAATTATTCAAGGCAAACTTTCTTTAAGAGATAACGAACCAAAAATAATTGTTGATCAAGTAATAAAAATAAATTAAAATTCAAAATAAATGATTGATTTTTAATGATAAAATGATTATGAACAAAGAAAAAAATAAGATAGATGCTCAGTTAAATAAAGTTCGTCATTCTCTGTCGCATCTTTTGGCGATGGCGGTTTTAGAAAAATGGCCGGATGCCAAACTTGGAATCGGACCGGTTATAGAAAATGGATTTTACTATGATTTTGATTTTAAAAAACCAATTTTAGAAAACGACTTGGTGGAATTGGAAAAGACAATGAAAAAATTGATAGAACAAAACCTTGAATTTACAAAAAAAACAATCACCTACTCTCAATCCAAAAAAATGTTTATTAAAGCTCCTTATAAATTGGAATTAATAGAAGAACTTCACAAAAAGAAATATCCTTTGAGCATTTATGAAACGTCGCTTAAAGACAAAAAAAATAAAAAAATATTATTTATAGACCTTTGCTCGGGACCTCATATAAAAAATACCAAAGAAATCCCTGCTGACGGATTTAAGCTGATGTCTTTAGCGGGTGCCTATTGGAAAGGAAGTGAAAAAAATAAAATGTTAACCAGAATTTATGGCGTTGCCTTTGAGTCAAGAGAAAAACTCCAAGAATATGTCCAAATGTTGACCGAAGCCGAAAAAAGAGACCATAAAAAATTAGGAAAGGAGTTGGGATTGTATGTTTTTTCGGAACTGGTTGGACCAGGACTTCCTCTTTATACGTTTAATGGAGCCATTATTAGAAGAGAAATTGTTAAATTCTCCAACGAACTCCAGGAAAGTATCGGCTACCGCGAGGTTCACACACCAAATATGAACAAAGCGGAACTCTTCAAAGTTTCCGGTCATTACGATAAATATAAAGATGCCATGTTTAGGGTTATTTCCAATTATTCCAAAGAAGAATATTTTCTCAAGCCAATGAACTGCCCTCAGCACACTCAGATTTACGCCTCCGAAAAAAGAAGCTATAAAGACCTGCCCATAAGGATCGCCGACTTTGCCAATTTATATAGAGATGAAAAACCTGGGGAGTTAAGCGGACTTACCCGCTTGAGATCTTTTTCACAGGACGATGGCCATTGTTTCTGCAGAGAAGATCAAATTAAAGAAGAATTCTTGTCGGTCTTAAATATAATTAAAATTGCCCTCAAAACATATGGGATGAATTATTTCATCCGACTTTCGTTGTGGGACCCCAAACACCAGGAAAAGTATCTCGGGGAACCGAAAGTATGGAACAAATCCCAAAAAATGCTGGAAGAAATTTTAAAAGAAAATAAAATTGAATACTCAATTGGAATCGGAGAGGCCGCAATCTATGGCCCAAAAATGGACATAATAACCAAGGACTCTCTTGGACGAGAATGGCAGATATCAACCATCCAACTGGACCTCATAATGCCAAAAAGATTTGAGCTCACGTATACCGACAAAGAAGGAAAACAGGTAACGCCAATTATGATTCATAGAGCAATTGTTGGCTCTCCGGAAAGATTTATGGGAATTTTGATAGAACACTATGCCGGCGCATTTCCAACTTGGCTCTCTCCGATTCAGGCGATCATCATTCCTATTTCTGAAAAGCAATTGAATTATGCCCGAGAAATTTATAATAAACTTAAAGAATCTGGAGTTAGGGTAGAAATCGCAGACGCCAATGAAACTCTCGGAAAGAGAATACGAGAAGCCGAATTAAAAAAAATCCCCTATTCTTTAATCGCCGGAGACAAGGAAAAAAATAATCAATCAATCAATGTCCGAAGTTATCACAAGGGTCAGCTGGGAGAAATGAACCTGGAAAAATTCATCAAAGAAATTAACGATGAAATAAAAGACAGAAAATAAAAATACCCTCCTTTGTGAGGGTATTTTAATTGATTTCACTTCCAAGACAAAACGAGAATTTTTGAATAAACACCTCTTCCTTCATAAAACAAATCCCATTTGACGGAAAATCCGGCCCTTACCCATGGACGAATCATTTTTTTGACGGACGAGTCAAATTCCTCATTGATATCAATTTTAATCCAATCGATTTCAATCTGATATTTTCCGCCAAAAGCGGCATTTCTGATCGCTTGTTCTATGATGTAATTATGATTATAAGGCGGTTCAATTTTGGAAAACTCCGACTTCTTTTTTAAAGCAAGCTTGATTATGTTGGAAATTTTTCGAGCTTGTTTTGCGGTGATTATATTCATGGCTCCTCCTTGTGAGAACTGAATAAAAAATATATCATATTTTAAATATGTCAATAGAAACAAAGCAAAAAATAATTGCCATTGTCGGGCAAACCGCTTCCGGAAAATCGGATATTGCGGTTAATATTGCGTTGTTTATAAAAAAGAATGCAAAAAAATTTAAAACCCGCGGAGCAGAAATAATATCAGCCGATTCAAGACAGGTTTATAAACATCTTAATATCGGTTCCAACAAAATAACCAAAAAAGAAATGTGTGGAATAAAGCACCATCTCCTTGATGTAGCTTCTCCCAAAAAAATATTTTCCGCATCCCAATATCAAAAACTTTCTCAAAAATCTATAAATAAAATAATAAGAGAAAATAAAATCCCAGTAGTATGTGGAGGAACCGGATTTTATGTTGATGCTTTGATATATGGGACAATATTCCCCAAGGTAAAACCAAATTTAAAACTCAGAAGAAAACTCGAAAAAATTAGCGTTAAAGAGCTTTTTGAGATATTAAAGCAAAAAGACCCCAACAGAGCAGAAAATATAGATTCTAAAAACAAAAGACGATTAATTAGAGCTCTTGAAATAAATATCCTGACCGGCAAACCGATTATAAATTTAAAAAAAGATTCAAAATTTCAAACTCTCTGGATTGGACTTTCGGCTGATAAATCGACAATAAAAGAAAAAATATCAAAGCGACTGGAAAAAAGGTTAAATAAGGGATTAATCAATGAAGTAAAAAATCTTCATCAAAAATATAACCTGTCATGGAAAAAATTGGAATCTTTTGGCTTGGAATACAGATTTGTTGCTCAATTTCTTGAAAAGAAAATAACAAAAGAAAAGATGAAAGAGATGATAATTTCAGAAAGTGCCAAATATGCCAAACGTCAGATGACTTGGTTTAATAGAAACAAAGATATTATCTGGATAAACTCAAAACAAAAGATTTTTAATTTGATAAAAAAATTTATCAAAAATTAATCATTATTGAGAATCCGATAACGGTCCTTCAAGTAAAACAACCGGCTCTATTTTGCTGGCCGCATCCAGACCAATTAATTCATCATTGATTTCGTCAACTAAATCATTCATCAATTTTTGATAAAGTTTTGATCTGCTGTTGTCAAAATTGCGGCTGTTTAACATAACAAATTTTATTTTTTTGGGAAGATTTTTAAGGATATAAATATACTGGGCTTTATCGGGATTCCTTTCATTAGCCGAAGAGATATTAATCCTTCCTTCATATAATTTTCTTATTGGAGTAAGCAAACCTTTTATGTTGGTTATCGTTTCGGCTTGATTTATCATATCACTCCCTATTGCCTCCGAATAAATAATCAAAATTTCATCCGGCGAAGGAGACGTTTCCGATCTTGAGTTGTCTTTTTTTGTGTTTGGCATATTTTTTGAAAACATTGTAAATTATAAAATATTTATGGTAAAAGATTTTTTTGAAATGTAACTCCATATCATTTTCGCTCTGGTGGACATCTCGGTCAAGGTCTGACTGGACGCCTCTTTGTCACTTATACCGAATTTTTTATCAACAGCATCGGCTAATATTTGATACAATTTGTTTCTATCCATAAACTTCATCCTCATTCCCATAGCTCTATCAACCCATTCCGAAAAATTATCCAATTCTTCATTCTGTTGATTAACATCCATTTTTTTGTATATCAAACTATTTATTTTACCAATAAAATCACGAACAAAAATATCCAACATTTCCTGTTTTTCGGGAGAAATTTTTGGCTCTCCCGCTTTTTGAAAGGAATTGTTTCCTGAGTTTGAAATATTTGTTTCCATAAAATTTTTCATTTTAATGTTAACTTGATAGCAATTTCATCAACAATTCTTTAACGACTTTTGGGTTGGCCTTGCCTCTTGTTTTTGCCATTGCCTGACCAACAAGAAATTGCAGGGCATTTTCTTTACCATTTTTGTAATCATCACACACTTTATCGTTCTTTTCAATAACCTCTTTTATCGCTAATTCCAATTCGTTTTCATTTGAAACCTGTAAAAGACCCTCTTCTTTTATTATATTATCGGGACTTTCTCCTGTTTCAAAAGATTTTGCCAAAACATCTTTTGCCACTCTGCTGGATATTTTATCCGACGACAACAAATAAACTATTTGAGCCAAATGTTTTGGTTCAAGTTTTGATTGATTCAAGTTTATCTTTTTGTCCGACTCTATTCCTTTTATGTCGGAGGTTAAATAATTATAAATTGTTTCGGGATTGCCTTTAATATCCAGCTCTTTCAATTCGGAAACGGATTTTTCAAAAAAATCGGAAAAGTTTACATCACTAATTAATAGCTCTATTTGAGTATCGGATAAATTATAATCCGAAGAAAATCTTTTTCTTTTCTGTTCCGGCAATTCAGAGATGGAATTTTTTATTTCGTTTATATATTGATCGTCAAAAATCATGGGTGGCAAATCAGGTTCGGGAAAATATCTGTAGTCGTGTGCTTCTTCTTTTAATCTCTGAGAAATTGTTCTTTGTTTAACATCGTCCCATCCTCTTGTTTCCTGAGCAATTTTTTTACCACCTTCCAGTTCTTCTTCTTGTCTTTGAATTTCACATCCGATAGAACCAAAAACTGCCCTGAAAGAATTTAAATTTTTTATTTCCACCTTCGTCCCGAGCGGCTTGCCTTCTTTAGCTATGGAAATATTAACTTCAACCCTCATATGGCCCTTCTCCATATCGGCATCGGAAGCTTTTAGCGACCTCAAAATCAATTGAAACTCTCTGGCAAATTCAACGGCCTCATCGGCATTGGCTATGTCCGGCTCGGTAACCAATTCCATCAAAGGCACCCCGGCGCGATTGAAATCAACCAAGCTGTGTTTGCCATCAACCGAATGAGCAAGACGCCCGGTATCCTCCTCCAGATGGATTCTCGTTATTCTTACTTTCTTACCATTTGAGGGAAGAATTAAATACCCATCAAAACAAAGCGGTTTATCATACTGACTGATTTGATAAGCCTTCGGCAAATCCGGATAAAAATAATTTTTTCTGTCAAATTTGGAAAATTTATTTATTTTACAGTTTAGAGCTAATCCGGTTTTAATGACCAAATCAACCGCCTCTTTGTTAATTTTGGGCAGAGTTCCCGGATGACCCAAGCAGATGGGGCAAATATTCACATTCGGTTTTATCTCAAGTGGGTCGTTATTGCAGTCGCAAAACATTTTTGTTTGCGTCAACAACTCCGAATGAATTTCCAGTCCAATGGTTGGTTTATATGACATTATTATTAATATAACTCAAAAAAAAATCTTTCACAAACAATCGGCAAGTTTTGATTTCAGCAAGTCAAAAACATCCTTTGGAGTTCCACTTCCGTCAATAATCTCAAATCCATCAAAATGAGGTCCTATTGAAAGATATGCTTCTCTTATTTTTTTTAAACTTTCTTTATTTTCAAAAATTGTTTTTTTGCCATCTCTTTGCTCAATTCTTGATATTGCCAAATCGGGATCAATATCAAAGAAAAATATCTTAAGTGGCATTACCATTTCATCACCAATGATTTCTTTGTGATAATTCCAAAGAGTTTTCCAATGAGTTTTTCCATCCAAACTCCCATACGCCAGAGTTGATAAAAAATACCTGTCGCAAAAAACTTTTTTTTCTTTTTTTAAATTCGGCGAGATAAAATTATGGATATGATCCTTTCTATCCAAAATATAAAGCAATTGAATTTTTTCTGAGATGACACCCTTAACTTTTCCGCTTACAATGTCCTCTATTTTTTGAGACCATTGCCCATCTCTGGTATGTTCAAAAGTAAAGACAATATCTTCTCTTTTGTTTTTTAAAAAATACTCTTTCAAAAGATTTATTTGAGTTCCTTTGCCTGATCCGTCTATTCCTTCAAAAACAATAAAATTTTTATTTATTTTTTCGTTTAAAAGTCCAGCCATAAAAATAATTTTAGCCGTATTTGAAAAATAAGGCAATAACCTTTACACAACCAAAGTAAAATGATATAAAACAAGAAGCTCTACAAAAAGGAGGGTCAAAAGTGGAAAATCAAGCAATTATAATCGGACTGATTGTGGCTACTTACTTGATGTTAGCCCCATTTGGAACATACTTTATTTTTAACTCAATCAAACGATACTGGCCGAATAATATCTTTGATTTCTTCTTTGTTTATATTTTTTGGTTCCCCATTATTGCCCTTTTAATGATTTTGATTTTTTTAACCAAGAAAAAGCAATGAAAATTTTTTTGATTTTTCTTAGCTTGTTGGTTTTGGATACTTTAATAGGAATCATTGCTATAAAATTGGCAGAACCAAAGAAAACCAATAGAGATAACCGATCGTTTGAAAGTCTTGGTGAAAAAATTTTTATCAGCATCTTCATTCTCCCAATTTCTACATTTATTTTTTTAATTTCATTATTTACAGTTATCTTTAGAAGATTATCAAAATAAATTTAAAATCTCCGTTTTAAAAATCGGGGATTTTTTTAATTAAAAACGACTCCTTTTTGGAGCCGTTTTTTAAATTCTTATTCTTTTATTTCTATGCCCATCGAACGAGCGGTTCCTTCTATAATTTTCATCGCGGCATTTATGTCTCTGGCATTGAGGTCTTTGATTTTCTTTTCAGCAATTTCTCTGACCTGAGCCTTTGTAACAACACCAACTTTGTTTCTCAAAGGGTCTCCGGCGCCCTTGGCAATTCCAGCCGCTTTTTTGAGCAAATCTGATGCCGGAGGAGTTTTTAAAATAAAATTAAAAGAACGATCTTCGTAGATTGTGATAACTGCCGGCACTACGCTGCCCGTCATATCTTTAGTAGCTTCATTAAATTGAGAACAAAATTGTCCCAAATTAATTCCATGAGGACCAAGAGCGGTTCCAACCGGAGGGGCCGGAGTTGCTTTTCCCGCTTCAAGTTGAAGCTTTAAAGTTGTTTTGATTGGTTTTGCCATATTGTTATTAAAAATTAATATTTAAATTTTTTGAACCTGCATAGAATCTATTTCAACGGTCGTTTCTCTCCCAAAAACCGGAACAGTGGCTTTTATTCTTCCGTGCTCTTCGTCTACCTCCGTTATTTTTCCTTCATAATCTTTAAAAGGACCATCAATGATTTTTACCAAATCCCCCACCGAATAGTCAACAGTAAATCTCGTTTCTTTGTCATTTTCCATTTTAGACATTAGATAATCAATTTCATCTCTGGAAAGTGGGGTTGGCTTGGTCGAATCGGGACCGACAAAACCCATAACTCTGGGAGTGTTTCTGACAACATACCACGAGTCTTCCGACATTATCATATCTACCAAAACATATCCGGGATAAATTTTTTCTTCTATAGTTTTTCTTTTCCCGTTTTTTATTTTAATTTTTTTCTCTTTAGGGACAACTACTTCAAAAATTTTATCGTTCATCTCAAGAGATCCAACGCGTTGTTTTAAATAGCGCGCCACCGCATCTTCATAACCCGAATAGGTATGGACCGCGTACCATCGTCTGGCGCCTTTATCGGAATCGTTTATTTGCAATGCTGGTTTTTTTTCTTCTTTGTCCATAAATTACAAAACAATCTGTTTTAATATGTAAGAAAATAGAATATCCAAAGCTCCCAAAAACAATGAAAGTCCCAGAGAAAATCCGATAACTATCAGGGTCAAATTAATGGTCTGATTTTTTGTCGGCCAATTTACCTTTTTTAATTCACTATATGACTCTTTAAAATAATCATTAATTTTTGACATAAATGTGTATATACTTAAAACCGCCCTCAGGCGGAAAATATTAACTTCCTGCCATTATATAATCGATAAATAAAAATGTCAAATCTAAAAATCAAATGTCAAGATTTTTTACCATTGCCGCCCGACTCTGAATAAAATGCTTTCTTGGTTCCACTTTTTCTCCCATTAATATATCAAACAACCTATCCGCTCCTTGAGCGTCTTCTATGGACACTTGCTTCATAATTCTCGTTGCCGGATCCATAGTTGTTTCCCAAAGCTGTTGAGGATTCATTTCCCCCAATCCTTTATATCTTTGAACCATTACGCCTTTGATTTTTTCTTCTTCGGTTCCTTCCACTTCCGCTGAATTTTCCGATTCAATTTCAATTTCTTTTTCTTCTTTTTCTTTTTCTTTTGATTTTTTCTTAGCATTTTTTGCCAGTTGCATTTTTTCAACCAAATCATCTTTCTCTTTATCGGAAAAAGCGTAAGAAAACTCCCTCCCCGATTGCACTCTAAATAAGGGCGGTTGCGCGATATAAAGATATCCCCTTTCTATTATTTCCCTGAAATATCTGAAAAACAAAGTTAAAAGCAAAGTTCTGATATGAGCGCCATCAACATCGGCATCGGTCATAATAACAATTTTGTGATATCTTATTTTATCAACATTAAAATCATTTCCAATTGCCGTTCCTAAAGCAATAACCAAAGATTTTATTTCGTTATTGGAAAGCATTCTATCAAGACGAGATTTTTCAACATTTAATATTTTTCCTCGCAAAGGCAATATTGCCTGAAATCTCCTGTCTCTCCCCTGTTTTCCCGAACCACCGGCGGAATCTCCCTCAACAATAAAAAGTTCCGATTCCGAAGGTTCTTTTGATGTGCAGTCGGCAAGTTTTCCGGGCAAAGCAAGTCCTTCAAGTGGACCCTTTCTTAAAACCGTTTCTTTGGCGGCTTTGGCGGCTTTTCTGGCTTTGGCGGCCAATAAACATTTTCCGATAATTACTCTCGATTCACTGGAATATTTTTGTAAAAATTCTTTTAGTGCTTCCGCGGTAACCGCCTCAACTGCGGTTCTTGCCGGAGGATTTCCTAAACGGGCTTTGGTTTGTCCTTCAAATTGAGGTTCTCTTATTTTAACCGAAACGATTGCCACTAATCCTTCACGAACATCATCTCCGGTTAAATTTTCTTCTTTATCTTTAATGTATCCGTTCTCTCTGGCATAATCGTTTAAAACTCTGGTCAATGCCGAACGAAATCCGGTCAAGTGCATTCCTCCATCGGGAGTATAGATATTATTGGCAAAACTAAGTTCTTGAGTTTCCGGATCTTTGTTATAAACAAAAGTTGCCTCAACTTGAATGCTTTCGCGCACACTTTTATGAGCGGGGTTTGTCTCTCCTTCGGAAACTAAATATTCTTTATTCACATAAAAAGGAGTGTCCTGTTCGGTTTCTCCAAATTCATTCAAATAATGAAGAAAAGAAAGAAGTCCACCTTCAAAATAAAAAGCATAATAAAAAGGAGCATCTTCTCTTTCGTCTATAATTTCTATTTTAATTCCCTTAACCAAAAACGCCTGCTGACGCAAGTGATCGATTATTTTTTTTCTGTCAAATTCTATTTTTGAAAATATTTCTTCATCAGGCCTAAAAGTAATTTTTGTTCCAGTTGTTTTAGAAGTTCCAATTTTTTTGACTTTGTATTGAGGGATACCTTTTTTATATTCCTGAATATAAAGTCCTCCGTCCTTATTAACTTCGGCTTTCATCCATTTGGAAAGAGCATTAACAACCGCCGCACCCACTCCATGAAGACCACCGGAAACCTTGTATGACTCTCCGCCAAATTTACCCCCAGCATGGAGAGTGCACAATGCCGTTTCAAGAGCAGATTTTTTTGTTTGAGGATGAATATCAACCGGTATTCCGCGCCCATCATCGGTTACCGAAACAACGTTATCTTTTAGCAGTTCCACTCTTATATTTTTGGCAAATCCGGCCATTGCCTCATCGATGGAGTTATCCACAATTTCCCAAACTAAATGGTGCAGGCCATCAACTCCGGTTGAACCGATATACATTCCCGGCCTCTTTCTTACCGGCTCAAGACCTTCCAAAACGTAAATGTCTTTGGCACTATAAGAAACTTCATTATTCTGCGATGTTTTTTCTTCTTTTTTTGGCATATTTTATCGCTTTAAATCAATAAAAATGGGCTTTAAAATCACCCTTTTATAAACTGATTATATCAAATTTTTAACACAAAAACAAATGCTTTTT
>JAJXZH010000007.1 GCA_021780155.1 bacterium
AAATATCTTATGGTTATGCCGTGAGATTATCGCCAGTAATAAAAAAGCCTGCTCGCCATCGCCATGCTCAGGCGTTAGCTGGCGGGGCATTCCGATAGGCAATCTGACTAGCCAGTTATTTGCCAATGTTTATTTGAATGAGCTTGATAACTTTGTAAAACGGAAACTTAAAGAAAGATATTACATTCGTTATATGGACGATTTTCTGATTTTGGGATTGGACAAGAAACATCTCCGCGATGACAAAGAATATATAAGAGTATTTTTACGCGACCAATTGAAATTGGAATTGCATCCAAAAAAAGCCGAGATTTTTCCAATTGGTTTTTTTGGAAATTTGCCGATTTCCAACCGAAAAAATCGTGGAGTTGATTTTTTGGGATATGTTGTGCGCGACGGCAAACGATACCTGAGAAGATCCACAATTAAACGATTCTTAAAAAAGAGCAGGCGATATGCGGTTATGTTTAAAGACGGACAGGTATCCAAGCAAAGTATTCTAAACGCCTATTCTTCCTGGCGCGGATATTTTAAATTCGCCGATGCCTATAATTTGATAAAAAAGATTGTTGCAAATAAGACATTTATCTCTTGCGCTTGGTATCAATATTGATACCAAGGAACTATTCAAATTTTTATCATTCACCATCTTCACTCTCTGTTTTATTTTGATATTGATAAAACAAAAACGAATATCTTTCCTTATTACATTATTATCCGATCGGATAATAATGTAAGAGATCTGAAGTTATTGATTTTGATAGTATTATTGTAATTCACTTAATTTAACTCTATTTATTTTATTTCTATTTCAGCCACTATGCTATAGCATAGTGGCATCAAACATTCATCCGATTATTTCTAATTGGTGTCAATATTGATACCAGATGATATTTATGTTTTTTTCTGTCATCCCGTTGAAAAACGGGATCCAGGAGTCACAAGAACAAAACTCTGGATTCCAAATCAAGTTTGGAATGACAGAAAGTGTGTCATCCCGTTGAAAAACGGGATCCAGGAGTCACAAGAACAAAACTCTGGATTCCGGATTAAATCCGGAATGACGGATTTGTTGATTCTGAATTATATTCGGAATGACAAGAAAAAAATAAAAATATATAAATATAAAAACTTTTTAACGGCCCAAGTTTCATAGTTGGAACATCTTTTTTAATTATTCTATTATTTAATAATCTTATGAATTTTAAAATAATTGATGCTCATACTCATATTCAATTTGAACAATATGACAAAGATCGCTCAGAAACGATAGAGCGGGCGTTTTTTTTGGGAATTGGGATGATAAACGCCGGAGCCGATTTGAAATCTTCACAAGATGCGATTGATTTGGCGGATAAATACGAAAATGGAATTTGGGCGACGGTCGGCATTCATCCAACCGAGTTAAAAGATTTCAACGATTTTGAAAAAATTCAACAGCTTTCCAAAAATAAAAAAGTTGTCGGCATTGGCGAGTGCGGAATGGATTTATATAGAGAAGAAGACAAAAAAAATTATGAAAAACAAAAAGAATTGTTCGAAAAGCACATTTTGTTGTCCAATAAAATAAAAAAGCCCCTGGTTATTCATTGTCGGCAAGCATTTCCCGAAATGATCGCTTTATTAAAAGAAAATAAAAGCAAATTGATTTCGGAACCGGGGATATTGCATTTTTTTACCGGTTTTACAAACGAAGCCAAAGAACTTTTGGATTTAAATTTCTCCTTTACTTTTGGCGGATTAATAACCTCAAACCGATCCTTTGACGAGGTGGTAAAATATATTCCTTTGGAAAAAATTCTTGTTGAAACCGATGCGCCGTTTGTTTCTCCCAAAAGCCATAGAGGCCAAAGAAATGAGCCGTCTTTTATAAAAGAAACATTAGAAACCATTGCTTATTTGAAAGATAAAAAAATTCAAGAAATTGAAGATGTTATTTTATCCAATACCAAAAGAGTTTTTGATTTGGACAAATTTTTTAAATAAAAAATGGCCAAAATTATTTTGGCCAATTACTTTGAAGCTAAAGTCGCCCAGCGTTCCGAAGAAATCTTACGCGCCGTGTTATAGGAGGCCTTTGCCACTCCGTGAATCAATCTGTGAATCTCGGTGGCATTCGGCAAACTATTGATAAAAAGTCCGTCTTCATGAGTAAGCGCAATTTTTTCATCGCCCCAGCCATTTATCCAAATGGTGGCGACGATAGGACGGCAAACGTTGTTTGCCAGCGATTCTTCTTTGTTTTCTTCGCAAATCGGAATAGCAAGAGAAATTTTTACTCCCAAAAGCACTATCGGCCGCTTGCGGTCAATCTTTGCTTTCTTCACTTTCATTTTCTCCTTCTTTTGTTGAACTGATTGGATTAAACAATATATCTTATTTAAAGTCAATTTTTATTTTATCAGTATTTTTATTTAAAAAATTTGGAGATAAATAAAAAATTGTTTATAATGTAAAAATGAAATTAACATTTACCGGCGGAGCCGGACAAGTTACCGGCTCTTGTTATTTGCTTGAGTCAAGCGAGGGGAGAATTCTTATAGATTGCGGTCTAAATCAAGGCGATCAATTTTCAAACGAAGAAAATTACGAGCCATTCGGCTTTAAGCCGTCGGAGATAGACGCCGTTTTTATCACTCATTCTCACATTGATCACATAGGTCGGATTCCAAAATTGGTCAAAGAAGGATTTACCGGCGCCATTTATTCAACTCCTCCGACAAAAGATCAGGCATATGAACTTCTTTTGGATGCGCGTCATTTGATGGAGAACGAAACTCCGGCCGGCAAGCCGATGCTTTATGAAATTTCCGACATTGATAATGCTCGAGAAAAATGGAAAACACTTTCTTATCATCAAATATTTAAAATTAAAGATTTTCAAATAGAGTTTTATAATTCCGGCCATATTTTGGGTTCGGCATCAATCAAAGTGACGGCTGATGGTAAATCCATCGTTTTTTCGGGGGATTTAGGCAATATTCCCGCTCCGTTGGTTAAAGATACTGAATACATTCAGAATACGGATTATGCTTTAGTGGAATCGGCTTATGGCAACAGAGTCCACGAATCGGTATTGGAGAGAAAATCCATTCTTGAAGATTTAATAGAAGATACTTTCAAATCCGGAGGAACTCTTATGATTCCGGCATTCGCGATGGAAAGGACTCAAGAACTTTTGTTTGAATTAAACGATTTGGTGGGGAATAAAAGGATTCCAAAGATTCCTATTTTTATAGACAGCCCATTGGCGATAAAATTGACGGCAATTTATCAAAAATATTCCGGAGACAGCGAATATTTTGACGATGAAGCGTTAAAAATGATGAAAGAAAATAAAGATATTTTTAATTTTCCGGGACTCAAATTCACCCCAACCAAAGAAGAATCCAAAAAAATCAACGACGTCCCTCCTCCCAAAATAATTATTGCCGGCTCGGGGATGTCCAACGGGGGAAGAATCTTATATCACGAAATAAGATATTTTCCGGACGAAAAAAATGCCATGTTGATTGTCGGCTATCAATCGCAAGGAACATTGGGCAGAAAAATAATCGACGGCGCTCAATCGGTCAGAATTATGGGGCAAGAAGTTCCCGTAAGATGTAAAGTCAAAGCTATTGGTGGATACAGCGCTCATGCCGATCAGCCACTTTTATTAAAATGGGTCCAGTCGATGCAAAAAAGTGTTAAAAAAGTTTTTGTTGTCCAAGGCGAAGAAGACCAAAGCAAGCCACTAGCCGACAAAATTAAAGATAATTTTGCGATTGACGCCGTTGTTCCATCAAAGGGAGATATTTTTGAATTTTAAAATTGATAACAAATTAAAAATCGTCTAAAATAAAAAACTATGGATAACAAACATATTTCAAACAATCATACTCCGAAATATAAAATTTGTGTTTCGGGAGCGGCGGATACCAGTCATTGCGGAGATTCGGCTTTTGCCAAAGCGCAAGAATTGGGAAAAGAAATCGTAAACAACGAAGGAGTTTTGGTTACCGGGGCGACCACTGGTTTTCCTTTTTGGGCGGCAAAGGGCGCCAAAGAAGCCGGCGGAATAGTTATCGGCCTTTCTCCGGCAAGCAGTGAAAAAGAACATCTTAAAGTTTATAAACTTCCGGTTGAATATCACGACTTGATAACTTACACTGGTTTTGGATATTCGGGAAGAAATTTGCTTTTGACTCGCTCGTCGGATGCGGTCATTGTCGGATGTGGACGACTTGGAACATTAAACGAATTTACTATCGCCTTTGAAGATAAAAAACCGATAGGAGTTTTGGAAGGAGATTGGGCGACCGATAATTTAATCAAAGAAATAATCGCTAAAGGCCACAGAGGTAAGGGGAAAATAGCTTATTCTTCCGATCCCAAAGAACTTGTTCAAAAAGTCATCGCTTTAATTAAAGAAGAGAGACAAGAAACTCAGAAAGAATCCGAAGAAGAAGCGGTTGAGGATATTCACGAAGGGGGAGGCGAATAAAATATGCAATAAAATTACAACAAAAACCGCTTTTTTGAAGGCGGTTTTTTTATTGCTTGTTATAAGTTGAGTTTAATTTATTGGGCGCTATCTGTTATAATATAAAAAAGGTCGTTATTTGTTTTACTCAAAAAATATGGTAAAAAAAGAAAAATCAATCGGAGAAATCACTCATGTTTTTTCAAAAATTGGAGTGGCGGTAATCAAATTTTCTCAGCCGGTATCGGTAGGCGATACAATAAGAATCAAAGGACACAGCGAGGATTTTTCACAAACGATTGAATCTATGCAAATAGAGCACGAGCAGGTTAAGAAGGCCAAAAAAGGTCAAGAAGTGGGAATGAAAATGAGTGGCAAGGTCCATGAAGGAGACAAAATATACTTTGAGGAGTAATTTTCAAAAAATTTTTTATGAGTTTTTTTAAAAGTTTTATATTACCGACTTCTTTGCTTGCCGGCACCATTGTTGGTGCGGGCATTTTTTCTTTGCCTTATGTTTTTAAAATGTCCGGAGTCGGACTTGGCATCATCTTTTTGATTTTATTTACTTTTATTTATTGTGTTATTCATCTGATGTATGCCGATTTGATTATAAAAAACGGCGATAAACATCGATTCGCCGGATTAGCAAAAATTTATTTTGGTAATTTTGGGTATTGGACGTCGATTTTGATGACAATTATTGAAATGTTTTTTGTTTTGACTATTTATCTTATTCTCTCTTTTAGTTTCTTGTCTTTGGTTTTTCCTTCCGTTCCTCAAATATTTCAGGTGATTATTTTTTGGTGGGTAGGATCGGTGATAA
Source organism: bacterium (assembly GCA_021780155.1). Taxonomy (GTDB): domain Bacteria; phylum Patescibacteriota; class Minisyncoccia; order UBA6257; family JAGOQP01; genus JAKAHY01. The sequence goes on from JAJXZH010000007.1 coordinate 5,292, forward strand.
TATTTTCGGGAATAAAAAAGATTTCACTGTTTGAATTTTTGTCGATTGTCGGAATTATCGGCGCAGTGGCGCTTATTGTTTTTTGGGGAGGACTAGCTTTTTTTAACAAACCACTTGAGCTCGTCTCAAGCTCTCCTATTTTTTGGTTAATGCCTTTTGGCGCGATTTTGTTTTCTTTAAACGGCAGGCCAGCCGTGCCGTCGGTGATAAGTTATTTTAAAGATAATGCAATCGATCCGATTAAGTCAAAAAAATCGATAATTTGGGGAACGATTATACCGGCAATCATTTATTTGGCGTTCATTTTTGGCGTTTTGGGAATATCAAAATCAATCACTCCAGATTCTGTTTCGGGGATTGTTGCTTCAATTTCTTCTCAATTTTCAATTTCTGTTTTGGCGATTTTAGGAATTTTGGCTCTTGTGAGTTCTTATTTTTCAATCGGACTTGATGTTTTCAAATCCCTTGAATTTGATTTGAAATTTTCTAAATTCTTTTCAATGTTTCTGGCAATTTTGGCGCCGATATTTATATATTTTTTGGACATCGGCGGATTTATAAAGTTGGTTGAAATCGCCGGAGGATTTTTTATCGGATTTGAGGGGATTTTTATCGTTGCTATGTGGTCAAAGATGAGATCGGGAGAATTATCGGTGGGGCATTTGAGACGAACGCTTATTTTGAATTTTTCTCCAATATTAAAAAATGCTCTCTATTTTGTTTTTGGATTGAGCATTCTTTATGTTGTTGTTTCCACGCTGTTTAATTTTTGATTTTTATCTCAGCCCAACTTTTTGATAAACTTCTTCTATTTTTTGTGAGGCAATTTTTTTGGCGGAAACAGCTCCTTTTTTCAAGATGGATTCTATTTTTTTGTCGCTGATTTTTTTGTAATTTTCTTGAAACTTGGAAAGTAATTCAATTACCGCATCGGCGCAATCGATTTTCAATTTTCCGTAATTTTCTCCAAAATATTTATTTTCTATTTCTCTAACATCTTTGCCGACGGAAAGCGCCAATATTGTAAGAAGATTTGAAATACCGGGTTTTTTTATGGGGTCATATTTTATCAACGTTTCCGAATCAGTCACCGCTTTTTTGATTTTGTCTTTTATTTTTTCCGGCTCGTCGGTTAAGGCGATGTAGTTGTATTCGCTGGAAGCGCTTTTGGACATTTTTTTGGACGGGTTATCAAGCCCCATTATTTTGGAGCCAATTTTTTCAATCAGCCCTTCCGGTTCTTTAAATGTCTTTCCATATAACCCATTAAATCTTCTTGCCAGCTCTCTGGTCAACTCAAGGTGTTGTCTTTGATCTTCCCCAACCGGGACGATTTGAGCATCATAAAGCAAAATATCGGAAGCCATTAAAATAGGATAATTCAAAAGTCCGGCGGTGGAGTTTTTGCCGTTTTGAATTTTGTCCTTGTATTGAGTCATCAGCTCCAATTCGGCCACTTTGGTTATGGAATTTAAAACCCAATAAAGTTCAAGATGTTCCGAAACTTCCGACTGTATGAAAATAATTGATTTTTCCGGATCAATCCCGGAGGCCAAAAGGATTTTGGCGGTATTGATTGTTTGTTTTCTAAATTGTGTCGGGTCTTGATAAACAGTCAGGGCGTGCAGGTCAACGACGCTAAATATGGATTCGTATTTTTCTTGAGCGATTACCCAATTTTTTATCGCTCCCAAATAATTTCCCAAATGAATTGTCCCCGACGGTTGTATCCCCGAAAAAAGTCGTTTCATATTGATTTATTATACAATAAGATTTGATTTTTTTTAACTCCTTTCTTTCTTGCTGATTTCCGACAGAAATCTAAAGAATCCCTTGCTGTATGATTTTTCCAAAAGACGAGCAAGCGGAAGCAATTTCCCGCTAAAATGAGCGTCGGCAAAAAGATTGAAAATTTCTTCTCGGGAAGAAAATTTGTCTTTATTTCTTTCAAACAACTCATCAATAATAATATTCAATGCTTCGCGCCACTTGGGGTATGAATATGAAATAATTTCGGTTTTATATTCTCCGGATTCCTGTTGTTTGGTTTTAACTTCTAAAATATCGTTTTGCGCTTCCGCCTTTTTTTGAGGAGGCACATTTTCTTCTATAAATTTTTTCTTTTTTTCAGCCGCTTCCTTAAGTGTTTCATTTTTGGAAAAAAAGAAATCACAAAATCTTGCCGTTAATTCGGAAGTTGTCGCTTCATCAATAAATACTCCCAACTCTTTGTTTTCTTTGTCTTTTATAGAAAGTCCGATGCGTCGTCTTTTTAGGTATGCCAGTTCTTTACTCTTGGCTCTTTGTAGAACCATTTCGCGGTCATCTTTGGATGTCGTTTGGAGAGATTGAAAAGAATTTAGATGAATCAACTCATGAGCGATAATTTCTGTTAGTTCGGCTGAAGATTTTTTAGTGATGTCTATATTGGCAATAATTTTTTGACGCCATGGATAATAACCGCCCTGATTGTTTTCTTTTTTTATTTCTTCTTTTTGTTCGTCGGTAAGCTTGGAGTAATCAAGCATAGCGATATTGTCGGGAGAAACATTAACCGCCTTTACTCCATATTGCAAAAGAAACTCACCCATATTTTTTATAATATCGGAAATAAGTTTCCTGGTTTCGGGAGATTTTTTGAGTTCCACCCTTTCAAATTCTTTTGTTTTGTCGTTGGTGTTATTTATTTCCTTTGCAAAAAATCCAAGCAAATCGGATTCCTGTTTTTCACTTTCGGCGCCGATTATTTTATTTATCCCCGAATTTTTTTGAATGAATTTTTCCATAAATTAAACCTCTATTATTACCGGTAAAATCATCGGTCTTCGCTTTGTTTTATTATACAGGAATTGTCCGACTTGGTCTCTCAAAAGGGTTTTCATATAATCGGGGTCGAGCGATTGAAATTTAGGAATTCTTCCAACCAATAATTTTATTCTTTTTCTCAGTTCTTCTACGATTGACCGATTTTCTTTAAGATAAATAAATCCTCTGGAAATAATATCCGGACTTTTAATTAATTGACCCGTTTTCACATCCAAAGTAACGATAATTACCGCCATTCCTTCTTGCGCCAAAAGCATTCTATCTCTGACGACGACTTCTTCAACATCTCCGACTCCAAGTCCGTCAACCATAACATAATAAGCGGGGACAGAATCTTGAGAAATTCTTATTCCACTTTCGCGTATTTCTATTATTTGTCCGTTATCGATCAAGAAGCAATTTTCGGCTTTAACTCCGACTTCTTTGGCATTTTCAACATTGGCCGCTCTCATAAAATACATTCCGTGAATTGGAACAAAATACTTCGGCTTGATTATCCCGATTATGGTTTTTAGGTCTTCGGCTGGTCCATGTCCACTGGCGTGAACGTCAATGTGTTGAGTTTGAATAACTCTGGCGCCTTGTCTGGTCAAATTATCCTTGAGGGTTTGAATCGGTTTTTCATTTCCCGGAATAACTGAAGAGGAAAATATTATAGTATCTCCTTTTTTTATAGTTAGATATTTATTTTCTCCGTTGGCAATTTTCATTAAACTGGCTTTTGGTTCGCCTTGCGCTCCGGTGCTTAAAACAAGAATTTTATCGTCTTTATATTTGTGCAATTCTTCGAGCGGGACAATTAATCCTTTTGACGCTTTTATATATCCCAGATTTTGGGCGATATTGACGTTGCTCTTCAAAGAAAGTCCGCTCAAAAAAACTTTCTTGCCGTGTTTTTCGGCAATTCTTAAAATTGGCTCGATTCTTGTTAAAAGCGAAGCAAAAAGACCGATAATAATTCTGCCGTTGGCTTTTCCTATCAGTTCGTCGATGTTTTTTTCCACTACTTTTTCCGAAAGAGATTTTCCCGGCGCTTCGGCGCGGGTGCTTTCTAAAAATAATGTGTGTATTTTTTTTGACGCCATTTTTTCAAAAACATCAAGGTCTTGAGGCTTTCCTTCCATATCATAATTTATTTTGATATCCGAAAAGTAAGCCATATTGCCTACCGGAGTTTTAATAACGGTGGAGATTGAATCGGGAATAGTATGTTCGGTCTCAAAAAATTCCGCTTCAAAATTTTCCGACAATCTGATTTTGTCTCCTCCTTTGATGACATTAATAATCAATTTTGACGCTTTCGGAAATTCATCCTGCCTTTTTTTGATTATTTCTTTGGTAAGAGCGGCTGTATAAATCGGGATATGTGGTCCAAGTTTATCTATTAAATAAGGAATAGCCCCGATGTGGTCATAATGGCCATGAGTTATGACGATTGCTCTGATATTTTTTTTCTTTGGAATCAATGAGTTAACATTGGGAATGATATAGTCGATTCCCGGAGTGTCTTCTTCCGGAAATTGAAGCCCCATATCAAAAATTATAATTTCGTTTTTGTATTCCAGCATGGACATATTTCTTCCGATCTCTTCGAGTCCACCAAGCGGAACGAATTTAACCGTTTCTTTTCCCGGCAGATCTTCCATTCTGCTTGTCTGACCGGATTTATTTGCCGAGCCGGCAAAAGCCCTTCTCGGATGAGTGGGTCTTGTTGAACGGCTTCTTGTATTTGTATTTACCATATTTATTTTTTAATAATTAATTAATAATGTTAATAATTTTGTGGGGATAGAGAGATTCGAACTCTCAAGGGTTGCCCCATACGCTCCTGAAGCGTACGCGTCTACCAATTTCGCCATATCCCCGGGTCGGCGATAGCCAAAAGAATAAACTTTTTTATTTTACGACCAAAAAAGAAAATTTTTTCGGATTTTTTATAAATTCTTTATATATAGGTTCTGTTTCACTTATATTTATCGATTTGGGCAAGGAGTATTTTTTTGATACCGAAGCCAATTTTGTCTCTAAATTATTTTTTGGATTTTTTTTGAATATTATTTTGTTTTTATAGATTATAGGATACCAAGCCGGTCCTTGAGTTTTTCTGAAAAAAGAATAATCGGAAACATTTTTTTTGTTGACGAATATGTTGGCGATAACAAGCGGTTTTTTCGTGTCGGCGTTGACGGTGATGTGGGCATTATCTCCGGAAATGACGATTTTCTGTCCGGCAATTCTTGATATCGGATAAATGGTGTTGGTTTTTAAATTGTGAAGGATAAAAACAGCTTTTCCTTCAATGACTTGATAAATTTCCGAAGGTCGTTTGTTTTTTAAAATTATTTTGTGAATATGCCCGATGGTTCTTGTTGGTTCTTCGCCTATTTTTCCGGGCTGAATGACGGTAATATCATAACGCAATCCGTTTTTTTTAAAAATGGACTCGTCTTTCCTGAGGCAACTATTTCTATAAATGTAGTATATTTTTTTGTCTTTGTCCAGTTTTTTATCTTCAAAAAAATTTTTATATTTATTGTATTTTTTTATTTCAATCTCCGGTTTTGCCATCTCTTTTCCAAAAACAACTTCTCCGTTTTTGAGCGATATTGGTAAGGCGGAAAATTTTTTTAAATTCAACAACGACATTTTATTTTAAAACCCTTTTGGTTACCACATACCAATCGGTTATTTTATCAAACCTGTCTTGGGGCAGTGAAATAAGACCTACGTTTATTCCGCTTAAATTTCTTTTATGAACATAAAAATAATCGGGTGAGAACAAAAATATTGCCGGAACATCGTTTGTAATTGTTTCTTGAAGCTGATTGGTTTGATTCTGCCAAAGATTGTCTTGTGTGTCGGTTTGTCTGATGGATTCCATTATTTTGTCGGCGGTTGGGCTGTTATAGAGCGCCAAATTATTCCCCGGATAAAACATCTGCGAAGAGTGCCACAAAGAATAAAGGTCCGGCGTTGGGAAAACTATGTTTCCAAACAAAAGCGCCTGATAATCCCTTGTTCTGATGGCGTCATCGTTTATTGTCTGAAAATCAACCAAAGCCAAATCGGTTTTGACGCCGATAGAATTCCACGCGCTTTGAATGTATTTTGCCATATCGTTAAGAGGCCAAATATCGGGAGCTTTGATGGTGATGGAAAGTTGCTGGGTCTTTCCCTTTTGGGTAATTTCCCAGTCGTTTGAGCTTTGATTGAATTGCCATCCGTCAGCGGCAATTAGCAACTTGGCATCATTGGTATCAAATTTATAAAAAGATTTGACGTTTGGGTCATAAGCCGAAAGTGATGGGGGGATTGGTCCATATTCGGGACTGGCATATCCGCCCATAATTTTTTGAATAAGATCGTTTTTATCGATTGCTTCGCTTAAAGCCAGGCGAATATTTTTTGATGTCAAATAACTATTGGCGTTTGAATTGAAAAATATCGCAAAATATTTTGAAGAAGGAGCGTTAATGGTGGTTGAGTTCAGCATAATTTTATCCAAAAGTGATTTATCATAAGTTCCAAATCCATCAATCAATCCCAAATTATACGCCTTGATTAAATTGTCGTTGTTTTCATAAAAATTTATAGCGAGATTGTCAATGTGAGAAACTTGACCAATAGTGCCATACATCTCGTTTGATTTAAGGTGATAAGCCGAAATGAATCCGTCGTGTCTTTCTTCTAAATAATCGTAAGTAAATGGTCCACTGCCAACCGGCTCGAGCATATAAGGAGAAAGTTTCAAATGCGCCGGCGAAAGATCGGCAAAAAGTTTTTTAGGCACCGGTCTTAGGTCTCTTAAAATATTGGGAAACATCGTGTAGGGCGAAGTTAAATCAAATTGAATCTCTCTTTCGCTCACTCTTGACCAGGTTATATTTTGCCAATCGGAATAAAGAGGGGAAAGTGTATCGGGATTTTGAATGGTCTGAATGGTGAAAATTATATCATCGCTGGTTATTGGAGTTCCATCTTGCCAAACAGCCCCTTCTTTTATGCGATAATTCCACATTTTATAACTGCTGTCGTGCTTTACGCTCTCGGCCATATCCATAGCTGAGGCGAATATTAAAGAAACCAAATCGCTGTCGGGAGTGTTTGATTTTGCCAAAAGCGGATTAACAAAAGATGGCTGACCGACGACGCCTTCGGTATAAGTTCCTCCGTTGTCGGGAATGAGTTTGGTCGTCATATTAATAATGGCGATAGAAAGCAAAATTCCCGAGACGGCAAAAATCACCAAAGCTCCGAAAAACACCAATCGCTCTCGCTTTGAAAAAGCTTTTTCTATTTGGGCAAACAAAGAAATCATTTATTTTTTAATAAAAAGATTCGCCAGAGAAGCGGCGGCAAATAAGAACAAGAAAATTAAGGTTATTATAAAAATAACTTTATCCATTCCTCTTCGGTGCTGGTAAAAACCGGCTCCGCCTCCTCCACCAAACGTTTCGGAAACACCCTCGCCTTTTTCTTGGAGGAGCACCAAAATAATCAATATAACCGATATAACCAGTTGTGAAATTTCAATTATTTTTGACATGTTTATTTGTAAGCTCTTTTTGAAGCAAAGTTAATGATAAAGTGAACTGCGCTTACAATGAGAGTAGCATAAACCAGAGGATAAAGTCCAGCCGTCGTCATATCAATACTGATTCCGTAAGGATAAATTCTGTAAAGAATATACAAAATAATGGCATTAACGACAATAATTCCAAATCCCAAAGTCAAAATAACAATTGGCGTCATAACCAGTTTTAAAATCGGACGGACAAAAATATTCAAAGCGGTAAAAATAAGTCCCAGTTTAAGATAATTTATGACATCCGGATTAATATAAAAACCTTTGACAAAGTAAGCGGCCAAAAAAAGTCCCAGCAGATTGGTGATAAAAATCAATAAAAGTTTGGAAATTAATTTCATATTTTTTGGATAAAAATGGCTTAATTAAACCAATTCTAACATATTTTTAGTTATCCACAAAGAGCGCTTTTTTGAAAAACCGATTTGTTGTATAATAAGAGCAAGAGACATCACAAAGGTCGATTTTCTGATGTTATCTTAAAAAATTAATTAATTTTTTTTTATGACTTATTCTTGGTCTAATGTAATTATAAGTTCTTTTCAAAACGCATGGAACACAATTGTCCAGTTTTTGCCATCGTTCATTGGAGCGTTGGTGGTTTTGATTATTGGACTTTTGATAGCGGCGCTTTTAAGGTCGTTGTTTGAAAAAGTAATTGACGCTCTTAAAATAGACGCCTTGCTCAAAAAAACTGGTTTTGAAGAGATTGTTGAACGTTCCGGATATCATCTTAACAGTGGCAAGTTTATTGGCGGACTGATTTATTGGTTTATTGTTATCGCCATCATCTTGTCCATTTCGGATGTTTTGTCTTTGTGGGGACTTTCGACTTTCTTGGCCGAAGTTTTGGCTTACTTCCCGAACATCATCGTTGCGGTACTTGTTCTGCTCGCCGCTTTGGTGGTTGGAAACTTCCTAAGGGGAGTAGTTAGGGGTTCTATTGCCAGCGCCAGACTTCACGGAGCGAAATTCTTGGGCGCCTTGACCTGGTGGTCGGTGGTAATTTTTGGATTTTTGGCCGCATTGCTTCAATTGGGAGTTGCTGCCACCATAATTCAAATAATTGTCATTGGTTTTATCGCCATGTTGGCTTTAGCCGGAGGAATCGCTTTTGGTCTTGGAGGAAAGGACTACGCTTCTTTCCTTATCGGCAAACTTCGCAATCACACGGAGTAAATTTTATTTTCGCGAAATAAAATAAAAACGCCATCCAAAAAATGGGCGTTTTTATTTTATTATTTTTCGATTATGTTATAATTAATAAATTAAAAAACACGAAATATAAAAAAGATTCTTATGGACGCTCCGTCTAAAATAATAAACAACAGATTTCCATCCTTAAAAAGCAACACAAGCTTCACTCTCATAGAGTTATTGGTAGTAATAGGTATCTTAGCCATTCTCACTGCCGCTGTAATAATCATCCTTAACCCCGCAGAATATCTCAAACAAACCAG
>JAJXZH010000024.1 GCA_021780155.1 bacterium
AGAGTAGGAAGACCTAAGTTAGCACAGGTAGAGGTGGTATCAGGAATTGAGACATAGACGGTATTAGCCAGTCCAAAGTTAGTTATTCCTTGTGATTCTAAGACGGATAAGGCTTGATTGATTGAGGTAAGATCATTCATTCTGGTGACATCTCTGGTTTGTTTGAGATATTCTGCGGGGTTAAGGATGATTATTACAGCGGCAGTGAGAATGGCTAAGATACCTATTACTACCAATAACTCTATGAGAGTGAAGCTTGTGTTGGATTGTAGAGGCAAAGTAAATTTGGATCTTTTTAGAGGAGAGGCCATCTTATTTTGTTTAGAAAAGATATGATGTATTTTTTGGGTTTGGGTAGATAAAGATTGTATATTCATATGTTTTATTTATTATACTTTGTTTGGATTTTTTTGTATAGATTTTTTGGTTTTGTGAGTTGTTTATTTTCACCACAAATTTTTAATAGATATCAAAATCCCGTAAGAGATTGCCTGAGCGTATTAAGATAATTAATCGATTCCCCATAAATAAGCCAGATGGTAATAATAGAGGAAAGCAAAGTTAAGCCAATGGCAATAATGCCGATTTTTTTGGCTTGAGGGTTTTGCTTCATAAAATATTTTACTCCCGGCCAAAATCCCAGCGGTGGCAAAAAAACACTTATAAAATAAATTCCGACTTGAGTCCAAACCGAAATTTCACCCAATGTTTCTTTTAAATTAGTTCCGCAATTGGGACAAAAATAATATTCCGGTTTTATCGGCTGATGACAAACGGGGCAAAAAAACTGGTTTTGGTTTAAATTGCTCGGGTTATTCAATTTAGGACTTTGAACAGCGCTCTGATCCTGAATTGGTTCTGAATAATTATTTTCCATATCTTAAATATAATATCAAAAAATTAATATTTTTAAAATGGCGCGCAGATAATCGAATTTTTACTATTTTATTTGTTAGCTTTTAATTCTTGTGATAATGTTAAAAAGTGATTGAACAAATAACGCTATTTATTCAAAATTATCAATCAATTGTTTATTTGATAGTTTTTCTGGCGATTATCGCCGAAGGAGATATCTCTCTTCTTTTGTTTGGCGCTTTAAGCAAGATAGGGATTTTGAATTTTTCAAGAACACTGGGAGTGGTTATTTTAGCGGCAATGACTCACGATGTTATTTTCTGGAAGATAGGAGAGAAACTATCCGTTATGAAAAATAAAAAATATCTGTTCTTGGATTTTGAAAGAATGGGTCATTTTTTGGACAAGATAAAACCATCAATAGGAATTTATGTTATTCTCTCAAAGTTTGCCTGGAATTTTAACAGAATAGTAATTGTTTCAAGCGGATATATAAAAACACCCATAAAAAAATTCATAAAATATTCTTTTTTGTCGTCGTTTTTATGGTCTGTGAGTTATATGTCTTTGGGTTATGTCTTTGCCGATCAGACGGATATTTTTAAACAAAAATTGGAGGTTGCCGGCATTCTTGTAATCGGAATAATTCTGATAATGGCGCTTTTTGAAATTTACATCAAAAAAGCCGTCAAAAAATATTTCTTCCAAAGCGACGGCTCTGATATAAAAAATTAAAAAGTGGAAATTGGCCTTGAAAAAAGATACTATATCTTTGTAAAAATAAGGACGATTAGCTCAGTTGGTTAGAGCGTCTCGTTTACACCGAGAAGGTCGCAGGTTCGAATCCTGCATCGTCCACTAAATTAAAAGCAATTTATTATTTTAAATGAGTTTGTTTTCAATTGTTTTTGTTATAATAATGTTCATTTTGACCGCCGCGTTTTTGTCTTTGGCGATTGCGGGGGTGTCTTTTGCTCCATGGGTGCCAACAAGCAAAAAAGACATTCAACGAATTATTGATATCTCCCAAATTAAAGAAGGACAGATAATTTATGACTTGGGTTGTGGAATTGGGACGGTCGTTTTTGAAATAACCAAACAATTGCCGGTTTCGGCGGTAGGCTTTGAGAGGGCTTGGCCATTGTTTTTGGTTTGTCTTTGGAGAAAAAAGTTGGGGGCATTTAAAGGAACTCCCAATTTTGAATTCGGAAATTTCTTTAAAAAAGATATTTCCAAAGCCGATATAATTTATATTTTTGGAATGCCCGATAAAATCCTGAAAAAATTAAAGCCAAAGATGGAAAAAGAGTTAAAAAAAGGGACCAAGGTAGTTTCTTACGTTTTTCCGATAGAAGGATGGAGGGAATCAAAAATAGACAAAATCAGCGGACGCCCTCAAATTTATCTTTATATCAAAGAATAAATTATCTTCTCCCCCTGCCAATTAGAATATCTTGTTGAACTTTTGAATTGTTTCTTTTGAAAACCGAGTGCCCAACGCCTTTGAGCGCTTTGGCAACCATACGAGACATTATCAAAAAAACTTCTTTTGAATTTTTTTCCCAAGTCGGATGTTTTTTATAAGTCGCCGCCAAAACTCCATTGCGAGCAAGATGGTCTTTCAAAAAACGGGCTATGGAATTTTTTTGAGCCAAAGAAAGCTTTTTTGACTCGGCGAAGTTCCACCACCCCCTGACTTCAACATCTTTTTGTTCTTGATTTTTATTTTTGTTGTTTAACCGAGCCGGTTCAAATTTAATTTCGCTTTTCACAATTTCAAAAATTTTGTCTTTGTCCATAAGATTTGTAATTTGGATTAAAAATAATTAGTTTTCCCGACCGATAACTACTCATTAATACGGGAGCGAAGCTTTTTTGTTTCAGAATTCTTTTTTTTGGAAAAAATCCTGGATTCTTTTTGAGAAACGGAAGGGTTGGTGGGAATTCTTGTTTTTTTAACTTTAACCGCTTTTTCAATTAATTGAGACATCAAATTGATGACATCTTTTTTGTTGTCCAATTGAGAACGATTTTTTTGGCTGGATACGGCGATGGCTCTTCCAAAAATAATCTTGTTTTTTAATTTTTCTTTTATTCTTTGTCTGTCGTCGTTATTGATTAGTTTGGAAACGGAAAAATTCCACAGGCCGGTTATTTTGGTATTTTTCTTATTAACATTTTGCCCTCCGGGTCCTGACGACTTGGAACTTTCAAATCTGATTTCTTTTTTGATGATTCCAAGAAAATTTTTTGGTTTTAAATTTGCCATAAACTGATTATACCACCAAAGGCAACCAAACAATAAACGAGATAAAAAAAGTTCGATATGCCCCAAGATAAACAGAACACAAAAGATTGATTTTAAAAAATAATTTTTATCAGATCTTTCTATTTCTATAATAATTTTTGTTATTAATAAACTATTTTGTCTATCAATCCCCTTGCCGGACTTTTTCTAAAAATTTTTTTGTCTTGCCGGACTTTTTAATAAATTACACATTTCAATGCCAAGTTATAAATCCTTTTTCAAAAAATAAAACAAGACATCAAAAAAAGCTAGTATCCATGCCGAAAGTGAGTTTCCGCATGAAACCTATCTTTTTTAAAAAATGGTAAAAATAGTGTGAAACATTCGTTTTTCAAAAAAAGTCACCTATCGCATGAATACTGGCTTTTTTGAAATTGTTTCACAAAAATGTTTCACGTGAAACATTTTTAGCCATATTTTGATGGTCAAAAACGAGATAAAATGTTTCACGTGAAACATTTTCTTTCAAAATAATCCGGCAAGGTAATTATTTGCCTTGCCAAGCTCTTTGCCGGACTTCATTGTTTCACGTGAAACATTTTCTTTCAAAATAGTCCGGCAAAAGTAGTTTAAAAAATGAAAATTAACATATATAATATATTTATGGATAATATAGAGATTGGAAAAATTGGAGAAAATATCGCCTGTGGATATCTCGTGAATAACAATTATAAAATAATTGAACGAAACTATAGAGAAAAAATGGGAGAAATTGATGTTATCGCAAAATCTCCAGATAAAACCTTGACTTTTATTGAAGTCAAAACAATCTCTGTGCCAAACTTGCCTGTGGAAAAGAGTCCGGCAAGTTATCCACACCTTGCCGGACTCAAATATAATCAAGATGACGATTTTTTATATCCGGAAGATGAAATGAGTGTTTCAAAGATAAAAAAATTTAGACGGATCTGCCAATGGTATGCCAATCTAAAACCCAAACTGGTTAATAATAAAGGATATCAACTTGACGCAATAACTATATTATTGGATAATAATAAAAAAACTTTAATAAAGCACTATAAAAATATATAGCTAAAAATAATTTTTGAAGAAATTATTTTGTGATTTAAACCAAACAATTATGCGCGGTAAAAAATACTATTTACTAATTGACTGCCGATGATTATTATTTACTAAACGATTTGCCGATTTAACTATTCAATCATTTTATGTCAGGACACAATAAGTGGGCGCAGATAAAAAGAAAGAAAGAAGTCACCGACAAAAAAAGAAGTCAAATTTTTTCAAAACTTCTTAAAGCGATTTCGATTGCCGCCAAAAACGATTCCAACCCAAACTATAATCCTATTTTAAAGTCGGCCATTGAGAGGGCAAAGGAATTTAATGTCCCTCAAGAAAACATAGAAAGAGCAATTAAAAAATCTTCCGATTTGGAAAATATAAAAGAGATTTTAATTGAGGCCTACGGACCGGAAGGAACAGCTCTTCTAATTGAAGTTCAAACCGACAACAGCAATCGATCCGTTGCTGAAATAAAAAAGATTTTAAACGAACACGGGGGAAAATGGGGAGACCCGGGAAGTGTGACTTGGGCATTCGAAAAAACGGACAAAGGATATCTGGCAAAGTTTCCTCAAAAAATTCAATTGAGTTCCGAGGAGCGGTTGATAAAATTAATGGAGGCGCTCGATGACCATGACGATGTTGTTGAAATTTATTCCAGTGCCGATTTGGAAAACGATGGACAAGATAAATAAAATTAAGATTATAACTTTTTAATTCAAAATGATTATTTTAGGAATAGACCCGGGAAGCACGCGTGCCGGATACGGAGTGATAAATTTCCCGCAAAAAGGAGGGCAAAAACCCGAGTTTATAGACGGTGGGATAATACAGGTATTTTCCAAGGACAAAAGCCAACGCTTGGTAGATCTTAAAAATTCTCTTATCCCAATAATCAAAAAATTTTCTCCGGACGTTGCTGGAATAGAGAAATTATATTTTGTCAAAAATATGAAAACCGCTCTGGAAGTGGCACAATCGAGAGGAGTAATTATGATGTGCCTTCAAGAAAACAAAATACCAATGGAAGAGTTTACCCCTCTTGAGGTAAAACAAGGGGTCTGTGGATACGGCAATGCCGATAAGATAGCCGTCACTAAGATGGTGAAGAGAATTCTTAAAATAGAGGATTTAAATCAACCGGACGACGTTTATGACGCTTTGGCAATAGCAATTATTTCCGGATATTCAATAAAAAACAAAAAACCGGAAAATCAACCCAAAAACCTTTGACAAAAAAAATATATCCATTATATTTTTATAGTCGTTTTTTATTATTATTAATTAACATATGTCTAACGAATTATTGTTAAATTTTCCTTTGGCGGCTTTCTCTAATTTAGATTACGACAGCGAAGATGACGAATTTGAATACAAAGAGACGAGATTGGACAGTAGCAGCAAAGACGAAGACGACGAGGATGATGTAGATAAAGAGTGGGATGAAAATATATCCACGGGAGATGATGACGACGAAGATGACGAAGAAAAAGACAAAGAAAAAGAAGAAGACGAAGAAGATGATGACGACGAGGAAGACGAAGACGAAGAATAAAAACAACCCCTCTAAAATTGGAGGGGTTTTAAATTACAAAATAACAAAAATATACTATAATTTAATCTATGCCAAACATTGATAAAAAACACAGACTTAAAAAAATATTTTTATATGGATTTATTTCTTTGCTTGCAATCGGAGTTGTGGGATTGGTTTATTTTATACAAATAATAAGAAGCTTGCCTCATCCGGAAAATATAGCAGACCTTCAACCGGTTCAATCAACAAAAATATACGACCGAACAGGGCAAATTCTTCTTTATGAAATACACGGCAACGAAAACAGAACAGTGATATCCCCTCAAGACATACCTAATTTTATGAAAGAAGCCGCTGTTGCCATAGAAGACCAGGGATTTTATCAACACTCGGCGTTGGATTGGAAGGGAATTGCCAGAGCGTTTTTTGTCAATCTTTTACGAGGCAAAATATCCCAAGGGGGATCAACTATTACTCAACAATTGGCTAAAACGATTTTTTTAACTCCGGAAAGAACAGTTAGCCGAAAAATAAAAGAGTGGATACTTTCTTATTGGATAGAACAGAATTATTCCAAAGACGAAATACTTGATTATTATTTAAATCAAATACCTCTCGGGTCAAACGCTTACGGGATAGAAGCCGCAGCTCAGTTTTATTTTGGCATAGACGCCAAAGACATGACCCTGCCCGAATGTGCCACCTTGGCGGCAATGATTCAGTCGCCAACATATTATTCCCCCTGGGGGCCCCATAAAGACGAGCTTCTGGCGAGAAAAAATCACGTCCTGGAACAAATGAAGGCATTGGGGTATATAAATGACCAACAATTATCGCAAGCAATGAATCAGCAGTTGGTATTTCAACCTCAATCAATAGGAAATATCAAAGCTCCGCATTTTGTTATGAAAGTTAGAGACGATTTAATAAATAAATATGGAGACAGCATGGTTGAAAATGGAGGATTGAAAGTAATCACCACTCTTGATTACAATCTCCAACAAGCCGCAGAAAAAGCCGTTGCCGATGGAGTCGCCAGAAATACAAAATTATACAAAGGAACCAATGCCTCTCTTGTCGCTCAAGACCCCAAAACGGGGCAAATTTTGGCGATGGTTGGTTCGGCTGATTACTTTGATAAGAATATAGACGGAAATTTTAATGTCGCCACGCAAGGGCTAAGACAACCCGGATCTTCCTTCAAGCCGTTTGTTTATCTGACCGCTCTTCAGGAAGGATACACTCCCGACACGATTGTTTTTGATACACCCACAGAATTTTCCCCCAACAATCCTAATTGTCCGGCAATTCCCGATTTTACCCAAAAAAACACCCAATGCTTCCACCCACAAAACTTTGATAATCTTTTTAGAGGACCGGTGCCGATGAAACAAGCGTTGGCTCAATCATTAAATGTCCCATCGGTTAAATTCTTGTATTTAGCTGGAATTCAAAACTCAATAGAAACCGCTCAAAAGATGGGAATAACTACTTTAAACGACCCATCGTCTTACGGATTGTCTCTTGTTTTGGGGGGAGGAGCGGTGAAATTAATTGATATGGTGGGAGCCTATTCTGTTTTTTCTCAAGACGGAGTCCAACATCCAACTTCATATATTTTAAGCGTTCAAGACAACAAAGGACAAACATTAGACCAATACGTGGATAATGCGGTTCAAGTAGAGGATCCTCAATATATAAGAGTTATTAATTCTATATTATCAGACCCCAATTTAAGAGCTCCATTGTTTGGCGCAAGCTTAAATTTAACTACATTCAAGGGATACCAAGTGGCGTTAAAAACAGGAACCACCAACGATTACAGAGACGCTTGGGTTTTGGGATATACTCCATTTTTAACCGTCGGAGTTTGGGCAGGAAACAGCGATTACTCTCCTATGCAAAAAAGCGGTGGAAGTATTTTAGCGGCCGTTCCAATGTGGAGCGAATTTTTAAACAGCGTCATCAACCAATACCCCCCGGAGACATTCAATCCACCATCTCCTTTAATGTCGTCCAAACCAATGCTTAACGGTCAATACGTTTATTATTCCAATAACGACACCAGCTCTTCCCCTCAAATTCACAACATTCTCTATTACGTTGACAGAAATAATCCTCAGTCAGATTTTTCAGTTCCAAATCCGGGAAACGATCCTCAATTTAATAATTGGGAAACGTCCGTTATAAACTGGGCAAAAATAAATGTCCCCAATTTTGATTCCATCTACAACAAATAAAACTTGATTTAAACAAAAAAATAACCCATCATTCTTTTTAGATTCTTTAAAAAGGAGGCTTTTTGAAAAAACAAAGTAGTGTTTTAATTTGTTTTTTGTTTGCGTTTCTTTTTGGTTGCTCTTCTATAAAATCCGAAATTATACCAAATAAAAAAATAAATCCCGATTACAATGAATTAAAAAATGATTTTAAAATAAACACCGACTGGATTTGTGAAAACAACACATCAATAAAAACATTTGAGCTTTATCAAAACAAAACAAACCAATCAATTTATATTCAGGAGATAAAAAATTCAAAAAATAAAAACGATTTGGTTTTATATTATCTAAAATCGGACAGCAAAGATTTTAATTTAATTGCTTATGCTTATAGCTTTGAAAAACGCATTTTAAGCTATAAAGAATTAAGTTCTATCCACTGGATAAACTGCCAATTAGTTTGTAAAGACGAACAACTGAAAGAAACTATTTTGAAATTATGGGATAAAAAACTTCCTGGAAAATAAGTTCAAAAAACTCCGCATAATCGCGGAGTTTTTATTATTAAGAAGATTTAATCGGCATCACAATATAAACATAACTTGGATCATCTGCGGATTTTATCAAGCTGGCTTTTTCTTCTCCATTAAACCCGATAAATACCGACTGATTTTTTAAATTTTTTAATCCGTCCAATATAAATTTCCAGTTAAAAATAACTTTAGCCACCGTTCCTTTTGTTTTTGCCGGTAATAAATATTCGCTTTCTCCAAATTCCTGACTGGAAGAAAAAACTCTTATATTTTTTAAACTCTCATCGGTAATAAATTTTACTTCATTTAATCTATTTGAGAGAGAGCCGGATAATTTTAAAGCTCCAACTAAATCATCTCTGTCCATTATCGCTTCCGTTTCAAAATCTTTAGGAATAATAAATTCGTATTCGGGAAACTTTCCTTCAATTAACCGAGAAAATAATTTTATATTTTCGCTTTCAACCGATATTTGATTTGATTCAAAAAATATTTTAATTTTTTCCTCTTTTTTTAACGAAAATATTCTTATTATTTCCGATGCTGTTTTTAATGGAATAATAAAAGAAATTTCTTTTTCAAATTGAGATTCTACTTTTTTATCGGATATCATTTTTTCCGCCAATCTAAAACTATCGGTGGCCGCCAATCTTATTTCGCTATTTTTAAACCAAAAATTAACCCCGCTTAACTCCGGTCTAATATCTGAAACTTGGCAAGCGGAAGTAACTGAAGATAAAGATTCTATAAAATAATTTGCCTCACATTCGCAAAAATTTGTTTTTTTGTTTTTTATTTCCGGAATTATCGGAAAATCGTCTTTGGAAACAGTGGATATCTTGGCTTTATAATTATCCGATGTAATTAATAATAAATTTTCTTTCTTTTCTAAACTGATTCTTTCGGAGGTTAAATTATTTATTATTTGGTTAAAAATATTGTAAGGAATAACCAAAGATCCTTCTTTTATAATTTTAGCGGAGATTAAAACATTTATTCCTATTTCAAGGTCGGTTGAAGAAAGTTTTAATTTCTCTCCTTGAGTTTCCAGAAGAAAGTTTTTTAATATCGGTAAATTACCACTTTCTTTTCTGCCTCCTGAGATTATCGATAGTGCTTCTTTTAGATTATTTTTTAAAACAATGATGTTCATACTCCTATTGTATTATTAATAATATATAAATAGTAGTTATAGTTATAGTAAATGTTAATATGTTGATAATTCGTAAAGCTCAGTTTTTATAACGAATAATAACAATTGTAATTTTAATTAACTGGATATAACTTGTTTATAAATTATGAATAGTAATTTAATAACTTAAGAACGACTTTTGTTAATGGATTCTTTTATAAGGACTATTTTTTGGTTTAAATTTTTATCCGACATTATTTTACCTGATATTTTGTTGTAAGAATGAATAGCGGTGGTGTGATCTCTTTTTCCCAACTTATCCCCAATATCCGGATAAGACATCCCCAACATATCCCTCAACAGAAACATAACTATTTGTCTCGGCATGACTACTTCTTTTCGTCTTGATTTGGTAATTATGTCTTGAGGATTAATTTCAAAAAAATCAGAAACGCATTTAATCACCAGCTGAGGATTGATGTTAACCATATTTTGCTGAAGAGTGGCGTTGATTATTTCTTCGGCTGTTTTGGCATCAATTTCATTATTTTTAAATTCTTTATAAAAAAATAATTTGTTTATTATCCCTTCTATCTCTCTGATGTTTCTTTGAATTTTGACGGCGATAATGTGATTGACTTCATCGGGGAAAATAATATTTTTTTCCAGAGTCTTGTTTTTTATAATAGCCAGTTTCATTTCATAATCGGGATAAGTGATGTCGGCAATCATTCCGCCTTCAAAGCGCGATCTTAGCCTGTCTTCAAGCGTCGGGATTTGAGATGGGGGCCTATCCGAAGACAAAATAATTTGCTTGTTGTTTTGATAAAGAATATTGAAGGTGTGGAAAAATTCTTCCTCACTTCTTTCTTTTCCTCCAATAAATTGAATGTCGTCTATAATCAAAACATCCACCGTCCTATATTTATTTTTAATATCGTCCATTCTTTTTGTTCTGATTGCCCAAACGACATCATTAACAAATTTTTCCGAAGGAACATATTTTACTTTAATTCTGCCTTTAAAATTTTTGAGTATTTCATTTCCAATCGCCTGAATTAAATGGGTTTTTCCCAATCCTGTTCCTCCATAAACAAAAAGAGGATTATATTTTTTTCCGGGCTCTTTGCTTACGGCATTAGCGGCGGCGTAAGCCAATTCATTTGAAGATCCGACGACAAAATTTTTAAAACAATATTTAGGATGAAGATTTGTTTCCGGGTCGGCGGCAAATTCAATAAATCCTATCTGACCAACCCCTCCTTGCTCGGGAACTTTTTTATCGTCCGAATAAATTCTTTTGTTTATATTGCTGTCGGTTAAAACGACATAATCAATTTTATTTATAGCAGGGTCGAGATTTCTCATAATTTCCAAAATCATCTTGCTGTATTTTGATTGGATCCATTCTTTGGCGAAATTATTGCTTACGCCGATAACAATCGTTCCCGACTGCTCGTTTTTTTCCATAGGGCGACTATTTTTAAACCAAGTTAAAAAATTGGGTTTTGAAATTTGAAGTTCTACGTCGGATAAAGTTTTTTCCCACAATTTTTTTAGGTCCATTTTATTATTGAATTAAAATTTTATTTTAAAGAAAGGTTTTTAATAAAACAAAGAACAAATACACTTTTTATCAACAGGTCTGAGACATCGGAGAATAAGATATTTCCTATTCTAAACAAAAAAACAATTTAAATATAGACCATAAAATTGTGAAATGTTGATAACCTGTTAATTTCTTTTTTTGAATGATAATAATCATTTTTATTGTGAGTGTCCAGACTTGATTAAAACCTTATTTATTGTCCTGTTTTTCAAATTATCCAAAAAATAGAATTATTAACAAAAAATGATTTGAAATGACAATTTTTTTGAAATTATTCCGATTTTGAGATATATTTTATTCAGAATTTTAAAAAGGAGGGGGTTTGAGCAAGAGAAACACAGAGCATCATCGGCTACCCAAGAGCCGATGCACAGAATTTAAAGTCAATCCCGACGATTTTCGCAATAAGATATTAAAAACAGAAAAAGAACATCGAGCTTACCATACTATTTTTGCCGACTTAACGCCGGAAGAGGCGGTAAAGAAGCTTATCTTGGAATGGTTTCCTGGACCAACTTTGTTTTCGCCTGTTTTTATAAAAAATAAAAATCTCAGATCTTATTACAAGCAAGTTTGGTTTGAAAAAAACAAATCAATTTCGGCAAAAACGAATTTTCAATGCGAAAATTGCGGATGCCGATTGGTGGAGTTTGGAAAAAATAATGGAGTTTTGGAATTTAATTGCGAGAATTGCGGTCAAGATGCCAGATGGGCGTGTGTCCTTTGCAGAAAACCATCAAAGTTGGAAATTGACAAAGAAAAAAATATTTATATCTGCAAAAGATGTTTAATAAATTTGGTAAAAAAAGGAATTCACCTTCCCAAAAAATACCGAATATACTCAAACAAAATAAGAGAGATTTATAAAAATATTTTTTGAACATTTTAAAAACGCGGCTGTTAAAACGGCCGCGCTTATTTTAATGGTTTTTTTGTGTTAAAATTTAAAAACAAGAATGAAAAACACTTTTGAGAACAACAAAGCAAGCGGAATTGAAAAAAAAGAAATTATTGAAAAGGCGCTTTTTTTGTCGCGAGAAATAATAAAAAGGACTCAAATCAAGGAAGCGGACTTTCAAGAACTTTATGGAAAAGAAGAAATAGAAAGAGATTCAAATTATGTAGAAAAAAGGACAAATGATTTTAAAAACAGCAATCAAGAAAATTCTGAAAATGCAAAATTAGGAGAGATATTTGAAGCGATAACGGCGGTTGCCAGAGAGTGGTTTGGAAAAAATACTCAAACCATAAAAACGTCAAGATATGACGATATTGCTAACGGAATTGATTTAATTGCCGAGCTTTCAAAAGACGAAGAGGGGATTTTTGTGGGAGAAATAGGCTTGGCTATAGATGTCACTTTCAGTAATGAATTTGAAGATAAATTGGAAAAAATAAGAAAAGAAATAGATGAAGATAGATTGCCTAAAATAAAATATTTTGAGTCAAAAAAAAGAAAAATTAAAGGTCAATTATCGGACGTTGTCAGAGTAGTAATTACAGCCTCAAAAGAAACGGTTTTAGAATTATCGGAAACTCTTATTTCGGCAACTAAAAATCCGAAAATTCTTTTTGAAAACCAATTTCAATTTCAGGCGCTTGAAGAAATTATAATTCAGCTAAAAACTTACCAAAGATATGCTCAATCGTTGGGAAGAAAAGATTTGGCGGAAAGATTTCAAAAAGCGTTGTCTTTGATGCTTTATGTAAAAAAAGAAAGAACTCAAACAATTGAAGATAAAAAAGAAAGAGACTCGGCTTTTGATAAACTTGAATCTTATTTATCTTCAGATTTTCAGACTTCAATCAATTGATTTTTGATATAAAACCTGATAATCTTTTTTTATGTCAAGAACATATCAGCCAAAGAAAAAAAAGCGCGCCAGAACTCACGGATTTTTGAGAAGGTCATTAAGTTCTTCGGGAAAAAGAGTTCTATCAAGAAGGCGAGCAAAAGGCAGAAAAAGGTTGTCGGTTTAATTTTTAAACTTTCGGAGTTTTGTTTTTTGCTATGCTCGCTAAAAAATATAAGTTAACGACGGCATTTTTTAATAAAAACAATTCCGTCGCTAAAAATCTTTTGTTATCTCGTCAGTCAAGTGGATTTAATTTGAAAGTTTTTGACTCGCCGCTTGATTACAGCCGATTTGCCGTTATCGCTTCGCTTTCTGTTTTTAAGAAAGCAACAGAAAGGAACAAATACAAAAGAATGATTTATGATGCGATAAGAAAGTCCGGGTTTTATAAAATTCCCAAAAGAAATATCGTCATCTATCTTAAGCCCGAGATTGTTGGAAAAAATCCTCAAGAAGTGGAAGTGATTGTCTCTGATTTTCTTAAAAAACTAAAATAAAATGTCATATCTATTCAACGAATTTTTATATAGGCCATTATTGAATCTTTTGTTTTTGATTTATAACAACACGATTGCCGATGTTGGAGTATCGGTTATTTTGCTGACAATTTTAATCAGGTTGATTTTGCTTCCGATTTTTTATAAGAGCGCCAAAGATCAGACGATTTTACAAAAAATAACCCCGCGAATAAAAGAACTTCAAAAAATACACAAAGACAACAAAGAAAAGCAAGTAGAAGAAATAATGAAAGTTTATAAAGAGCATAAAGTTAATCCATTTTCGGGATTTATTTTGCTTTTGATTCAGATACCGATTCTTATCGCTTTATATAGAGTTTTTCTGAACGGATTTTCAAAAAATGTTTTGTCGGGATTGTATTCTTTTGTCTTGCCGCCTCAAAACATACACACGATGTTTTTGGGGATTATAGACTTAACCTCTAAAAATATTTGGATAGTGGTTATTGCCGGAGTTTTCCAATATTTGCAATCAAAATTGATGATGAATATGTCAAAGATTGCGGCGGGCTCTAATCAAGGAAAAGAAGTTGATATTGCCCAAAAAATTTCAAGGAATATGATGATAATGGGACCGGTTTTGACGGTTTTGATTTTATATCCGTTACCATCGGTGGTTGCTTTATATTGGTTGACAACCTCCGCGTTTTCAGTTATTCAACAGATAGTTATAAATAAAAAAATTCTTAAAAATGAACGAAACAAAAGCACTAATTGAAAAATTAATAAAATTGATGGGGTTTGAAGATTTTTCGGTTTCTCTCGTTGAGGACTCCAAAAGGTATTTAATATTTATAAACGACGCCCCGTTCTTAAAAAGATTTATCCCCCAAATGATTTCCGATTTGGAGTTTTTAGTGAAGATGATTTTGAGTAAAAAGAATTTTGATTATGTTTATATTGATATAAACAATTATAGAAAAGAAAGAGAAGATTTAATTGTCGAATTGGCAAAGGCGGCGGCAAAAAAAGTTTCAATAACCAAAAAAGAAGTTGCATTGCCGGCGATGAATGCTTACGAAAGAAGAATTGTCCATTCGCAATTAGCGATGCGTCCGGACCTAAAAACCGAAAGCACCGGCGAAGGCAAACAAAGAAAAGTAATAATCAAACCGATTGAATAAAAAACCGACCAAGATCTAAAACTGGCGGTTTTTTATTTGCTTGTTTTTTTCGCTTATCTACAACTTATTTTTTAATTAATCTTTGTTATTGATGGTCGTTTTTTAATTGTATTAATATATTTTATTTAGTGATGGAAAAACAGACAAAATGACAGGGAATAATAATGTGATACAATAAAAAAATGAAGACATTATTATTGATAGATGCCAATTCGCTTATTCATCGCTGTTTTCATGCGTTGCCTCCATTCACTAACCCCAAAGGAGAACCCGTCGGGGCTCTTTTTGGAATTTCAAACATTCTCCTTAAAATTATTTCCGATAAAAAACCGGATTATGCCGTAGCTTGTTTTGATAGACCCGAGCCGACATTCAGAAAAAAAATGTTTTCTGATTATAAAGCCCAAAGACCAAAAGCACCCGATGAGTTGGTTTCTCAGATAATTGGCGCTCACAAACTTTTTGAAAGTTTCTCCGTTAAATTTGCGGAAATTCCCGGATATGAAGCCGATGATATTATTGGTTCTTTAGCCAAAAAATCCGAAGAAATAAAAGACATAAAAACTATTATTTTAACCGGCGATCTTGATTCTCTTCAGTTGGTAAAAGACGGAAAAATTATTGTTGATACTTTTAAAAAAGGAATTTCCGAAACAATTGTTTATGACGAAGAAAAGGTTAAAGAAAGATACGGAATAAAATCAGACCAGCTTATTGATTATAAAGCTCTTGTCGGAGACGCTTCGGATAACATTCCCGGCGTTTTCGGTATCGGTCCTAAAGCGGCAACCTTTATATTGCAAAAATATGAAACGTTGGAAAATTTTTTGAAAAATGGCGTTAAAGAAAAATACTACGAGAAAATAAAAGAACAGGAAAAAACAGCTCTGCTTTCAAGGCAATTGGCCGAGATTGATCAGAATGCTCCTATTGATTTTAATCTTAATAATTTTATTTTTGCGCCCAACAAAGATAAAATGCTGGAATATTTCAAAGAAAACGACTTTTCCAGCTCTATCAAGAGATTGGAGAAAAATTTTTTTCAGGAAAGTAAAAGCGACGACAATTTTAAAAAAGAAGAAAAAATCGAAATAATAAAAAATGTCCAAACAGAAATTTTCAAAAAAGAAAATTTAATTTTAATAACCGAACAATCCATCAAGTCGCTTTCTTTGGAAGATTTAAACTCCAAAAAAGAAAAAATCGGATATGACTTAAAGTTGTTTTTTAAAGAAATAAATTTTGCTCGTCCCATTTTTGATATTGCCATCGCGTTAAAACTTTTGGGGATGGATTTTGGCGATTGGCAAGATGCTTCTTTGAAATTATTCAAACAAAATTTGCCTCAAGATGATTTTCTTTTGAAATCCTATAATTGGCTGGTTGGTAAGATTAAAGAAAAAGGACTTGAAAAAATAATGTATCAAATTGAAATGCCTCTTTTGCCGACAATCGCCAAAATGGAAAGCAATGGCATTTTAATCGATAAAAAGGTCTTGGAAAAAACAGAAAAAGAATTAAAAGAGGCGCTAAAAATATCTCAAGACGAACTTTCAAAAATAATCGGCAAAGATATAAATCCCAATTCCCCAAAACAACTTTTGGATTATTTTAAAAATACTCTCAATCTAAAAATAAATTCCACTTCCGCCGAGGCGATAGAAAAAGCCGAAGAAAAAAATAATCTTCCGGTTTTTGGCGCGTTGGTTTTGTATCGGGAAATTTTCAAGCTCAAAACCACTTATGTTGATGCTTTTAAAAAATTAATCGCTTCTGACGGGAGAATTCATCCGACATTTTTGCAATTAGGAGCGGCAACCGGACGACTTTCCTGCCAAAATCCAAACTTGCAAAACATTCCTCAGGAATCCCAATGGTCTCAAAAAATAAGAAGTATTTTTGTGGCTCCGTCAGGGAAAGAATTGGTTTCTTTTGACTACTCTCAAATAGAATTAAGAGTTTTGGCGTCGCTTACCGGAGACAAACAAATGATTGAAACATTCAAAAGTGGCGGCGACATTCACACGACAACGGCAGAAAAAATATTTGGAGTTTCCAAAGAACAGGTCACAAAACAAATGAGACGATTGGCAAAAACGCTCAATTTCGGAATGGTCTATGGGATGGGGCCAAGAGCTTTTGCTCAAGGAGCAAAAATTTCATTAAAAGAAGCTCAAGATTTTATTAAAAAATATTTTGAACAATTCCCGTCTATAAAAGAATGGGAAAAAAGAATTTTAAGCGAAGCGCGTCGAGAAGGAGTTTCAAAAAATATAAATGGAAGGTTTCGCGATGTGTCGCAAATCAACTCGGTCAATCAGAGATTTTCTTCCGAGGCGGAAAGAATGGCTAAAAATATGCCCAGTCAAAGTTTGGCGGCGGATATTTTGAAATTGGCGATGATTGGCGCCGATGAATACATAAAAGACAAGGAGGCAAAAATGATTCTTTCCATTCACGACGAATTAATTTTTGAAGTTGACGGATCTTTAATAAACAAAAAAGGAGAGAGCCGTTTTATCCAAGATATAAAATCTATTATGGAAAATTCTTTTGAATTGAAAGTTCCGCTTCAAGTTGAAATAAAAACAGGAGAAAACTGGGGGAATATGAATAGTTATTGATTTTTTAATCTGACAAAATTAAAACCGGCAAAATGCCGGTTTGGTTTTTACATAATTTTATTTTGGACGACGACTTCTTCGGTATAAAGTTGAATATCCCCCTCTTCGACTCCTTTCTCGTCGGATGACGCTTTTAATTCTCGGGCGATCTCAACCAAATCTTTCGGGTTGAAATCTATGTAGCTGGTGGCTCCGCAATCACATTTTCCGGCAAGCATAAAAACAAAATTTCCCGGAGTTTTCTTATTTCTTGAAAAATCGACAGGCAATGTCGTTGAATCGGAAGTTACCGAATAAAATATTTTTACAGCCAATTGCTTGAGCTCTATCGATTCGCCGCATCGATTGCATTTAGCCGGAATAAATCTCAGTTTTGCCATAAAGCGCCGGCTCATTGGCATTGTGTCCCTCCTTTGGTTTAAGTCCTAAATTTATTCTAAGGTTGCAATCTTTTTTGTCAATAAAAATCCGGCGTTTAGGCCGGAAATAAAATGACTTCTAATCGCTTCCGAAGATGTCGGGGACTTTTTCTTCGTCTTCATCGGGGTCAAAAAATGCTTCTTCTATTTCAATTCCGTCTACTTCTCTGATTGATGACTTACTCATGTCTTTTTGAAAAACAATCATTCCCGTTTTTTTATTGATATCGGCGAATATGACATCTCCCCGTCTGATGTCTCCGCTGTTGAGCGGGCCGGCCAGTTTTTCTCTGATATACTTTTTGATTCTTTTTCTGGCTTGTCTGCCGCCAAACTCGGGATGGTCGGATGACTTTTTGAAAATGAATTCAAGTAATTCATTCGAAGCTCTCAAAAAAATTCTTTGATTTTTCCAAAGAAAATCAGTGATTTCCTTGAATTCCAAATTCATAATCGCTTTTAGTTCATCGGCCGACGGCTGCTTAAAAACAATTGTGTTTTCTTCTATGCGGTTAAACAATTCGGGAGGAATGACTTTTCTCAATTTATCGACGGCGATGTGCCAATTGATGTTTTTGTCGGATTTGCTTGTCCCAAATCCGATTGATGTCTGCCCATTTTTTGCCATAGACGCCAATTTGTCTGAAGCCAAGTTGCTTGTCAAAAAAATAAAAGAGTTTTTGAAGGAAACAATTTCCGCATACTTGCCCTTAATGGCAATCTGTCCTTTACTTGAAATTTCCAAAAGGAGATTCCAAAGGGCATGACTGGATTTTTCGAATTCATCAATCAGAATCACCGAACGAATCGGTTCCCGATTAAATATAATATCTATTTGAATTTTCAAACTGGAATCCAAATTTTTATAATGTTCAAAAAATTCGTCCCATTCGGGAAGTTTCTCGTCTTTGGATCGAAGAATGTTTGCTGTTTTGGACAGTTCATTCATCAATTCTCTGACTCTGGCATTTTTTTTGTAGGCAACCATCATACGATGCCGTTTGACGTAGGAATCTATATTGTCTTGAGTCAAAATAGGCGGGTCGTCATATCCCACATAAGAATGAGAAGAGCCGGTCAAACTGGTGATTAGATGGTCCTGCGAAAAATCAGGACCAAGAATCTTAGTCATTCCATCTTTTTTGCCCGAAAGGAATTCTGCCACCAATTCGGCGGTGTATGTCTTTCCCGTTCCCGTTCCTCCCAAAAACAATCCGACGAAAATGGGCGTTTGCGGGTCTTTAAGCGGAGATAGCGACAAATTAAAAGATGAAACAATTCTTTCTATGGCGAGTTGTTGTCCCATCAATCTTTCCGATAAAAATTTTTTTAATTCCGAAGCTTCCGGATGGAGTTTATCGGTTCTGATGTTTACCATCGTAGACATTTCTCCCCCCCCTTTTTTTAAAAAAGCTTTTGACATTGTAAATCGTTTCGCTTTTTAATGTCAATTGTTTTAATTTTTGACGGCTGTTATATTTATCTTATATTTATGAGAGAATTTTATTCCAAAGCCATTGTTTTGGGCAGAAAAGATTCCGGTGAAGTTGACGCGGTGATTGATTTATTTACCGAAGATTTTGGTAAAATATCCGCCTGGGCAAAAAGTGTTAAAAAAATAAAATCAAAACTTTCCGGCCATTTACAGCCGATGTCTTTTGTTAAAGCTCGTTTCATTCAACGCTCGGGACCAAAAGACGGGTGGTCAATGATTGATTGCATAAGCGACGACGATTTTTCGGACTTTTATACGAAAGAACGTTATGACCTTTTACCTTTGATAAATTTTTTGAACAAATATCTTTTTGAATTTCAATCGGACAGAAAATTATGGGCCTTCTTGTCTCAAATTTTTTTAAAAAAATACGACACAAACCAGACATCAAAAGCGCTTTTAAAAATAATGGGTTTTGATCCCGATAAATCTTCTTGCGCTGCGTGCCACTCTAATTTGGTCGGGGCGTTTAAAGCCGATAGTCAGATATTTTTGTGCCAGAGGTGTGCTTTAAAATTTAACCCGAATGAGCTATTATTATTTAAATAGTCGCCAAAATTAAAATTGGCAAAATATTTTTTATGTCGCTTGAAGATTTAGAAAAAGAGCTTTACTCCCAAAAAGAAACAAAAAGAGAACAATCAAAAATTGTTTCCGATGATTTTAATAAAAGCAGCGGCAATTCTTTGCCGTTAAGTTCCTGGAAAGATTCCGAGGACTCAAAAAAGGGAACGAATTTTACCGGTAAGACCATTTCAAAATACGGAAAAACTTTAATTATTTCTCTTATTTCCATAATTTTGATTTTGGTTGGCTTTTCCGGTTTTTATCTTTATCAATATTTTTCAACCAAAGATGTTTCGGTTGATTTTTCCGGCCCAACGCAAGCCGATGTCGGCAGTCCGTTTACTCTTTCGGTCACCTTCAATAATGTTTCAAAAAGAACGCTTGGTTCTCCCAGCGTTTCTCTTTCTTTGCCTGACGGAGTTATTTATGTTCAGGATCCGTCAAAAAGAGTGGTCACTTATAATATCGACCCGGTAGCTCCGGGTGTTTCCATAAAAGAAGATTATCAGATAGCAATCGTGGGAAATTCTTTGCAGACATATCAATTTATCGGAACCGTTTCTTATGCGTATGATGCCAATACTTTTTCCAGCCGATTTGAAAAAACAAAGACCTTTGGAGTTTTGGCGCGAGACCCGATTATCGCTCTTGATCTAAGCACTCCCAACAAAGTTTTAAACGGACAAGATTTTGAAATAGATTTGCAGTATCAAAATGTTTCCGATTCCCCAATAGACACCGCAAAGATTCAATTCAAAGTCCCTGACAATTTTCATTTAAACAATTCAAGTCCGACTTTAAACAGCGATTACTCATTGAATTTAACCAACATCCCGCCATCCACTCAAACGCCGGTTATTTTTTCCGGAACCATAACAGGCAAGGAATCTTCCTTCTTTAATATTGAAGCTCATGCTCAGGTTCAAATTGGCGGTCAGTATTATGACATCAATGTCAAAACCGCTTCCATTTCCATAGAGCCGTCGCCTCTTTCTTTGCAAGTTCAATTGAACGGCAATAGTCAAATCGTCAATCCCGGCGATCAACTTAATTATCAAATAAATTTTGCCAATAATTCCAATATAAATTTATCGGATGTGGTTTTGACCGCTACATTGCAAGGAGCAATGTTTGATTATTCTTCAATTTCAAGCGATGGTTATTTTAACGGTTCTGATAATTCAATCACCTGGACGGCGGCAAATTTGCCGGCGTTAAAAGAGCTTGCTTCAAATGCGCAGGGAAGCGCTTCGTTTAAAATAAAATTACTTTCCGATTTTCCGATCAATCTTTTGAGTGATAAAAATTTCACTGTTAAAGTTGTTGGACAAATATCGTCGCCCACCGTTCCTTATAATGTTACCGCCTCAAAGACGGTTGGTTTTGATGAATTGGAAAATAAAATTTCTGGATATCTTTCGGTTTATCAGAGCGCTTTTCATAAAGAGCCATCTTCTGATATTATCAATTCCGGATCGATTCCTCCCGTTGTCGGGCAAGCCACCGAATACACCGTTCATTGGAATTTTTCTGCCTTTGCCGATGACTTTACCGATGTTAAAATGACCGCTTTCTTGGGACCGGGAGTTTCTTGGACCGGTAAATTTACCGCCAATACACAATCGGTTCCGACTTATGATCCGCGAACTCAGGAAATAACTTGGGATATCGGCTCTATTATCGCCAATCAGGGAGTTATTGGACAAGGACCGCAAGCGACTTTTCAAATTTCGCTCACTCCTTCCGTAAACCAAGTCGGCTCAAGGCCTCTTTTGGTAAGCCAAATTAATGTTTCCGGAAACGATGCTTTTACCAGTCAGCCGGCGCAACTCTCTTTGAAACAAATTGAAGCCAAAGACATTTCCGACCCATTATTGCCGATGGGATTTGACACCGTTGTGGCTCAATAGGTAATCTCTAAAAATACGTTTTGATTAAAAATATAAGATGAAAAAAGAAAAAGAAAAAGAAGTCAGCTCCGATTTAATGGAAAAAATAATCAGCCTTTCCAAAAGAAGAGGATTTATTTTTGCCGGTTCTGAAATATACGGCGGACTTGCCAATGCTTGGGATTTTGGTCCGCTTGGAGTTGAGCTCAAAAACAATATCAAAAAATCCTGGTGGAATTATTTTGTCCACCAAAGAGATGATATGTATGGCATAGACGCCGCTATTTTGATGAATCCAAAAACTTGGGAAGCCAGCGGACACTTGAGGGGATTTTCTGACGCTTTGATTGAATGCAAAAATTGCCACGAAAGATTTAGGGTTGATATGTTGCAAAAAGACAAAGATGAAAAATACATCTGTCCTTCTTGCGGAAAAAAAGAATTTACCGAAGCCAAGCAATTTAATTTAATGCTCAAAACATTTTTGGGTCCGTCCGAAGATGAATCTCACATTGTTTATTTTCGTCCCGAAACAGCGCAGGCAATGTTTGTTGATTTCAAACAAGTAGTTTCGTCGATGTCTCCAAAAATTCCGTTTGGAATTGCTCAAATCGGGAAATCTTTTAGAAACGAAATTACTCCGGGAAATTTTATTTTTAGAACCAGAGAGTTTGAACAAATGGAAATAGAATATTTCATCCATCAGAATTCTTGGCAAGACCAGTTTGAATATTGGTTGTCGGAACTTAAAAAATGGATGAAATCCATCGGATTAGACGAATCAAAAATTTTTTATTATGAGGTTCCCGAAAGCGATAGAGCTCACTATTCAAAAAGAACCGTTGATATAGAGTTTGAATTTCCTTTCGGCAAAAAAGAACTTTATGGATTGGCTTATCGTGGAGATTTT
The DNA here is from genome assembly GCA_021780155.1 of bacterium. Taxonomy (GTDB): domain Bacteria; phylum Patescibacteriota; class Minisyncoccia; order UBA6257; family JAGOQP01; genus JAKAHY01. Next base: position 22,622 of record JAJXZH010000024.1, read on the forward strand.
GATTTATCCAGCCATCAAAAATCAAGCGGACAAAATATGGAATATTTTGACGAAAAAACCGGAGAAAAATTTATTCCTCATGTTATTGAGCCATCGCTTGGAGTTGAACGCACGGCGTTGGCAATTTTAACTTCCGCTTATAAAGAAGAAAAAATAGAAAAAGACACCAGAGTTTATCTTGATTTGAATATCAATCTGGCGCCATATAAAGCCGCTGTTTTTCCGCTGATGGCAAACAAGCCCGAGTTGGTCAAAAAAGCCAAAGAAATATATTCAAAAATAAAATCCGCCAAAGTAACGCCGGTGGCGTTTGATGATGGCGGGAATGTCGGCAAAAGATATCGCCGTCAGGATGAAATCGGAACTCCCTATTGTTTCACAATTGATTTTCAAACGCTTGAGGACAACACTATTACGGTTAGGGACAGAAACACAATGAAGCAGGAGAGAATTTCTTCCGATTCGGCGCCTGATTTTATCAAACAAAAAATGGAGTTTTAAAAATATTTTTTACCGCTATCTTTGGCGGTTTTTTATTTGACGGATAAAAACAAAAAATCTACAATCTTTTTAGTTCTTAATGGGGGCGGAGATGAGGCCTATCCGATTGAAATTCGCTCTGTTCGTTTCTTTGGTTGTTGTTTTTTCTGTGGCGATTTACGGAATTTGCGTTTGGCAAGAATTTGTTTTTCTAAAGCCAACGATCCAGCAAAAATATCGCGCTTTGTGGATTTCGGGTCATAGTATGGAGCCGAATTTTCATAATAACGATGTTATTATTTTAAAAAACATCAATAAAAATTACAAAATCAAAAGATGGGATGTGGTTTCGGTTACTCATACAGGATTTTATTGGGACAAAAATCTGACTATGCCTGAGGATTTTTTAAAAAGGGTAGTCGGACTTCCCGGAGAAGAGTTGATGTTTAACGACGGGAAAATATTTGCCAGAATGTCGCCCGGATTTTTCAGAAAAGTATCCGGAAATTTCAATCGTCTCGGTTGCACAAAATTTTTTAGGATTCGTTTGGATAAAAATCAGTATTTTGTTTTGGGAGACAACCGCCAATTTTCTTTGGATTCTAGATACTTTGGTCCGATTTATGACTTCCAAATAAATGGAGTTGAAGTTTTCAGAACTTCAAACGAATCTTTGTCCAATATTATTTTTAACGCGATTAATTAATCGCGTTTTTTAATTAATAATTGACAATCACTATCGTTTTTGTTATAAACTTTTTAGCTCTAAAAAAGAAAGGACAAAAAGATGCCAAACGGTTTTAACCAAAAAGAAGACGATTTGCCTTCGAGAATGGAAGTTTTGAGTGTTTTGTCGGAGGAATTAAGCAATTGTCATTTGACTGCCGATGAGATGAGGACTCTATCGCAGAGTCGGATTTTCAGAGAATTGATGCAGATGGCGATCTTGCGTTTTTATCCCAAGAATGTCCAAAGGAAGGGCTGATTTTTTTCTCGCCGCTCGCGTATGTAACATATACCGAGCGGCTTTTTTATTTTTTAAATTTCTGTTGTGGTGGTGATAGTTATTGTCTCTTGATTTTTGGAAGGGGAAGAAACGATTTCGGAAGTCGTTGCGGTATTTGTTTCATTTTGAGTTTCCGATGTGGTTGTTGTAGTCAGAAGTTCAACTTCGTTGATTTTTATCTCTTCGGTTGTTGTTGTTTGGGTTGTTGTCGCTTCTTCTGCCGTTTTGGCAAAATCATTTTCTATAATTTCGGTCGTTGTTTGTGTTGTTGTCGCCAGATTTAGCAATTCCGTTTCAATTATTTCAAGATTTTCATCTAAAGAATTTTCCGATTCCGGACTGACGACGATTAAATTTGATTCGTTCGTGTTTAATTTTTCATCGTTTGCCAAATTATTTATTGTCGAAGTCGAGTTCACGGGCAATAAATCTTGATTTTCGTTTTTTACAACAATATCCAGCTCTTTCAAAGATGAGCTCGCGTTGTCATTTTCGGTTGATGTGGCTTCGGTTGTGGTTGCGAGAGTGGAAGTTGTTTGGTCGAAAATTCCTTTTATTTTAATTGATTGATTTTTTGGCTGAGAAAGGAGATTTGCCATCTCGGTTATTGTCTGAGGATAACCAAACAATCTGAAAAATATATCTTTTGTTGAATGCTCGGCCCAATCTACGCCGGAACTTCCCGGTTTTCTAAAGACATAAACATTTGTTTCGGTGGGAGTGTTATTTGCCATGGATATGGAAAGTCCCTGGTCTCTATTTGATACATCTCCGTTTAATGTTTTCACTTCAAAAAAATAATTTCCTGGAGTCAAAAGCAATGACTGATCCATTTTGATATCAAAAATCTTTTGCTCAAAGTAATACAGCGCGGGAATTTGAGTGATGACTTTAGAATATATTTCGGTAAGTCCGTTATTGGGATCAGACGATGTCCCATCAATTAAACTGATTGAAATTCGCGCATCAAAACTAGAAGGCGGAATTGTTTGATTCCAAAATTGTTTTATATTATGCGCTTCCAAAAGCAGTTCGGTTATTTTGCTCGGATTTTTTATATTGATTTTCTCTCCGATTTTGTAGATTTGATTTGAGTTTTCGGTGGTGGCAATGTCGTAGGTTCTGTCCCAAGGATATTTTTCCGTCGTGCCGGCAATAAATTGAGGCGGATTAAAATCCAGGATGAAACTTGAAACTTCAGACGGCAATCCAAAATTGTCTTTGGCTCTCAGATAAAATTTATATTTTCCCGCATCCCCCAGAGAAATTTCTGGACCGGTTTGGAATAAATTTCCGTTGCTTATGGCATATTGTTTATAAGTTTTATTCCACAAAAGCGAGGAATTATTTTCTGTTTCCGTTGATGTTGAGTCGGTTGATGTGGAAACGGCATATTCATAAGTGATGAGTTTGTCCACGCTGTCTTTATCGGTTGTGTCGTCCCAAGTTAAAAATACATGAGGGTTATAGATTTCTTCATCGTGAAGTTTAACTGCGAAGTTTTGAATTTTTTCCGGCGGATAATGTTTCGGCGCCGGATATTTTAGATAGTGTTTTGTTTTATCAATCGCCGCCAATTTTAAAATTTCTTCCCACCCACTCCAAACGCTGGAATGGTCATAAGCATAAAAAGCGACGGTCACATAATCGTTTTCCGATAGCTCTTTTTGAGGAAGCGCTTTTAACAAAAACGATTTATCTTCAAAATATTCTTTTGATGGCGTGCCGGACATTAAACAATAAAGCGGACAAGGATCCAATACATCTGCCGACATAAACATATTTAGCGGACCCGGATAAGCGGCGCAATGATTGTAATCGACAGTTAACAAACTGGCGGCAATTTCTTGAGATTGTGTTTTATATCCGCCTTCAATCATCGGCTCTTTTGCCGCTTCGTGATTTAGAAAAAATACCAAAATTGAGCCGTTTAGATTTCCCCGCGGAGCATATAAATTGGGGACAAACGGATATTGAGAATATCTTCCCTCTAAATAATATCCTTCGTTTCCGTTAGAATCTTTTTGTTTAAAAAAATCGAGCGAATCCAAAAAACTCGGAAAGTAAATTGAAGCGGTTGTTGTTGGTGATGATAATCCTTCGGCGTCCATCGCTAAAATTGACCAAAAATAATCCCTTCCAATTTCGTCCACATTTTTTGATATTGATGATGAAGCGGTTTGCCCGATTTCATTTTCTTTGTCGTCAACAATTTTATAAGTCAATTTATTATTTTCCGAAATTGTAGAGCTCGAAGTTGAAGTTGAAATAATCTCCGAGCTTGATGTTGTTTGCCAGGATGCCGATAAAATTAAACTTGTCGTTGAATAAGAAAGTGAAAAATTTTCGACAGCCAAAGGAGCATTTCTTGGTTCGGCTAAATTCAAAAGTCCTTGAGGACGAGGATTTTGGCGAATTTCAAAATCTCCTTCAGGCATTCCGGTTTTGCATCCATTGCCCAAAAATTCGCCTTCGTTTTTTGGACTTACGCAAAAATTTCCGCTTAAAGCCAACCGTTCTGCACTTTGATTTGAATCGGGCGCTGTCACGGAAAATACATTCGGCAAATTAACATCTCCGTAGGCGATGTAGTCAATAATAGAGAGGTCGTTTTCGGAAGGTATTGGTTCGATTGAATTTGACAAAAAGACAATCGCCGAACTTTTTGAAAGAGAATAAGAATAAATCAAGTCGGGATTTTTTTGGGAATAAATGCCGTCTTTATTCGCCAATAAAAAAAATTTTAACGGCGGAACGACGATGTCTTCGTTTATTTTTGCCAAAAAGTGGATATTGTGAGTGGAGGTTGCTTGTCCGCTCAGATATTGCAGGGAGTATCCCTTGAGAGAAATGGGATTTTGAGTCGGATTATAAAGCTCAATAAATTCATCGTCCGGATTTTGTCCGTCGGTTTGAATTTCACTAATAACCAAATGAGTTGGCGTTCCGGAATATTTTTGAGTTTGGGAAAAAATATTTTCTTTTCCCGGAGTGGGCGCCGATTCTTTCCATCCGTCAGAAAATTTTTGGATTGATTTTCCGTTATCGTTGCCTCCCCATTCCGGTAAGTAATTTACCTCATCGATTTTCAAATCGCCATTTTTTATGGCGATTATTTTACCGCTATTGTTAAGCGAAAAAGAGCTGTCAAACAAAGCAAAAGATTCATCATAAATTTGGCCATAAATTGCCGGATAATCCAGCTTGAATTGCTCGGCATCGTCGGCGATGACGGCATATTCTCCGGCACCGATAGTTGTCGGTCCTCCCCTTAAAGATAATAAATGCCCCGTTTCTCCTTCAAAAATTTTCCATTTTGCGATATCCACCGACGTTTCTCCGCTGTTATAAATTTCTATCCACTCCCGATTATTGTCGGCCCCTTTTGGGTTATACATTATTTCATTTATAACAATCGGATAAAATTGCGGAGTTTCTTTGGGTGTCGGATTGTCTTGAGCGGTTTGAGAATTGGAAGTTGAATTAGTTGTTCCGCCTCCACCGGATGAATATCCAAAACTATTTTCGTTTTTGGGAGTGCCACCGATGGTCGCTGATGTATGCCAACCAAAAAAGTTTGAATTTCTTTCGGCGGTTCTTTTGGAAGAGACATCTCCCGAAGGCCAGTTGGGCGAGGCGATAATTTCGTCAATTAGTCGGCAATTGGCATCAAATAATCTCAGTCCGCTGTTTTCGTTTGCCAAAGACCCTGAATAAATCAAATCGGCCTTGATGTTGGCAACGGAGTTGTCGTCGGTTCTTTCCAATAATAAAAATTTTTCCGTATTTGAATTTGGGGCAAATTTTATTTTTCCCAGATCTATTTCTATTTTGTTGTCTTTGCCTATCAGTTGGTAGCCGGACAGGTTCAATTCCGAGTTTGAAATATTTTTTAATTCAATCCACTCGTCATTTGAGCTATTTAGCGTTCCCATCCAAGCCACTTCGTTGATAATTAAATTTTTAAGCGACGGGGTTTGATTTTGACCCGATGAAAATTGACAGAAGTTTTTTATTTCACTAGAAAGATTATTTGAAGTGTTGTTGTCGGCATTTGATTTGTCGGTTGTATTTTGATTTTCGGTATTGTCGCTATTTTGTTCTTCACTTGAGCTGGCGGTTGTGGTTGATGTTAAATTATTTGCTGTCGTGTCTTTTTTACAAGCCGGCCCCCAAAGTCCTAATTTTGATGCGCGAGCTGTCGTTTGCGCGTCCAAAAATTCTTGGTCTTTGGAATGTTTTTGACCGAAATTATAGGCGTAAGCATAACCTTCGGCAACCAATATTTCGTTTGCCAAATTATTGCCGTCCCAAACATAAGCCAACGTTCTGTCATATTTGTCGGTTCTTGTTCCGGGGATATATTCAAGGCGGACATTTTTGTTGAGCGTCAATTCTTTGTTTCTTTGAAGGGCCTCTTCGGCAAAACAATCGCTTTTGCCTTGTCGGTAGGCAATTTCCGGAGCATCAATCCCGATGTAGCGGATAACCGTTCCGTTATCCAAAACTATCGTGTCGCCGTCTATCACTCGCGATACTTTGTATGTCTTGGTGGATTGGTTTTTGCTCGAACCGGTTGTTGTCGGCGGGGAAATTTTATTGTTGATTGTGTTTTCGTTTGTTGCGGAATCAATCGGAGAGCTTGAGTTCTGAATCTGATTTTGCCCATCGGACGGGATTTGAGAAATTTCTTGAAAGTCGTTTCCACTTCCAAAAACTCCCAAAACAAAATTTTTGGCGGAGTTCCAACTATTTTTGACTGCATCAGCGGCTTGAGCCAAAAATGATGGAGATTCTTTTTTGGCAAATGCTGGATTGTCTTTATTTTTTTCAACTTCGTTAAAAAATAAATTTATCGCTCCGGCGCTGTATTGAGTCGCTTTTTTTGATAACAAGGACCAGTAGTCTTTTAAAACTTGATCTCCTCCAGATTTATTAACTGATAAGACATAATTTTCTTTACTTGATGAGACGGAATTTAATATGCTTTGTTTTTTAACAATTAAAATTTTATAAGTATTTCCAAATTGATCAGTTTTATATTCGTAATTATAATCGCCTTCTACTATTGGATAATCTGGTTGTGGCATTGAATATCCGCTTTGAATTCCGATAGTGTCTTTGCTGTAAAAATTATTATTTGAGTAAGTCGCCATCCGGTCAAAATAAGAATTCAAGTCAGCCAATTCTATTGGTTTTGAATTTTTTATGCTTTGAGTTAGTAATGTGTCCGGATGGGATAAGGTATATTGAGTGGAATAATTTTCATAAGGACTATCTCCCGGATGGGGGTCGTTTCGGGTATGGTCGGGAACCGAAACATCCTGTATGAGGTGAGCGATGTGTCCTAAGGTAAACATCGCCATTTCTTTATCTCCTTGTATCCAATACTTCATTGCTTCGTTCCAGGTAAAATCCGCCGTTGGGAAAAACTTTTCTATTTTGCCCGATTGGATTGAAGAAAGTATAGTGGCGATTACCGGAGAATATTGAATTCTGTTTTGATTGCCACCATCTTGCGCCCAGAGTTTTGATGCTTGCCAATCTCCCAGTTGGTAAAGGGGCTCTATTTTTCCGTCTTGAGAAAGCCCTCTATTATAAATTGGGTCATAAAAGTGATTCATCCAGCGGGGAGGGTCGTCTTCGCGTCTAACTCCGTCCAGCAGATATTTTTCAAGGTCGGAGTTTATTTTGCTTGAATAATTGTTATTAAATAGTTTTATAGCGGTGTCGGAAATAAATTCGTGAGTTCCGGAATCGTAAGCGAGGGTCAATTTGAAATTAAAAATAAAAAGTCCCAGTATTACCGGGACCAAAAAGATTACATATTTTCTATTTTCCATACGTTTGAGTATTTATTTAATATTAAATTTATGTCATAAAGTAATTTTCCTTCTGCGTTTCTTATTTCAAATCCAAATTTTCCGTCAGTCCATGATCCCGCCGGAGTTGCTTTTGATAGCAGATTAACAACGTCATTTAATTTTCCAGACAGTTTCAGTTCATTGAGATTACTTAACCAATTAGCATTCCTCGTCCCGTCATCGTCTAACAAAAAATAATTTGACGCCAGATCAACATTTCCGTTTTTAAGAGCTTCAATAAATAAATTTAAGGTGTCTTGCGGTGTCGCTCCTCCGTAAGTGTCGGCTTCCATAGCTGCCTCGTATTTTTGTTGGAAATTAAGATATTTTTGGTAGTTTGCTTCCGATTGGCGAGCGTATCGCGCCGATGGGCTCAAATAGTTTTCCCAAGAATAATATCCTCCGGCAATTAAAATCAAAATTCCCAAAAAAATTGAAGCAAATATAATAAGGTGTTTTCTTTTTGGTCCTTTTTTAAAACCGGAAGAAACAAACCCATCTTGAGAATATTCTCCCGAAACAAAATCATTTTTTTTATCATCCATATATTTTATTGGTTAATTTTAAGCGCAAAAAATCCATCGCGAGGATGGATGTTAAAAGACGGTAAACAAAGCTAATAAAAAAAGCGCCCCCTTCTGCAATTAAATCGGTAAATGAGTGAAAATATTTTGCTCATTTTTTATATTATATCACCACTTTTCATTGATAGCGGTAGATTTGTGGATAACTCTCCTTAATTGTAAATTTTAGCAAACATTGACATAAACAAATTTTAGTTTTATGTTTTGATTAAATGTATAGCAAAGAATTTTTTATACAAAGGTCTTTTGAAGTTGTTTGGGCGGTTTTTAGGGTCGCCGAACACACAACCAGACAAAAAATAAAACAAGGTCTCGAAGACAAGGCGGTTGATTATTTATTGGCAAAGGATTTGATGACTTTGGATGGATTGGAAGAGGTTGTTCGCCTTTCGGGACAAATAAAAGAAATCAATCAAATAAATACCAGTGTTCTTTTGAGAGAAATAGGAAATTTAAGAGCGGCGATGTTGGAACTTGATGGCACCCAGAGAAAACAACTCGCGTCGGCCATCACTCCGGAAAATGCGCCAAAAATTGAAGAAGTCTTTTCTCGTCCGCCGATGAGAGTTTCGGATTTGATAGAAATTATGAAAAAGAGCGGTTTTGAGATAAAAGAAAGTAAGGTGGAAGAAAAAGAACCGGCTCCAAAAGATTATTTGGAAAAAAATTTATTGGAAACAAACAAATCAACGCAGACGAATAATATTTATTTTGGCAAAAGTCCGGCAAGGGAAGAAATCAATTTTGTAAAGGAAAAGCAGGAAGAAATTAAATATGAGCATAAAGAGTCCGGCAAGGAAGAAATAAATAGTCCGGCAAGGGAAGAAAGTCCGGCAACTGCCAATCTAAATAGTCCGGCAAGGCAGGAATCCGGCAAGGAAGAAATAAAAAGTCCGGCAAGCAAAAAAGATAGATTTGAAGCTATTATTGGTTTTAAGGAGAGAAACTCAATTATAATGGAGGTTTTAAACAAGAGATCTCTTTGCCATACCAAAGATTTAGTTGATGCTTTGCCGAATATCAGCGAAAGAACGGTAAGATACGACATTCAACGCCTTGTTGATAAGGGAATAATAGAGAGAGTCGGTACTGGTGGTCCCAATTCGTTTTTCAGAATCAAAAAATAACGTTATAAATGGTAAAAAACGATAAAAACGTTAAAACATCAGGGAAAACCTTAGCTATTCTTGAAATTATCGGGTCAGTTGGAAATAACAGGAGAAAACGCATAATCGCATAATATAGAGCAATATGACCTGTAACGTCTTTGGTTATTCTTCGTTTTTATTATTTGTAACCAACAAAGTCGGTAGTTTATTTTCAAAATAAGCGCAATCAATTAACTATTTGACATTTTGTAATTGATTCGTTTATACTGAAAATGTTACAAGTTAATAGTTCCGTTCTTTCAAATAATATTTGAAGGAGTGAGGCGGAGCACAAGCAAGATATAGTCGGCTTTATTGCCGAATATTCACTGCTGATTTATCGCCTCACGAAAGTGAGGATTTTTATTTTTATAAATTCCTCGCTCACCTCGCTTGGCGACGTGAATCAGATAGGCACAAGCTTGGAATGACAGGCGTGTGTCATCCCGTTGGAAAACGGGATCCAGGAGTCACAAGAACAAAACTCTGGATTCCAAATCAAGTTTGGAATGACAAGCTAAACAAAAATCTGGATTCCAAATCAAGTTTGGAATGACAAGCTAAACAAAAATCTGGATTCCAAATCAAGTTTGGAATGACAGATTTAGAATGACAGAAAAGAATGACAGGGGAAAACATATAAATATATAAAAAAATCTTGTTCGGTGCTAAATTCTAAAAAATTGGAATTTAACACGGACCAAGATTTGGTCCAAAAAGAAATCAAGAATGTTAAGAATAAATTGATGGAGGATAGTTTATGAATGTAATCCGAAATTGATGTTAACCTGCGTCGACTCGTCAAAGATGAGTTGAAAAATTTTAATTTGCCTCGCGTTTGTTTTTGTTAATTTTTGTAAAAAATATCCGTCCTTGTTTTTTAAATAAAATAAGGACAGCACTTAATTTATTATAGGAGCTCTTCTGATTATTAACTTGCTGATGCGTCCTCACCGATGAAGCAGTGGGTCGATAATAATACGAGAATAGCTTTCTGAAATCCAATTTAATTTTGAATTAAATTTAGTCAAAAATAAAATAATAATGTATTTTCTGTAAAACCTAAAATGAGTACTGCAAAAAAATTAGCAGTCGTTGTGTTATCAATCGTTATGGTTTTTGGAGCTTTTAGCTTTAATGCTAATGCTCAAACAACCACTGACTTGCAAACGCAGATCGCGACCTTGCTCGCTCAGATAAATGCTTTGAAATCACAAATGGCTGCTTCACAAGGAGGCACTACATCTTCTTCTTATAGCTTCACCAAGGACCTCACCCTCGGTAGCAGAGGAGCTGATGTTTCTGCTCTTCAGCAAATTTTGATAGATGGCGGATTTCTTAAAATCTCCGCTCCGACCGGATACTTTGGTGCGATGACCAAAGCCGCGTTGGCAAAATATCAGGCAGCGAATTCAATTTCGCCTGCCGCCGGATACTTTGGCCCTAAAACCAGAGCATTCATAGCATCGCAAACAACCGGAACAACCGGAACAACCGGAACGACTGGAACTACCACTGGAACAACCGTTCCTGCAACTGGTGGATTTAGCGTTTCGTTGGCTTCGGACAACCCGAGTGCTTCAAATATTCCTGTTAATGGAGGAAATATTCCGATGTTGAAACTTAATTTCAGCGCGGGAGCTACTCCGGTAAATGTAACTTCTTTCCAAGTTACAAGAAGTGGACTTTCTGCCGATACTGACCTTCAAAATGTTTATCTCTATCAAGGAGGAACAAAGTTGGCCAGCAATATGGGGATTTCTAACGGCGTAATCAACTTTAGTCAATCTACTGGACTCTTTACGGTTCCAGCAAATTCTACGATTGAAGTTACTGTTTCCGCCGATATCACCAACAATTCAGGTTCCGCCAGTCATGTAATGTCATTTGGCGTCGCCTCGGCTTCGGCTATTACCGCTTCAGGTTCCACGACCGTTTCGGGAACTTTCCCAATCAATGGAAATCCGATGTCGTTGGTTTACATTTCTAATATCGGATCATTGCAAATTACCAATTCAACTTACTCGTCAACAAATGTTAATGCCGGACAAACGGGATATTTAATTGGACAAGTTAATTTGCAAGCTGTTGGAAGCGACCCGATCAAAGTCAGCTTGCTTCGATTTACTGATATCGGAAGTGTCGGCTCTTCGGCTTTGCAAAATCTTAAGTTGATGAATGGTAATACCCAATTGGGAAACACTATTTCAGCTCTTGATTCAAGCAATGTGGCATTATTTGACTTATCGTCAAATCCGCTTATGCTTGCTGCCGGACAGACGGTTACTTTGGGAGTTTATGCGGATGTTATGCCAACCTCTAACAGCGTTGGAAGAACTTTCCAATTTACTCTTCAGCAACCTTCGGATATTAGCGCTGTTGATAATATGTACAGCGTTGGTCTTTTGCCTACCATTAACGGAACTGTTAATGGATCTTCGGCAAATTCGTGGCCTGTTTCTCTCTATAACATAACTGTGAATAACGGAGGATTGGTTATGTCTTTGGACTCAACCTCTCCTTCAACTTACGTTGTTGCGGGAAACACTCATCAAGTTATTGCTAAATTTGACGTGTTGGCATCAGGCGACACCGTTAGATTGAACGACTTGGTCTTTAAGATTTCTGGAAGCACAACTTCAACTTTGAACAATGTTCAAATTATGGGTTCTTCCGGACAACTTGGAACCACGGCTTCAACTTATGTAATGGGGTCAAGTCTTGATCTTAACACCAGCAATTCTTTGAACTATATGATTGCGGCTAATAAAACCGATGTCATAACCGTTTATGCCGATATTCCAGTCGGAGTTACAGGAACAATGACTGCTCAAATCGTTTCTGGCTCGGCTCAAAGCAATACCAGTTATGCATCTGTTGCAGTTGGTGGAGTAACAAGTAATTCTTTGAATGTCTTGTCGTCTACTTCCAATTTGACTGCTGCCATAAACTATGGTTTGGGATCTCCGACAGTTTCTGCTGGTCAACAAGGAGCTCAATTGGCTTCATTCAATTTGACCGCCGGACAAGTTAATGATATTTCCTTGTCGGGAGTTACGGTTCAATTGGCTAACAATGCCAGTCTTGCTTCCGAACTTTCAAACTTTGTTGTGAAAGTTAACGGAAACGCTATTGGTCAAACTACAGCTTTGATGAATGCAAATTCCAGTCAGACATTCAGCGCTGCTGCTCCGATTGTAGTCAAAGCCGGAACAACTGCCGAAGTTGATGTTTATGCCAATCTTTCCAACACCTTGACGGCTACCGGAACATTTAACCCAGTCTTTACCTTGTCTTCGGTTAACGCCAATGTTGTTAATGGAAACAGTGTTTCTGTTTCATCTGTTCCTGGTCAATCAGTTCTCTTAACGACCGGAGGAGCTCTTAGCGCTGTCATTGATGGAGCTTCGGCTCAATCTCAGTATGTTGGAATGGGTGTAAGCAACAATTCGTTGGCTACATACAGATTCAATACTGACACCAATGGTTCGGCTACTTTGACTCAGGTTGTTGTTCAAGACAGCCCGAGTGCGTCAGCTTCAACAACCACTTCCACGAGTGGAGGAGACTTCGTCAGCTACGCGTTGATGCAAGGCACCACTCAGTTGGCTAGTGGAACATACGCAAATGGTTTTGTAACCTTTAACTTGAGCGGATTAAGCATCCCTGTTAACAGCTACGCTTCTTTGAGCGTTGTTGCTTCCTCGAATGTTTATCCTTATGCTTCATCTTCTGCCGCTCATGCTATGTGGTTGAGTTCATTCCAGTACACCACTCCAGCCGGATCTCACACAGTGACTCCGTCTAGTGTCCACGGAAATCTATTCACGATTTACCGCTCGGTATTGGGTGTAACTCAAGGAGCTAACGTCACCGCTCCGACCTCAATTTCTGGAGGTTCGGGATATGCCGTGGCTCAGTTCAACTTTGCGGCATCGCAATACGATACATTTGTAAAGCAATTAACGGTTTCTAACGCTGGTACACTTGTTCAAAGTTCTACCACTGTCGTTCTTAACCTTTATGCTTCAAACAATCCTTCGTTATTGCTTGCTACAACGACTCTTTCTGGAACTGCTACTAATACTTTGACTTTGAGTCCAGTTTTGGACATTCCTTCTGGTCAATCGTATACTCTGACATTGAAACTTGGAGCAGTAACCAATACGGCATCAGTAACTTCAGGCACCGGTTCATATCAGGTGTCACTCAATGGAGTTAAATGGAACGACAGCATTCTTGATGTGAGCACTTTGTCTCCATCAATTACCTTGCCTGTTCCTGGCCAATCAATCACTGGTTTATCTAACTAACATTAGATAAAGAGTCGATTCGTTTACCGATGTCGTATAATCGGAAACAAAAATCCGCCTTTGGGCGGATTTTTGTTGGGTTCGTGTTTTAAACTTGATTTAGGATCCAGGAGTCATAAGAACAAACCACTGGATTCCAAATCAAGTTTGGAATGACAGATGAGACGAAGATCTGGATTCCAGCTTTCGCTGGAATGACAGAGATGTGTCATCCCGTTGAAAAACGGGATCCAGGAGTCATAAGAACGAAACTCTGGATTCCAAATCAAGTTTGGAATGACAGAAAGTGTGTCATCCCGTTGAAAAACGGGATCCAGGAGTCACAAGAACAAAACTTTGGATTCCAGCTTTCGCTGGAATGACAGATGAGACGAAGCTCTGGATTCCAAATCAAGTTTGGAATGACAGAAATGTGTCATCCCGTTGAAAAACGGGATCCAGGGGCCTCAACAAAATATCTCGCACAAGGCAGGATATTTTATTGTCGGGCCGCCGGGAATCTCACGTCGCTCACTTCGTTCGCTCTTTAAAACCCTTCGGTTTTAATATTTCCGGCACGGGAAACTACAAGTTTCCCGACCCCTTCCGATTCGAATCCGTTAGCTCAGACAAAAACAAAACACCTTACACAAGGTAAGGTATTTTGTTTTCTTGTCGGGCCGCCGGGAATCTCACCGCTCGCCCCCGACCCCCACTTAAGAAACCTTCGGGTTTCTTACGTCGCTTCGCTCCTATTTTCCAACACGGGGGCTCGCAGTTAAAATCCCGGAGCATCAACAAAATATCCCGCACAAGGCAGGATATTTTATTGTCGGGCCGCCGGGATTCGAACCCGGAATCTCACGCACCCGAAGCGCGCATGTTAGCCGTTACACTACGGCCCGTTTTTATATTGTTGTTTTACGATAACTCTAAAATGGAGACAAATCAAATCGGTAATTTTATTTTAGATATTTTTTTGGAGTTTAATGTTTTTTATTTTGACATTGGATTGTATAAGGTCTATATTATTTTTTATGGAAGATGTTTTTTTTGGCAGTGAAGGAAAAATTTTTAACAAGAGGGAGGTAGTGAGAGAAATCTACGATTATATGTCTTCTGGCCCTCAAAATGTTTATAAAATAATCGTTGGTAGCGATTCTCAGCCACTTTCTTCGGATAATGCCGATTTTGTTACGGCTATTGTCGTTTATAGAGTTGGAAGAGGCGGAAGATATTTTTGGAGAAGAGTTAACAATCACAAATTTTTCAACTTAAGAGACAGAATCTTAAAAGAGGTTATGCTTTCGCTTGAGACCTCGGTTGAAATTTTGAAGATTTTGAAAGAAAATAAAGACGTGAAGTTTGATTTTGAAGTTCATGTGGATGTCGGTCCCAACGGAAAGACCAGCGAGCTCATAAGCGAAGTAACGGGAATTATAAGAGCTTATAATTTTTCGTTTAAAACCAAGCCTGAAAGTTATGCTGCCAGTTCGGTTGCCGACAAACATGTTTAATCGATTGGAAAATATAAATTTTTTTAAAATTATAATTATTTAATTTTTATTTTATGAGAGACACGGTAGTAATTGATATTGAAACAAAAAATACTTTTTTTGATGTCGGCAGGGATAATTTCGGGGGGTTGGAAATTTCGTTAGTGGGTCTTTATTCTTACCAGCACGACAAATACATCGCCTTTGAAGAAACAGAACTGGATAAAGCCGGAGAATATCTAAAAAACAGCGAGCTCATAGTCGGATTTGCCATAACCAGATTTGATTTGCCGGTAATGGCGAAGCATTATGATTTTGATTTGTTTGCGATTCCCAGAATAGATATTTTGGATGAAATAGAAATTCTTACCGGAAAAAGAATCGGATTGGATTTGTTGGCTCAAACCAATTTAGGAGTCGGGAAAAACGGACACGGATTGGAAGCGGCTAATTTATATAAAGAAGGGAAAATAAATGAGCTTAAAAATTATTGTCTCAACGATGTTAAAATCACCAAAGAACTTTATGATTTGGCAAAAAAACAAGGTCATTTAATGGTTCCTCAAAGGTCTCAGCCTCAGCCGGTGAAAGTTTCTTTTGACTGGAGAGAAAAACTTTTGTATCAAAGATTGTTTTAATCGGTCTCAAAAAACAAAAGCGCGTGAAACACATAAACTGATTACAAACTTTTGTTTTTATAAGATTTTGATTTTATGAAACAAATTTATCTTGATTATGCGGCAACAACTCCGGTCGATCCGGAGGTTTTTGAAAAGATGAAAAATTTTTTCACAAACGAATCGCAGGATTTTGGCAATCCGGGTTCTCTTCACTATTTTGGGCAAAGAGCTCAAAGCGCGTTGGATTTTTCGAGAAAAAAAATAGCTCAATCCATAAGTGCCAATTTTAGGGAGATAATTTTTACCTCTTCTGCTACCGAAGCCAATAATTTGATTATTCGCGGGGTTGTTAGCGGTTCCATCAGCGCTTTTAAAAATAATGGACAAAATTTTATTCCCAAAATTATAATTTCATCCATTGAACATCCATCTGTTTTGGAAACAGCAAAGGATTTGGAAAGAGAAAAAACGGCAGAAGTTGTTTATTTGCCGGTTGATAGGAGTGGTGTTGTCGATTTGGCGACGCTTGAAAAAGAATTGGACGAAAACGTTGTTTTGGTTTCGGTGATGGTCGTTAATAATGAAACTGGAATTATTCAGCCAATTGAAAAAATCGAAAAATTGATTGATGATTACAAAAAAATAAAAAATAATGCCAAAGAACTTAAATACCCGATGTTTCATTGCGATGCTACTCAAGCGTTTAACCTTTTTGATTTGAATGTGATAAAAAGCGGAGTTGATTTGATGACTTTTTCCTCTCACAAAATTTATGGACCAAAAGGAGCCGGCGTTGCGTATATAAAAGGAGGAGCCGACAGGGCTGATTTTATTAAACCGATTATAACCGGTGGAGGTCAAGAATATGGATTAAGGTCGGGAACGGAAAACATTCCGGCTATTGTCGGATTTGCTTACGCCGCAGAAAAGTCCTTTTCTTTATTCAAAAAAGAAAAGGAAAGATTGGAAAAAATATCCGAATCTTTTATAAAGGAAATAAAAAAAGAATTTCCCGAAGCCGAGATTAATGGTTCTGTTGAAAATAGGTCTTTTCATATAGTAAATTTATATTTTCCGCATAACAAAAATATCGGGATTTCGTTAGATTTAATAGGGATATCGGCATCGGCCGGCGCGGCATGCGCTCAAAGGATTGAAAAGCCGTCCCATGTTTTAAAAGCCATGGGATTTTCCGATGAAAGAATTGACCGAAGTATTCGTTTTAGTTTTGGGAGGTTTTTTCTTGAGGAAGATGTTTTCCCGTCTGTTTTAAAAATATCCGAAGCTTTGAATAAAAATAAAAAATAATTGATTTAAAATTTATAATTAATAAAATAAAAATATGTTTCATCAAAAAATATCAACATTAAGCAAAAAAGCCAAAGAAAATAAATTTTTTATAATTGTCGCCGTCATTGCTTTTGCCGGAGGAATATTAGGAGGGGCGTTTGTCGCTCCCGCTTACACCAGAGCCAGTATTTTTGGAGATATTTATCGGGGGATTGTTAACGGCGTTGGCGGAGTTTCTTCCGGTTCAAGTTCGAATTTGAATTTGAATTCAACGCCTTCCAATTCTTCTGTCTCGTCGGTGACCAATGATTATGAGCAAGCGGTGATTAACGCCGTTCAAAAGGCATCACCGGCGGTTGTTTCAATAGTTATTTCAAAAGATGTGCCGGTTGTTGAGCAATGTCCTTATAATCCTTTTTCAAACTTACCTCAGCAATTCCAGCAATTCTTTGATTTTGGCGGCAACGGCAGCCAATTATATCAGCCGTGCAATACCGGAAAGACCCAAAAGCAAGAAGTTGGTGGGGGTTCGGGATTTATTATTTCATCGGATGGGTTGATATTAACCAATAAACACGTGGTCAGTGACACTTCGGCCGATTACACCGTTTTTACCAACGATGGAAAAAAATACACGGCAAAAGTTTTGGCCAGACATCCGACTTTGGATATTGCTTTGGTAAAAATTTCGGCGACCAATTTGCCGACGGTAGAATTGGGCGATTCAAGCAATTTAAAATTGGGTCAAACGTCGATTGCCATCGGAAATGCGTTGGGAGAATTTAGAAATACCGTTTCGGTGGGAAATGTATCGGGATTGGCAAGGACGCTTACCGCCTCTGATGGCAGTGGCAATGCCGAGACGTTGGATAATGTCATTCAAACTTCGGCGGCAATCAATCCCGGAAATTCGGGAGGACCGCTTTTGGATTTGTCGGGTAGAGTTATCGGAATAGATACGGCGATGGTCTCGGGAGCTCAAAATATCGGCTTTGCCATTCCCATAAATTATGCCAAAAAATCCATTCAATCGGTTATCAGTTCCGGTAAAATCAGCGTTGCTTATTTGGGGGTGAGATACATAATGCTCACTTCGGATGTCGCCAGCCAATATGGGATCAAACAAACTTCCGGCGCTTTGATAAAAGGAGATTCCAATAATTTTGCGGTTGAGAAAAATTCTCCCGCCGAAAAAGCCGGCCTTCAAGAGGGAGATGTCATCACTAAAGTTGACGGACAAGACGTCAACGCTCAAAATCCTTTGGCTTCTATTATTTCCCAGAAAAATCCGGGAGATACGATAGTGATAACTTTCATCAGAAACGGAAAAGAAATGACAGCCAACGTTACCTTGAGCGAAAGAAAATAAAATTAACCGACAACGTTTTACACAAAATCCGCCTCTTTTGAGGCGGTTATCTGTCAAGTATTGAAATTTAAAAAATACGCTATAATATAAGAATTACGGAATACAGTAAGCTACGAAATACGAAATAATTACGAAATTAAGAAAGCGGAATAATATCTAGATTTTTACATTTTGGTGTCAGTTTTTTATTTTTTGTAAAGATTATTATGAATAATTTCAACAAATTCACCATAAAAGCCCAAGAAGCTCTTCAGGGGGCGCAAGAAATTGCCGCCGAGAAGAATCACGGGGAATTAAAAGCCATTCATTTATTGGCTTCTTTGATTTTGGATACTCAATCTTTGGTTTTGCCGATTTTAAACAAAGCCGGAGTTAATATTGAACAGCTGGAAAAAGAAATTCAGGAAGAGTTAAACAGACAGCCGAGAATATTTTCGGCTGCCCAATTTTCTCCCGGTCAGCTTTATCTTTCGCAAGAATTGATTCAAATTTTAGACAGAGCCGGAAAAATTTCGGTTGCCAAAAAAGACGAATTTATTTCCTGTGAACATCTTTTGGCGGCAATTGCCGAAGTTCCGTCATCGGCTTTTGGCATACTCTCGCGATTTAATTTTAACGGGGAAACAGCTTTAAAATTAATTGATGAATTGAGAGGAAGCGCCAGAGTGATTGATGAATCTCCCGAAAGCAAATTTCAAGTGATTGAAAAATATTCAATCAATCTCACCCAAAAAGCTCGCGAAGGAAAGCTTGATCCGGTTATTGGACGCGACGAAGAATTAAAAAGAGTCATTCAAGTTCTTTCGCGAAGGACGAAAAACAATCCTGTTTTAATTGGAGAGCCGGGAGTGGGAAAAACAGCGGTAGTTGAAGGATTGGCTCAAAAAATTGTTTCCGGAGAAATCCCCGAAAGTTTGAAAGGAAAAGAAATTTTGATGCTTGATTTGGGGTCTTTAATTGCCGGGACAAAATTCAGGGGCGACTTTGAGGACAGGTTGAAGGCGTTTATGAAAGAAATTCAAAGCTCTCAAGGCAAATTGATTTTATTTATTGACGAGATTCATACTATCGTTGGAGCGGGTGCGGCCGAAGGAGCGATTGACGCATCCAATCTTTTGAAACCGGCTTTGGCGAGAGGAGAGTTAAGAGCTATCGGCGCCACGACAATAAAAGAATATCAAAAATACATAGAAAAAGATTCCGCTTTAGAAAGAAGATTCCAGCCGATTATGGTTGATGAGCCGTCAATTGACGATAGCATCGCCATCTTGAGAGGTCTTAAAGAAAAATATGAAATTCATCATGGGATTAGAATTTCGGACGAGGCAATTGTTTCGGCAGTCAATTTATCGGCAAGATATATAACCGATAGATTTTTGCCGGATAAAGCAATTGATTTAATTGATGAAGCGGCGGCGGCAAGGAGATTGGAGTCCGATAGTGTTCCGTCCGAAATAGAAAAAATAAGGAGACAAATCACAAAATTGGAAATAGAAAAATCGGCGCTTTCAAACGAAAAAGGACAAAAAAGCAAATTGCGTTTGAGTGAAGTTGAAAAAGAATTGATAGATCTAAAAAAAGAAGAATCTCAAACGACTTTGGTTTGGAAAAAAGAAAAGGACGAATCTTCCAAAGCACACGAAATTCAAAAACGACTTGAAGAGGCCAGAAGAGAATCCGAGACGGAAGAAAGAGGCGGAAATTTTGAAAAAGCCGCCAAGTTGAAATATGGAGAAATCCCTCAACTGGAGAAAGAATTGGCTTCTTTTGAAAAAAAGAGAAATCAAAAAAACAAAACAAAAAAATCAACAGCCTTCACAAAAGAAGGAGTTGATGAA
The DNA here is from genome assembly GCA_021780155.1 of bacterium. Taxonomy (GTDB): domain Bacteria; phylum Patescibacteriota; class Minisyncoccia; order UBA6257; family JAGOQP01; genus JAKAHY01. The sequence goes on from JAJXZH010000024.1 coordinate 42,609, forward strand.
GAAGATATTGCTCAAGTAGTTTCGAAATGGACCGGAATACCGGTATCAAAAATGCTTGAATCGGAAACGGAAAAACTCTCTAAAATTGAGGAAATTTTACGCCAAAGAGTTATCGGTCAAGATAAGGCGGTTGCCGCTGTAGCAAGCGCTTTAAGACGGGCAAGAGCCGGTCTTAGCGACGAGAACAAGCCAATTGGGTCATTTATATTTCTGGGTCCAACCGGTGTTGGAAAAACCGAACTGGCAAGAGCTCTGGCTGAATTTATGTTTAACGATGACAAGTCGCTTATTCGGGTGGATATGTCCGAATTTATGGAAAAGCATTCGGTCTCAAAATTAATCGGCTCGCCTCCGGGATATGTCGGGCACGAAGAGGGCGGCTATTTAACCGAGACCATCAGACACAGGCCTTACAGTTTGATTTTGTTTGATGAAATAGAAAAAGCTCATCCGGAAGTTTTTAATATTTTGCTTCAGGTTTTGGATAACGGAAGATTGACCGACTCCAAAGGCAAGGCGGCTAATTTTAAAAATACGATTATAATTTTAACTTCAAATATCGGTGGAGAATATTTTTCATCTTCTTCTGTCGGCAGAATCGGATTTGAAAGAGAGGGAGATCAAGAAGAACAAAAGAAAGTTTCCGCTAAAGAAGTTGAAGAAAAAGTTCTTTCTCAGCTCAAAGAAAATTTCAGGCCGGAGTTTTTGAATCGATTGGATGAGATAATTTTATTTAATCCCTTAACTCAAAAAGAAATTTCAAAGATTGTGGAAATTCAATTGAATGAATTGGTGATAAAAAGAATGCAGGCCAAAGGATATAAAATTGAAATAGATGATGGCGTCAAGAAGTTTATTGCCAAAGAAGGATTTGATCCGACTTTCGGCGCCAGGCCGATAAAAAGAGTGATCCAAAGGCAAATTTTAGATAAATTGGCCGATAGAATAATAAAAAAAGAAATCAATGGAAATAAAAAAGTTAAAGTTGGCTTTAAAAAGCCAGACCGTATTACTGTCGGCTAACGCTTTGGTTTTTGGAGCTTTGGCTTTTATTGCCGGAACGTCGCGGCTGTTTTTTTGGATTTTGATTTACCTGGCTGATGCCGCTTATATCCGTTTGAAATTTTCAAAAAACGAAGAATCAAATCCAAATCTTCTTTTTGCCTCTTTTTTATTTTTGGTGGTTTCTTTGGTCTGGTTTTCTCAAGGTGTGGATGTGGCGGTTTTGGTTTCTATAATTTCGGCTATTTTGATGTTTACATTTTTAGGAAGCCAGATTTTTTATTTTTCAAAATCCAAGATAGCTTTCAATGTTTTTTATCAGGCAATTATTTTCGGTATTGCCGTTTATTTTGCCTCCGTTTCTCCGTTTGATGTTTGGTGGGGAGCAATACCGCTTATATTCTATGCCATTTATGGGTCAACTCGCGACTATTTAAGAATAGAGACCGGCGGTTTTGATAGAAGAAAAAAAACTTATTCGCTTATATTTTCTTTATTGGCAATAGAATGTATTTGGTTGGCGTCGCTTTTGCCTTTTGGATTTTTAAATTCGGGGGCAATAGTTTTAATTTTTTCCGTTATGACAAACGATGTTTTTCTGCGTCATTTATCGGGAAAAATAAAAAAAGAAGACATAATCAAAAATTCCGTCATAATGGCGGCGCTTACTATTTTGATTTTTGTCGTCAGCTCAATCTAATATGAAAGAAATAAAAATAAAAAGCGACAGCGTTTCTTTAACCAAAAAAATTGCCGAAAAGTTTGCCCCCGTTTTTTTGAAAGAGTATTTTTTTAAAAATAAAACCCAAGCGATAATTTTCAAAGGAAATTTAGGAGCGGGCAAAACAGCTTTTATTTTGGGTTTTTTGAATTATTTTGGAGTTAAACCTAAGGCCGCCAGCCCGACTTTTGTTATTATGAAAAAATATCGCCCGTTGAAAAATTTTAAATATAAAAACCAAAAAATAGAAAACATCTATCATCTGGACGCCTACCGATTGAATTCAAAAAAAGATTTGGAGGTTCTTGGCTTTGAAGATATTTTAAAAAATCCACAAAATATGATTTTAATCGAATGGCCGGAGAAAATAAAAGGAGCCGAATTAAAAAACAAAATACCGATAAAAATCGATTATGGCAAAAAAGAAAATGAAAGAATTATTTATTTAAAAATAAAAAAATAATCCCCAATGTTTGAGGATTTTTTAAAAGATAAGCTACCAGTGCCAATAGATTCCGTTATTTTTTTCTTCTATTACCAATGTTCTGATTTGTCTGGACCAGTTGTCCAGATAAATGTTTGGCGTAAATGAAATTGTCCTTCCGTCCGGCAAAATAATCGTCAACAAAATGGAAATATTCCGCGAGTTGTAGTAATTGCCCCAGCCGGAGTAAATATCAAAGCTGAAAGTCGAATGAGGTTTTACGCTTTCTTGATTGTAACCGATAGTAATTGATGCCAAATAATCGGTATCGTTCCTAAATACAATCAAATTTGAATAATATTGGATTCCTCCGACCCACGAGGTCTTAATTTCAGGACCCCAGGGAGTTGCCATCGTCATTGTTTCGCACGACGACAGCGTAATTGTCGCCAAAACAATCAGGGTGATAGCAGAAATCCTTTTCATTTTGCGCCTCCTTTTTGCTGTTATTATTATATCTAATAATAATGTGTTAGTCAATTATCTGCGATAATCCAAAAAATCAACTATTTTGATGATTTGAAATATAAAAATTGATTGTTTAAAGATTGCCCGAAATTGTTTTTTTCAGATTTTAGAATGCCTTTGTTTGAGGAATATTTTTTTAAGATGTATAATTAACAAAATGGCCGATAAACCAAATAATCTTCAAGACCAATTATCAAAAATGAGGCGAGAAGCCGAAGAGCGAGACGCTAAAAAGCGAGCTTCTTTAAATCATCTCTCTTATCTGGAACCGGCTAAAATTTCGGTAAGTCTTGATGCCTTATCAATCATCCCGGAATCGAAAGCCAGAGAATCGGCACTGGCTTTAATCGCCATTAAAGATACTAAAGTCGCGGCAATCGTTATTGATCCTAATTTTTCAAAAACCAAAGAAGTTTTAGAAGAATTAAAAAAACAAGGACATCAGATAAATATTTTTGTCGTTTCGGCCAGCTCTTTTGATTATGCTCTGACTTTTTACAGGTTCGTTATGAAAAAAAGGGAAGACATAAGCGGTAAGGTAAATGTCGGCGAATCGGCAAGTAAAGATGAAAAAGAAAAAAGACAAGATTTGGACACCATTCCCAAAGTAGTTGAGGCGATAAAAGAAGTTAACGAGTCGGGGAAGATTCCGGAACTTTTTGAAACAATTCTTTTTGGAGCTTTGTCTACCAGGACTTCCGATATTCACATTGAACCGTCGGAAAAAACCGTCAAATTGCGTTATAGAATTGATGGAAATTTGAATGACATTTTTGGAGATATCAATCATCAGGTTTATCGTTCACTGCTTTCTCGCATAAAACTTCTTTCTAATTTAAAACTCAATGTTCGCGATGAGCCACAAGACGGAAGATTTACCATGAATTTGCCCGGAAAAGATGTAGAAATGCGTGTTGCCATTGCTCCCTCCGAATTTGGAGAGGTTGTGGTTATGCGTATCTTGGACCCGGACGCCATAAATTTATCGCTTCAGGATTTGGGTCTTCGCGACGATGATTTAAAAATAGCTCAAGAACAATTGGATAGGCCTTACGGAATGGTATTAAACACCGGACCTACCGGTTCCGGTAAAACGACAACGCTTTACGCTTTTTTGAGACACAAAAATACCCCCGACCTTAAAATAATCACCATTGAAGACCCAATAGAATATCACCTGGAGGGGATTGAACAAACTCAAGTTAATAACGAAGCCGGTTATACTTTTGCCGGAGGACTGCGTTCGTTGATGAGGCAAGACCCGGATGTCATATTGGTTGGAGAAATCAGAGACAACGAAACGGCTGGAATCGCGGTGCAGGCGGCATTGACCGGTCACTTAGTGCTTTCAACCGTCCACGCCAATGAAGCGGCGGCGGCAATACCAAGATTGCTTGATTTGGGGGTTAATCCGGTGAGTTTGGCTCCGGCTTTGAATTTACTGATTGCCCAAAGATTGGTAAGAAGATTGTGCAAGTTTTGCAAAGTTGAAGATCAAATATCGCCGGAACTAAAAGAAAAATTGGAAAAATACATCAACAAAATTCCCGACAGAGTGGACAAACAAAAATATCTTAAAGATATAAAAATATACAAACCGGTCGGCTGTGATAAATGTAATAATACCGGCTATAAAGGCAGAGTTGGAATTTATGAATTATTGGTTATCAATCCTCAGATGCAGGAGATGGTAGTTAAAGGTTCGGGACAGCTTGCCATACAGGAGGAGATAAAAAAGACCGATTTTGTTAATATGCAACAAGATGGAATTTTGAAAATCGTTTCGGGAATGACCACCTTTGAAGAAGTGGAAGGAACGGCGGGAAAGATTGTTTGGGAATAGTCATCCCAAAAATTAAATTAAAAATCAGACCGCGCAATATTTTTAAGATAGAATATAATTAAAATATGGAAGAACAAAACATTGTTGAAAACAAAAATAAATTAATGCCGATTGGAGTTTTAATCTCCAATACTTTTAATTTATACGCAAAATTCATCGGGCCGATTTTACTGATGGGTTTACTGCCGGTAGTGTTATTTCTCGTGTCGTATCTGTTTAATTTTTCTTGGCTGGCGATGATTTTTGGGATTATTCTTATTTTGTATGCTTGGTTATTCTTTCCGTCGGTTATTTTTCTAATTTCATCCGAAAGATTTGAAGGGTCTAATTTGGAGTTTGTTGTCTCGGCTTATAAAAATTCATTAAAATATTTTTGGAGTTATATTGGATTGATTATTTCAATCACAATTCTTGTTTGGGGAGGATACTTACTTTTTCTAATACCCGGACTTTATATAGGTGTGGCAATGAGTTTGGCGCCTTACATTTTTTTTATTGAAAAAGAAAAAGTCAGACCGGCTCTAATGAAGTCATGGTTTTACATTAAAGGAAATTGGTGGAAAATATTTTTGAGATATCTTTTGTGGGGAGTAGCTATCATTATAATAATATCTGCCATCTCATATTTTGCGAATCTGATATTTTCCGCCAAATCACTGGGGTCATCGTTGGTTGTTTTTGCTTTTGATTATCTATTAGGGATACCGTTGATGATTGTTTTTGGATTTGAAATGTATAAAGATATCAAAAATTTGAAGGGATCGCCAAACGAAGAACAACTTGCTCCTTTCAAAAAAAGAGTTTTTTGGTTTAGCGTCATTGGTATTGTTGCGATAATCGGCCTTGTCTTGATGGTGATATCGTTTCCGTCGGAATTTATTAACAATCGACCAAATTTTATTTATTAGCGCAAAAAGATAAATGAAGCAAAAACCGCCATCTTAAGGCGGTTTTTGTTGGTATCTGTGCGCCTGGTAGGGATCGGACCTACGACATCTACTTTATAAGAGTAGCGCTCTACCACTGAGCTACAGGCGCGCAATAAAAGTTATTGTATAAAAAAGAACCGAGTTTTGCAAACAAAAGCCGCCATTTTGAGGCGGCTTTTGTTGTTATATTTCAATTTGTTTAATTCCTGATTTTTTTATAATAGCGTCAAACTCTTCTTTCTCTATGGTTTCTTTTTCCATAAGCGTTTTTGCGATTTCATCAAGAGTTTTTCTTCTTTGAATAATTATTTTTTTGGCGGCGTCGTATGCCTTTTTGATTATTTTTTCCACTTCGCGGTCAATTTCCATTGCCGTCTCTTCGGAATAATTTTTTTCGGTTGAGATTTCTTTGCCCAAGAAAATTAATTCTTGTGTTTTTCCAAAAGTTATTGGTCCGAATTTTTCACCCATTCCATAACGAGTAATCATCTTTCTTGCCATATCGGAAGCAATCTGCAAATCATTGGATGCGCCGGTGCTTAAATCTTTAAAGACAATTTCTTCGGTGGAATATCCTCCGAAAGCCACAGCCAAGTCGGCCATAAATTGTTTTCTGGTTTTAAGATGAATATCTTCAATGGGAAGTTTCAATGTGTATCCGCCGGCTTGTCCACGGGCGATAATCGAAATTTTATGAACCGGGTCGGCATATTTTAAAGAGGCGGAAACCAAGGCATGTCCGGCTTCATGGTAAGCGGTCGTTTCTTTTTCTCTTTTTGAAAGCGCGCGCGAGCGTCTTTCCGGACCAAGCAAAACTTTTTCTATTGATTGATATAAATCATTTTGTATTATTTCTTTTTGTCCTTTGCTTGCCGCCATTATAGCGCCTTCATTCATAAGGTTTTCCAAGTCGGCTCCGGAAAATCCCGGAGTGCGAATGGCAATTTGTCTCAACTCAACTTCTTTTGCCAACGGTTTGTTTCGTCCGTGAATTTTCAAAATCGCCTCTCGATCGTTGATGTCCGGTAAATCCAAAACAACTCTTCTATCGAATCTTCCCGGTCTTAAAAGCGCCGGGTCTAAAATGTCGGGTCTATTTGTTGCCGCCAGAACTATAACTTGAGCATCTTTTTCAAATCCGTCCATTTCCACTAAAATTTGATTTAATGTCTGCTCTCTTTCGTCGTGTCCTCCGCCGACTCCCGCTCCGCGTTCTCTTCCGATGGCATCAATTTCGTCTATAAATAAAATAGAGGGAGCAGCTTTTTTGGCGGTGGAGAAAGCGTCTCTGGTACGCGAAGCGCCAACGCCGACAAACATTTCAACAAATTCCGAAGCGCTGATGTGAAAGAATGGAACGCCCGCCTCTCCGGCGACAGCTCTTGCCAATAAAGTTTTCCCCGTTCCCGGTTGTCCCAAAAGCAAAACTCCTCGTGGAATCTGAGCTCCCAGATCCAGATATTTTTTTGGATTTTTCAAAAAATCGACAACCTCTATCAATTCTTGTTTGGCTTCTTTTAATCCGGCGACATCGGCAAAAGTTGCTCTATCCTTAAACGATGAAAAAAGTTTTATATTTGATTTGCCGAAAGAAAACGCCTGATTGGCTCCGGCTTTGGCTTGTCTGAATGTCCACCAGAAAAACATTCCAATAAGAATCAAAGGAACTAAAGTTGGGATTAAAATTCCCGCCCAATATTTCCACCCCGATTCGTTAACTATTTCCAGAGGAATTTGAGATAAGGTTTTTGGGTCAACGCCATAATTTTTAAGAGTATCAGATAAACTCGTTTCAACCTCTTTTTGGGTTTCGACATTGCTGTTGTCTTTCAAAACGGCATCAACGGTGTTTCCCGAAACGGAAATGCTTTTAATCTGCTGATTATTTATGTAATTAGCCAAATCGTTCAATGTTATCTGTTTTGGCGCTTGCTGACCGGAATATATGGAAGAAAAAAGAGCCAAAATAACAATGAAAGTTAAAATGACCAAGAAAAAGTTTTTTAAAATTCTCCCCGAGATGTTTGTTGTTTTTTTTATTTTCATATTTTTATGTTCAATAATTATAAATCATCGGAAGATAAGTTTAAAGCCAAAATCTTTTTCTGTCAAAAAACGCCCCAATTGAGTTGAGGCGTTCTTTTATTTTATTTTTTCAGTTTCAAAATAATTCTTTTTTCCGTGGGCTTAATGCTGGAAATAATAAAATCGTATTTGTCTCCTATTTTAAGCGTTTCTTTCATTTTTTCGGCGCTTTCAAATTCGGAAATATGAATCAATCCTTGCAAGTCGTGGTCCAAAGAAATTAAAGCTCCAAAGGGATTGAATTTGGCGACTACTCCTTTTATTTCCTGATTGGCAGAAAAATATTTTTCGGCCTCGTCCCAAGGATTTGGTTTTAACGCTTTAAATGAAAGAGTCACGCGTCCTTCTTTGATGTCTATTATTTTGGCCTTCATCAAATCGTTAACCTTGACCGATTCTTTGGGAGAATCTATCAATTTGTGGTCTATTTCGCTGATATGAACCAATCCTTCGATGGACGGATCATCGGCAAATTTAACAAACACTCCAAAATCCGCCATTCCAGCCACAATTACGTCAATTGAATCTCCAACGTGATATTTTTCCAAACTCTTTTTAACGCCTTCTCCGGTCACTTCTTTTTCCGATAAAATCAATTTTTCGGCTTTGGCATTAAAATCAAGAACTTTAACTTCGAGTTCCATTCCAACGAGTTTTTTCAATTCCTCCAAGATTTTGGATTTGTCGCTGTCTTCAACGTGAGGATAGTGAGCGGTTGAAAGTTGTGATACCGGGATAAAAGATTTTATTCCGTAAAGGTCGGTCATTAATCCTCCGCTGTTGGCAGAAATAGCTTTGACTATAATCGTTTCTCCCGATTCTCTGAGTTTTTTAATCTCTTGCCAGTTTTGTTGCCAAAGGGCTTTAACCAAAGAAACTTCTATAAAGCCGTCGTCGTTTTCGGGTAGGGTAATGGTAACGGAGCATTTTCCTCCAACTTCTATATTCTTGAGAATATCTTTGGCGTTGAGCATCTCAGATCCGTAAAGAATGCCTGTCCCTCTGCCTTCTATATCAAAAAAAGCGGTTTGATTGTTTTTGCTCAACAAAGCCGCTTCAAAAACATTCCCTTCTTTTATGGGCAAAGCGAAATCGGGATTGTTTTTTAAAACATTGTTTAGTGGATGATTTTTTTTAGGTTCCTCCACTGTTTGTGTTTTCATATTTTTTAAATAAATCAATTTTAAAAGCGGGGCTACCGCTAAAATTGTCTAAAAATACTACCTAAAAAGATGTTGCAAATCAAGCCCGTTGGTGATATATTAAGTAGGCGCGGTAATGATTTTTTATTTGATTATTTGCCGCCATTTTTGATTTTATATTAATTTTTATGGTTATTACTTGGAACGGCGAGGGGTGTTTCAAATTCCAAAATGGGGAGGATTCTCTTTTAACCGATCTACCGGACGTCTCTTCGGGAATTTCAGCCCCCAGATTTAAGACCGATGTTTTGCTTAAAACTATCACTCCATGGCCCGGGGATCATTCTGAAAACAATTCCGACAATATTATTATTGGCGCCGGAGAATATGACATTAAGGGAATTAAGATAAAGGGCGCCGAATTGATTGATGAATCTTCTTCCAAATTTTTTAAAACTGTTTACTCTATTATTTGGGATGAGATTACTATCGGAATTTTGGGGCACATTGCCGGAGATTTACCCCCAAACATAATGACCGACTTTGAGGAGCTTGATATTTTAATCGGTCCAGCCGGAGGGGAGCCGTTTGCCTCTCAGGAAAAAATGGCAAAGTTGATAAAACAGCTTAACCCCAAAATTTTTATTCCGTCCTTTTATAAAATTCCCGGCCTAAAAAGAAAAACTAAAGACATAAAAGATTTTACCGCCAATTTTAATGGAGAAGTAAAAACAAATCAGGATAAATTTGTTTTTAAAAAGAAAGATTTGGCCGACATAAAAAAAACAAATATAGTATGTTTAACGGTTTAAAACGGGGGCTTGGTAGATTGCGCGAAGAAAGTCCTCAAAAAAAGAAAAAAATTTTTTGGATTTGGACATCGCTGTTGTTTATAATTGTGATAGTGTTATGGATTGTTTTTGGTGGAGCTTTTGGTTTTAATAATAAGTTTAGTGGTGCCGGTTATTTTGGAGAGTTGCAATCAGTTTGGGGCAATGTCAAAAATGCTTTCGGATCGTCCACTAAGGAATTTTCGCAAGCCAAAGACCAGATAAATAATTTAATCAATTATGCTATGACAAGTTCGACTGCTTCAACTACCGACAATCAATCGACTACAACCTTGACTACAACAACGATAGAGCAACAAACCAACACATCGACATTTCAACAATCAACCACAACCAATCAATGAAAAATAAAAACGAAAAAAATAAAAAAGATAAAGATTTGGAACCAAAAAAAGAACCGGTCAGAGAGGCAAATCTTCAAGTTGTAGAAATTACCCAAGAACTGGAGGTTTCCTATTTGGATTATGCGATGTCGGTTATCGTTTCGCGTGCTTTGCCGGATGTTCGCGACGGACTAAAGCCCGTTCATCGCAGAATATTGTGGGCAATGTGGGATAGCGGAATAACTCATTCGGCAAAATACAGAAAATCTTCAAATGTTGTTGGAGAAGTTTTGGGTAGATACCATCCTCACGGAGATATGGCGGTATATGACGCGATGGTTAGAATGGCTCAGGATTTTTCTCTGCGTTATCCAATGATTGACGGACAAGGAAACTGGGGGTCCGTGGACGGAGACAACGCCGCAGCGATGCGTTATACCGAAAGCCGGCTTTCAAAAATTGCCGAAGAAATGTTGGCCGATATAGAAAAAGAAACGGTTAATTGGTTGCCAAATTACGACAACAGTCGCAAAGAGCCTCAGGTTTTGCCTTCAAAAATTCCCAATCTTTTAATCAATGGAGTTTCGGGAATAGCGGTCGGAATGACAACGTCTATCCCTCCTCATAATTTAACGGAAGTCGTGGACGCTACTTTGCATCTGATAAAAAATCCTCAAAGCTCAACTTCCGAATTGATGGAGTTTGTCAAAGGCCCCGATTATCCCACCGGAGGAATTATCTACGACAGAAAAAGTATTATTGATACTTACAATACCGGTCAGGGATCTATCACTTGCAGAGCCAAATCGGAAATTACCGAAAGAAAAACCGGTCAGTTTAATATCGTCATTTCCGAAATTCCCTACATGGTCAACAAATCGGAACTTATTCAAAAAATAGCTATGCTCGTGGGGGATAAAAAAATCGAAGGCATAAAAGATTTGCGCGACGAAAGCGACAAAGATGGACTTTCTATTGTTATTGAGTTAAAAAACGATATTTCTCCACAAAAAATATTGAATCAATTATACAAACATACCGATTTACAAAAAGATTTTCATATGAATCTGATTGCTCTGGTTAATGGCATCCAGCCACAACTGCTTTCTTTAAAGGAAGTTTTGGAGCAATATATTTTACATCGCAAAGAAATCGTCAAGCGAAGAACCGAATTTGATTTAGCGCGCGCCAAAGAAAGAGCTCATATTTTGGATGGGCTGGTGAAAGCGCTTGACCACATCGACGCGGTTATCGCAATTATTAAAAAATCAAAAGACAAAGAGGACGCTCGTAAAAACTTGATTGAAAAATTCAAATTAACCGACCTGCAGACGACTGCTATTTTGGAAATGAGATTGCAGACACTTGCTTCTCTGGAAAGAAGAAAAATAGATGATGAACTTAAAGAAAAAAGAAGTTTTATAAAAGATTGCGAAGCCGTCCTATCTTCTCCAAAGAAAATTTTGGAAGTTATAGAAAAAGAACTTGCCGAAATAAAAGAAAAATATGGAGATGCTCGCAGGACTCAAGTGACACAAAACGGATTAACCGAGTTTAATGACGAGGATTTAATCTCTCAAGAAGAAACCATTATCACTCTTTCATCCGGTGGATATATAAAGAGAGTCCCCCCCGAAACATTTAAAGTTCAAGGAAGAGGAGGTAAGGGAATTATAGGTTCGGAAGTTGGGGAAGAAGATTTTCTTACTCATTTAACCGTCGCTCAAACTCACGATAATATTTTATTTTTTACCGACAGCGGAAAAGTTTTTCAAACAAAAGTTTATGAAATTCCCCAAGGGTCAAGAACCGCCAAGGGGAAAATTATCCATAATTTTTTGGATATTCCGCCAACAGAAAATGTTAATACAATTTTAGCTTACGATTCAAAATCAAAAGATATGAAATTTTTGGTTATGGCAACTGCCAACGGAGTGATTAAAAAAACTCCCATAGAAGATTTTGAAAATGTTAGGCGAAGTGGGATCATCGCGATTAATTTGAAAAAGGGAGACAATTTAAAATGGGTTAAGCCGTCATCGGGTAGCGATCAAATAATTTTGGTGAGCGCTAATGGCCAAGCCATCAGATTTAAAGAATCTCAATTAAGACCAATGGGACGCTCTGCCGCCGGAGTCGGAGGAATTAGATTAAAAAAAGGAGACCTTATGGTTGGCCTTGATATAATAAAGGAAAAAAGTGCCGATAAACTTCTTATCGTTACCGAAAAGGGATTTTCCAAACAAACTTCCATAAAAGAATACAAAGTTCAATCTCGCGGAGGGAGTGGAATCAGAACCGCCAACGTGAGCGACAAAACGGGAAAAGTTATTACTTGTAAAATAATCAGCCAAGAACAGGAAGTGATAGTTCTTTCGGCAAAGGGCCAAGTTATAAAAACGCCGCTCTCTGATATCAGAATAAGCGCCCGCGCCACTTCCGGAGTTCGTGTTATGCGATTAAAAGATGGAGATAAGATTGTCGCTATTACTTGTTTGTAAAATATTTATCCACAACCTCATTTTTTAATTATGTTATAATTAAAAAATATAAACTACAAAATAGAGTATAATAAATATAACAAAATATTCTTATGGACGCTCCGTCTAAAATAATAAACAACAAATCTCCATCCTTAAAAAG
>JAJXZH010000022.1:0-2064 GCA_021780155.1 bacterium
GAATTATTTACATTAACAGGATTTGGATTTGCCGAGAGAGTGCAGGAAAGATTTCCACCTGGAGGAGCTGATTGTATCTCAATATCGGCATTAGTCGTGTGACTTAAAGAACCACTAACTCCGGTAACATAAAATGTATATCTTTCGACTGTAGCTGAACTTGAAACAGATAGCGTAAGATTTGAATTTCCACTCGTTGAAATTGTTAGAGGGGAAGGACTACCAGTAGTTCCACTGTGAAGACCGGATACCGACAAACTCACATTGCCGGTAAATCCTCCGGATGGAGTGACTGAAATTGTGTATGAAGCCGAACCGGGTTTGTTAACTAATTTATAGTTTGGAGAAATAGAAATTGAAAAATCAGGAGAAGTTATTGGATTAGCTACATCAAGAAAGGCGGTGGCATTAATGCTGTTGTAGGTGGAATTAATTCCAGCTGTTCCAGATTTTTTCCCCAAATAAAGCCCATTGCCTCGAGATGAAGCAATCGATAAATCAGAAGTATTAACCGCCCAAGAAGCCGACGAATTGACCAGAAAATTACCATATCTTATATCCGTTCCGTCGGGGTCATACAATCCATTGTATTGAGCGGTATTTCCAACCGTTATTGATTTTCGTGGCGGATCAATAACATAAGTTGGATTATGTCCCGATGGTGGAGGAGGTGGAGGATTATTTACACAACTACTTGAAGTCGGAATTGTTGCAGAAATAGTATTTGACGGAGAACTTTCTCCACTACTATTCACGGAAGTCACGTAATAATTATAAGTTGAACCAAAACTTACACTTTGGTCTATATACCAAGTATTGAGCGTATTGGCTATCTTGGAACCATTTCTATAAATATTATAACTAGAAGCTCCGGTAACCGGACTCCAACCCAAAAATGCTTGAGCAGAGACTGACGGTGAATTTTGATGACATTCGCCAATTGGAGCAAAATTTGTTGGTATTCCAGGGATTCCTCCTCCCCCTCCTCCTACGGGTGCAAAATAAAGATTAATTCTTGGTTCATTATTAATATTTGGATTTCCATAAACCGTTGTATTCCCAGAAATAGTAATGGGACCAGAATTTTTACAATATATATAATTAGCGGGAGGAGTCACTATATCATTTCCACTACTATCTTTAGCAATAGAAAAAACGGCCGTTCCTCCAGATGTCATACCCCACCCCCTATCGTCTCCGTCATTTGCTTCGGCATTTTTCCATCTTGTATTTGTTTGACCATTGATAGCCGGATCATAATATGCCGGAGAACTCCCACCAGTTTCAAAATTTGTATTAATTGTTGCATTTTGTATGTCTCCCGGACTACACGATGCCGCCTCCATTGCCCTGAAATGAACATAATTATAGAAAACGGAGGTTGCAGACGAAGCTGAAACGCTGTGACCGACTTCATTATAACAAGTTATTGAAGAATTTATACTTGCCGACGACGGCAGATTCGTTGGCACGTACTGACCAGATGGCAAATCAAAAACTGTATTATTCAAAGATAATTGTTCTGCGGGAATGGTTACATTCCCCGAAATGCCACCGATGCCAAAACTCAAGTCTGCTCCAACATTGAATGAACCACTACATTTTGAAGCGCCTGAACTACTCCAGGAAATTGTTATTTGACCACCTAGACTACGATTTATTTGTGCCGGTAATGACGTCAAAGAAACGGTCGGGTTGGGCAAACAGGAATAAGAAGCCGTATTGGTTTTAGTGCCATCCGGCCATTTTATATAAACACTCGTGTCATTTGCCGAAGTGCAAGTCCATGGACCCTTTGTGGCATTACCGGCCACATCGGTTTGAATCCATTTTGTACTCGAAACCCATGTACTGCCACCATCGGTACTTTTATATAAATCACCCCAAGCTGAATGAGGCGCCGAACTTACCGAAAAAGTATATGTATCACCTATACCGAACATCGTCTGACTGAAAGCAGCAGTACCACCACTGGTGGGAGGAATAACTTTGGAAATTACGTAAGGTATTGAAACTGAGGCATTAGTTGTAACGGTTCCTACTGATTTTGCAGTCACTTGCAAA
>JAJXZH010000022.1:2074-12825 GCA_021780155.1 bacterium
TATATGTCCCGGGAGAAAGACTTGAAACATCAACATTAAAAGTTGTTGAGTACCCATCAACATTTGGATTTTGAATTATAGTTGAAGCGGTAGCTCCACCAATATTTGCCGATATTGTGATATTAGGAACCAATCCATAGGGATTTCCACAAGCTGTGATTATATACCCGGGAGTACCACTAACTTGGACATTTAATGAATTGCCATTTAAAGCTGCGCCGTCGATAGAAGCCGTGACTGGGACCGATACCGGATTAAATTCTCCTCCTCCTCCGGGATCACTAACACGACATGCGGCGTAAGTCTTATTGATTTGAAAAACAAATCCAAAAATACCGACCAAAACAAATAAAATAGAGAAAATATAAAATATTTTTTTCATTTTTTATAAAAATAATTTGATTTAATTATATCATATTTTTCAATAAAAATGATTGAAAAGTGGATAACTTTTGCTGATAAATAATTATTTTCCTCTGCTTAGGTGTCGTCTTATTATGTGAGTAACTTCTTGTTGAACAAATGTCGGGGTAAACTCTAAATTATCAACATTGTAGTCTTCTTGACGCCCACGATTATCTATATTTCCTCCATGATAAGTTAAATCAAAATCTCTATAGTCATAGCAATCTTTTTTAAAAACATCGGGAGATAAAATTTTTGCCGATACAAAATTATGTATAATTCTTCCGGCAGGAATAACTTTAGGAATAGCATTTGCCGTTCTAATATCGGCGCAAGAATCCATATTTCCATCAGTCCCTTTACACGCCATCAGAAATGATTCTCCATCGGAGGTAGAGACCGATTGAAGCCAAGCAAACATATCTTTTATATTATTCAACAACCAATCCTGTCTATAAATTAAAGGTATTGGAGTATTTGTTTCGTTGTATGCCTCAAGCGCTTGGTTTAAATATATCAAAAGAAGTCCGGTATAGACCGCGTTTTGCCCTTCATGATTATGCATCAAAACATGGGCTCCGTCTAAAGTATTTTCTCTAACCAAAGAATAGTTTCCGTAATCGGTAGAAAAAGTTAGTTGCAGATATTTTTGCTCCAAGTCATTAACATATTTTTCCCCCACTTTCTGAACTACTCCGGGGAAAAAATTTTTAATTCTGCTTATGGAATCAAGGTAAGAAACAAAATCTTCGCTACAAGAATTTCCCGGGTCTATTCCACAAGTGCTGTCTATAAAAAATGTCTGCTCTCTTATGGCATCGGCAAGAATGATATCAATCTGTTCTTTTTGTTGTTGAGTTAATTGACTTTCTAATTCGTGCGATTTTTTAACAAATAAATTCAAAATAAATTTATTAAGCCAGCCATCTCCCCACCTATCAGAAGTTCCCGCAGGACAATTTAAATAATAATGATCAATGGCATCTTGAATAACGGCCGTATCTTTTGTTAAACCAAGTTGATCCACCCAATAATTTGCCTCAGCCGCGCCATAAGTTTTTCTTTCAATTTGGTCGGGAGAGTATTGAGCTTCTAAAGCCGAAACGCTCATCCCCTCTTTGTCAACTATCGGAGCGCGTTTTATTTTATCTACTTCAAAGGAAGCTCCATTTTCTATTTTAATTGTTTTTTCAACAACCGATTCTTCCGACTCCTTGCCGGAAATCCCACTCGCCTCAAGCGAAGGCACGCCGGCAATCAGAGTTGCGCCGAGCAATGCCGCTACCCCCAGTTTTTTCTTTAATTCAACAACTTCTTTTTTTAAAGCGGATAATTTTTCGACAAACCCTTCTTTTTTAATGAATTCTGAAATTTTTTCTTTAGAAAATCCGCTTTTTTGAGAAACTTCTTCTAAAATTTGTTCTTCTTCCATTGAGTAAATCGTCTCATCCGCTTCAGCCAGAGAATTTCTGATTTCCGATGGATTTACTTCCTCGCTAATAATTTCAGATCCACTTCCGGCATCTACCTCACTTTCTGCTCTAAAAATATTATTTTTCATTTTTTAGAATTTTTTAATTTTTTCAGAATATCACTTAATACATCGTCCTTTTTTAATTGAACTCTTTTAATGTCGCTTTTTATGGATTTTAATATTTCATCCAAATCTTTTTTCTTTTTATTCATACTTATTATTATAAAACATTAATAAAAAAATAAAAACAGCTTTAAAATTAGCTGTTTTTAAAATTTATTATTTTTGGGAAACGGATACATTTTCCATAATTACCGGGGAAATTGGTCTGTCGTTTGAATCTGTTTTTACCGAAGCTATTTTGTCTACCACGTCCATTCCGCTGATTACCTTTCCAAAAATAGTGTAGTTATGAGGCAATGAGTTGTCCGATTGCATTATAAAAAACTGACTGCCATTAGTGTTAGGACCGGAATTTGCCATTGCCACTACCCCTCTTTGATATCCCTGCTGATAACTTGGGGTATTTGGATTAAGCTCATCATTAAATTTAGCTATCAAACTTCCGGTTCCACAAACTCCAGTATCGGCTCCGGACTTTGAACTGCAATATGGATCCCCTCCTTGGATCATAAACCCATTTATTACCCTGTGGAAAATAAGTCCATTATAAAGACCTTTTTGAACCGACTGAATAAAATTACTGACAGTTTTTGGCGCATCATCATCATAAGTCCCGAATTCAATTGTGCCGTAATTTGTTTTTATAGTAACTATATGTTTCATGATTGGATTTGTTTTTAATAAGTTTGTTGTTGAAGAATTTGGTGTTGTTGTAGAAATATTTATCACCGGAGTGGATGTTTGATTTTGAGATAAATTATTAACACCAGTATTGCTTGAGGGAGAATTATTTTGTTTCATTATTCCATAAATTCCAAGTCCTAAAACAACCAGCAATACGACCGATATTAAAATTAAAATTGTTTTGTCTTTCATATTTTTTTAATTATTTTTTATTTTTATAAATACTTTTTGAACTTTGAGTAATGGCAAAGACCGTCAAAACCATTATATAAACGGAGATCACCTCGGTTGAAATGGAATATGTTTTCCCATAAATCCAAGAAATAGCGCCCATCACTAAAAGCAACAAACTCCAAATGATAACAAAAACTTCTCCCGGATGTTTTTTATCTTCATGCAAGTCATACCACCTATCAAACTCTTTGGTGCTTACAAAAATACTCAAAATTGCTCCATAAATCACGGAAAGTGGAGCTATTAAATATTGATAACTGCCAAAAGTTAAAAAATCGGAAATAACCACTCCAATAAAGATAACCGTCCAAAAATTGGTCAAATATCTCCAAAAATCGTCAAAGTTAAAATCTTTTTTATTTTTTGTTTCTTTCATTATTGCTTTATGTCGCCATTAATAAAGACTACGTCGTGAGGATTGCTTTCGCGCAAACCCGCCGGACTAATTTTAACAAATTTAGCGTTCTTTTTTAATTCGGCAATATTTTTTGCGCCGGCATAACTCAATCCCGAACGCATTCCGCCAACCATTTTTTTAACTATATCTTCGGCCTTCCCTTTATAAGGAACGTGAGCGGAAACTCCCTCTTCTATAATTTCATCTCTGTTTGATTTGGCATCCGGTCTTTCTAAATTTGCCTGTAAAGACGCCATTCCTCTGTATGATTTAAATTTTTTACCATCAATTTCAATTAGTTTTCCGGGCGCTTCGTCGGTTCCGGCAAGAACATTTCCCATCATAACAGCATCCGCTCCGGCGGCAAGCGCTTTGACTATGTCCCCCGACGATTTTATTCCTCCATCCGAAATTAAACCAACTTTTGTTTTTTGAGCAACCGGAGCGCAGTTTAATATCGCCGAAATTTGAGGAATGCCAAAACCGGTAACGATTCTTGTGGTGCAAATTGAGCCGGCGCCGATTCCAACTTTAACCGCATCCGCTCCGGCATCGGCTAAATCTTTAAAACCTTCGGCAGTCGCAACATTCCCGGCAGCAATAAAAACCGACGGAAATTCTTTTTTTATAAATTTAACTTTTTCAATGGCGTATTTTGAATGTCCGTGAGCGATATCCAACGCAATTAAGTCCGCTCCGGCGGCAACCAATTCTTTTATTCTCTCCAGTTCGCCTTCTTTTACTCCCACCGCCGCTCCGACTATGAGATTTTGACTTTTTACTTTTTTAACTTCTTCAACTTGTTTTTCTACACTAATAAATCTATGAATAATTCCCAATCCTCCCATTTTTGCCATAAGTATCGCCATTTCGCTTTCGGTAACCGTATCCATATTTGCCGAAATAATAGGGATGGATAAAGAAAAATTTTTTTTGCCGTTTGACAATATTGTTCTTGTATCAACTTCGCTTCGCGAAAGAATGCTTGAGTATTGAGGAACCAGCATCACATCATCAAAACTCAAAGTTTCTTCAAATTTTTTATACATATTTTATAATTTTGCGGCGTATTTTAAACGCATTTTGGGCACAAATTTTAAGATATATCAAATAATAAATTTTATCAATAGCCGACCAAGACCAAAAAACCGATAAAATTTATCGGTTTTTTAATGAAAAAAATATAATTGAAATTTATTTTTATTGCTTATTCAATATATTTTTAAAGATATTAAGCAGATTACTAAAACTAAACATTGAAAAATTAAGGTTTTGATTTGATGGAATAGAGTTTATTGCGCTTTTAATTTCGTTTGTTGGATTCGTTGGACTTGTTGGAGGTAGCGGCGCATTACCCAACTTCCATTCATCGGCAATGCGGAAATTGGCTCTATAGATATAGCCATTGTAATTTATAATGCTTCCATACAATGGAATATCAAACCAACCTCCGGCAGAAAGCGTATAAGCAGAATACTCAGTGTGCCCGAATATCATTCCTAAAATTTTCGGCTGGGTTACATTGGTTAAGTCAACAATAAATTGAATAGCATTAGTTCCATATTCGCTTCCGTCCGTCACCCCGGCTTGATTGGCAATAGTATCCCACTGACTTTTCCCGTTGGTATATAAAGACACATATGCCAAATTATTTGAGATATTAATCAACTGAGCCGAAGAAGAAAATCCATAACCGCCATACATGAAAGAGGAATTGCTTATATCAATAAGATTGCCCGAATATGTGATACCCAATCTCTTGGCAACTTGAGCAAAGTCCGCAGATACTTGAGTTGAATTAAGTAAATCATTCGGCTTGTTGTAAGTAGCTATCAACTTTGGAGCGCTCGGCAAAACACTTAAATCATAAACCTGCCAAATTGGAATATCTTTAACACCGATTGTAGAAGTTGCAGAATATGATGGATTTGGAATTGATGAACTAAGATACATTCGTTTACCTTGGCTGTCTATTTTTATCTGAGAAATCCCACCCAAAAATGAAAGCGGTGAAATTTGTTGGTTTATCTTTGTTATATTGCTTGGATTTGAAATATCATAAATATAAATCGGAACAGAATTACTACCATAAACACTTTTACCCAGACCGATAAGATATGTTTTCCCTCCGGAAGTAAATAAAGAAGCGGTTCTATAATTAATGTCAGAAGCGGCGCCACTTAATCCACTGTTAGTGCTAAGAGTTGCGACATTATTTATTATTCCTGCTGAATTAATATAAAGAATACTTGCTATGTTACCCGATTCAACGCTGCTATCAAACGGCTCAGAAACAAAATAATTCTTTCCATCACTTCCTTTATACATTCCGTAACCATTGGATCCGTTATAACACATCGTCCATTGAGGATAGGCGGTTATTTGCATTGTGCCTGGATCCAATGAAAATATAGCCGTTCCTTTCACTGCATAGTCGTGTCCAACATTAACCAGTATATATGGAGAGTCATCCGAGGTAAAAATTTCATCCGCTGAAGTTATAAAAGCATGAGTTCCAAGATTTTCCGGAGAGCATGGGCCATACACTTTATCCCCGGCTCCGGTATGATGAGTAATTTTATTAAAATTTTGGATATTAGAAAGGAGGAATTCACTTACTTGCTTGGGATTGGCAGGATCTGAAATATCATAAACAACTATTTTTCCAACCGCGTTCATAAATAAATAAGGAACTCCGGAATATTTGGAGATTGACCAATTTAAAGGAAATGGACGATTATTGTTGCCGTTATAAGCAAACAAATCAACATCCAGATCCGAATACTTATACTCATCGTCCGAATATGTTTGAGCTATTTTTTTGACATAACTTATGCCGTTAGGAACATAAAGCATCTGGTCGGCTTTTTGAGTTTGAGACGAGGCCGGAGCCTGAGTAAAGTGAATAACAACACTGCTGACAGATTCAGGACCAAAATAAGTACCCCACGGTCCAGCCTCAATTGACCTAACCACATAACCGGCTGGCGATTTGATGTTTGTGAGAATGGAACTGGAATGAACATAGGTTGTAAGAGAATATGAAGTATTTAATTTTCCGGAAGAAACCTGAGTGTCAAAATTTCCAGCATGAGAACCGACACTTCCGCCTTCTCCTCGCGATGTTACCGAATGTTGAATATCAAAAGTAACCGATTGAATTTCTGAAGTCGTCAGAGCTCTGACAAAATTTCCATTGCCATCAACAATGTCGGCAGAAACAGTTGTTCCGACAGGAGCGGTTTGTTCAACCGCCGTATAAATCACATAAGGCAAATCCACTTCTACGCTCTGGCTCGCTGTAACTGAAAAATTATAAGGGTAGGTAAATCCGCTGGTTCCGACAAGATCGTAGTTGGTAGGGGCCGACTTTTCTATCACTGTATAGATATCCCGATTGTTATTACCAGCGTTAGGAGTATTGGCTGGCAATGTATAAGTTCCGGCGCCAACCCCACTGAGAACTGTCGTTATTTGAGTATTTGTTCCAGAACCAACCAATCTTTGAACATCATATTTAAATTGACCGGCAATATCGGGAGATGGAGATGTCGGAGTTCCGGAACAAGTCTGTCCCGAAGGACTTTGATAATTCGCCAGGGTCTGGCAGATTTGTATATTTAAAACAACAGTGCCCGTCCCTCCAGTTTGGGCCTCAACGACTTTTTGATTTTTTAAATACATTCCGGCTAACGCCATAACCGCAACAACGATTAAAACTATGCCAAATGATAAAAAATATTTTTCTTTTTTCATATATTTAATTATAACACAACTAAATATAAAAAGTGTGCATAAATATTTGGATCAAAAACTCCGCCGTTGTGGCGGAGTTTGTGATTTATTTGCCCGGCAAGCCATAAGCCGGATTCTGTCATGAGCGACAATTTATCTGGGCTATCAATTACTCTCAAGCTCAAGCGGCACCCCATACGCACCTCACTAAAGAGATTTGCTAAAAATCAAAAATAAAAAATCAAATTGATATTTATATTTTGGATTAAAGCAACTCGCCTCAGTGAGATGCGCATAGTACGGCCTTGCACGCAAGTAAGGATTTAGCCGTTTCACTCCCCTTCATTTGCATGATGGGGACTATCCTCACCATTTGCATGGCGAGAACTCAAAATTCTTTCGAATCTTGACGTCTCTGTTCGCACCTCGATCCTTACGGACGATGGGAATTACCCACTACTATTTCTCGGCTTGCGCCGAAACGCGTGTCCGGACTTTCCTACCCTTAATTTCTCAAAGATTAGTCGCTTGGCTTACCTTGCAAGCATATTATATAAAACCAATCAACTATTGTCAAATCAATATTAATATGTTATTAATATTTAAGCACTGGAGAACGCTAATGTCCACCAAAAAAGAAAAAAAGCGGGAGAGAAAAGAAATTCAAAGGCGCCTTCTCGCGATAAAACAACCCAAACTTAATGACTCGCTATCAGACA
Organism: bacterium; assembly: GCA_021780155.1. Lineage (GTDB taxonomy): Bacteria > Patescibacteriota > Minisyncoccia > UBA6257 > JAGOQP01 > JAKAHY01. The sequence continues at coordinate 9,846 of JAJXZH010000022.1, forward strand.
TATCATCATCAATCATTCCGCACGTTTTTTATTGCCCATTTGTAGAAAAATATCTCCTATTTCCATACTCGGAAATTGACCCCAAAACCCCTTATTTTAAATAAGGGGTTTTTAAATTTATTTAAATTCAACTCTTTCGAGCTTTTTAACTTTTTCTTCAAGCTTATCATGATATTCCACGTCGTGTTTATCCCATTCATCCAAAAATATTCTCTCTTGAGGATTATTTGCATCCAAATCTTGAGGCTTTTTTTCGGATCTTTTAAAAAAATCCTTAACCCATGCGGCGTGTTCTTGATCGTTTAATTTGAGCTCTTCTCTCGCCTTAGTTAATTCTGATGATTCGTTTTTGTTGCCAAATTTACCAAATATTTTTTCAAAATTAATATATCTATAATTTTTATTAATAATATTATTTTAAATATAAACTTTTCATTTATTTTGTTAATAATATATTAATAATTAAAACAGTCCCTTTTTTGAATTTTCATTCAATGTCTCGTTCACCATCAAATCGGCAATTTTATTCTTTTCCCTCGGAATATAATTAAAAAAGACATTTTTGAAATCTTGTCTCAAATTCCATATTTCAATAAAATATTTCCATAAACTTTCTTCTTTGAGCTTAAATTCCCCATTCAGCTGACTGATAATAAGCTGACTGTCGGAATTTATTTCAATCTCGGTTTTGTCGGCATTATCTTTGCCGATTAATGCTTTGACTTTTTTTAAGGCAAAAATTATCGCTTCATATTCGGCAACATTATTGGTAGTTTCCCCAAGATAATTGCCGTATTTTTTATCCAGTGTTTCAAAATAAACACCCGAAGCCGACGGTCCGGGATTTCCACGAGAGCCTCCATCGGTATAAATAATTATTTTTTTAAAATTGTTATTTTTGTTTTTCATATCGTCATTATCTTATCATTTTCCAAGGAAATTTATCTTTCAATTCGCTCTTGAATATAAAACCGGAGGCTCGTTCGTGTCCCCCTCCATCAAATTTTTCCGCCAATAAACCTACATCGACTTTTCCGTTTGAACGTAAAGAAACTTGAATATCCCCATTATTTTCCATATACCAAACAATACCAACGTCTATTCCTTTTGTTTTTGTGGCAAGCAAATTTCCAAGCTCGCTTCTTATAAATCTTGGCGCATTAACCGCCCACGCCTTGATCCCCGATAAAATCACTTTATTTGCCGAATCACTTATTTCTTTAGAAAGCATTTGAACATAACTGGAAATAGCTTTGCCTTGAATAAAATACTCTTTCTTTCCCTTGACGCTTTTTAACCGATTACAAATTTTATCCCAAACATCAAAAGAGTATGGAAAAAGATTTATCGAAAGCATTATTTCTTTTGACCCTTTTATTTTGAATTTCCACAAATCATTATCTTGAATATAAAGAATTAAATTGGGAACTTTTTTTGAAGGAAAAAAATATTTCCAAGCCAAATAAGATCCGGAATGGATATTTGAAAAAAGATGTTCTTCCATCATTTCTGTTTCCGCTTTTTTTGTAATGTGATGATCTAAAACAACTACCCTGAGATTATTATCTCGCAATTCAATCATCTCTTTTTTGGAATAACAAAAATCAATCAAATATATTTCTTTGTTTTTTAATCCTTTCGGGACCGGAGCGCCGTGTTCAACTCCGATATAATCGGCTAAGTTTTTAAATTTTTTCCAAGCCACCCAAGCGCCTCCAAAACCATCCCAACATTGATTATGATATAAAACAACGATTTTTTTCATATAAAATTAAGCTTTCATTAAAAAGTGAATTCTAGATTCAAAAATTATTTTTGTCCAGAGCTTCCAATCCCGGCATTTTTTTGCCCGAAAGATACCAAAGCATCGCCCCTCCGCCAATTGAAAGAAATTTGATGTTTTTTTCCAAATGTTTTTTCAATATTAAAGAAGTCGTTTCCCCTCCGCCAACAATCGAAAAATCTCTTGATTTTCCAATAGCTCTCGCCAAAGACACGGTGCCATTTTGATATTTTTCATTTTCTATATAACCCATTGGTCCATTCCAAATAATGGTCTTTGCTTTTTTAATGATTGACGAATAATTTTCTATCGTTTTTTTGCCTATATCCAAAATTTCTCCATTTTCAATTTTGACATCTTGTGGAAAAATAATTTTTTTTGACTTTGACCACTCCTTTGCGATTGTTAGCGAATTTTTATCATAAAGAGACTTTCCTACTGGAATATTTTTTGCCGCAAAAAAAGTGTTGGCCACTCCTCCGCCGGTAAGCACCCAAGAAATTTTTGAATAAAACTTTTTGATTACTCCAATTTTATCCGAAATTTTCGCTCCACCCAAAATGATTATCAAAGGTTTTGGAGGATTTTTTATCACCTTTTCAAACGCTTTTATTTCCATTTCCAACTCCAATCCGGCATAAGATGGCAAAAAATCCGTTATAGCGCAAACCGAAGCGTTCTCTCTGTGAGAAACGGCAAAAGCATCATTAACATAAAAATCTCCCAAAAAGGAAAGTCCTTTGGCGAAGTTTTTTGAATTATTTTCTTCACCACTATTGAAGCGAAGATTTTCAAGCATAAACACTTTGTCATTGGAATCATTTACTGCTTTTTTTATTTTTTTAAAATCAAAATTTTCAAATAAAATTATTTTTTTATCAACAACATCGGATAAGGCCTTACTGACATCTTTCAAACTTAATTTTGATTTTTGATGTTCAATATTGGATACGTTTTCCGGCCTGCCTTTGTGCGAAAGAATGATTACTTTTACATTATTTTTCAAAAGAAAATTAATCGTTAAAGATGCTCTCTTCAACCTTAAAGAATTTTTCAATTCATCATCTTGAATATTAAGATCCAACCTTAAAAGGCAGGTTTTCCCGTTTAAATATTTTTTATTAAGCTGACTTAAATATTTCATAAGATTTTTACTAATCTTTTTTTAAATACAATATCTAAATAATCCGATTCCCA
>JAJXZH010000020.1 GCA_021780155.1 bacterium
TTCCGATCTAGGACGCTCTACGCTATCTCACCACTCGTCCCCGACCCCCAAATAAGAAACCTTCTGGTTTCTTACGTCGCTTCGCTCCTATTTTCCAACACGGGGACTCGTATTCGATTCTTTCCTGGACAAATAAAAAATATACCGCGTGAATCGGTATATTTTTTATTTCTTGTGCGCCCGGAAGGAATCGAACCTTCGACCATCTCCTTAAAAGGGAGCTGCTCTACCAGCTGAGCTACGGGCGCTTTAAAAAATGAAAATAAACAACGATAGGATAATACAATCAATCGCCGTCTTTTTCAAGTTCTTTTATCAATTCTTCAGCCAGTTGTTTTGATTTAAAAGACATTTTTTTGGGAGTTTTTAGTTTAAAATTTACAATCAAATCTCCTCTACCAATTTTGTTTAAAATTCCGGAACTTCTTTTCATTCCCTCTCCTTTTATAGTCATTGGTTCGTTTAAATCAAAATTATGCGGAATTAAAATTTTAATTTTGTCTCCACTGACACTTTCAACCTCCACTTCTTTTTCTTTTAAAACATCGGACAATTTGATTTCTTTTTCCACAAAAATATTATCTCCATTAAGTTTGAATTTTTTATCTGCCAAGATATTTATTTTTATATAAAGGTCCCCTGCCGGTTTTCCTCTTAGAGATGCCTCTCCTTCACCTGCAATTTTTATCATTTGTCCGCTATAAACTCCGGATTTAACATCCACCGAAATTGATTTCATTCCCACAATTCTTCCGGAACCTCCGCATTCATTGCAAATTTTGTTTGGTTCTTGTCCACTTCCAAAACATTTGTCGCATTCTTTAACTTGAACAAAATTCCCAAAAAAAGAAGAGTGTCTTTCTTTAATTTGACCGGTTCCTCCGCATTTTGAACATTTTTTAACTCCAGCCGATTTGTCGTATCCCAATCCGCTGCATTTTTGGCAGATGACAAAAGTTTTAAAAGAAATATCTTTTTTAACTCCAAAATAAGCTTCTTTTAAAGTGATATCTAAAACAACCTGAATATCGTTCCCTTTCTGATGACGATTTTGTTTGGTTGTCCCCCCAAAAAAAGAACCAAAAATATCTTCAAAGTCGTCCCAACCGGTTTGTCCGCTAAAACCAAAATTTGAAAAATCGCCGTTGGATTGACCTCCGGAAAAATCAAAACCGGCAAAAGGATTTCCTCCACCAAAACCTTGGCCACCAAAACCTTGTTGATTCTGGAAATTCTTTCCAAATCTGTCATATTGAGCGCGTTTTTTTGAATCGGAAAGAACTTGATAGGCCTCGTTTATTTCTTTGAATTTTTTTTCGTCCCCTCCCGCTTTATCGGGATGATATTTGTGAGCCAATTTTCTAAAAGCTTTTTTGATATCATCTTCGGAAGCGTTTTTGGAAACACCTAAAATTTCATAGTAGTCCATAATCTAAAAACTAAAAAATGATTTAAAAAATCAGGGCATAACCACCGTATCCTTGTTCCTTGTTTCGCTAATTACCATACCAAAGTTAATAGCCAGAAGAATTTCGTAAAAAACAAAGGCAAAAATTATTACTATGGGTCGAATTATCGGAGAAACGGCAGTAACGGTCAATAACATCAAAATTGCTCCCCCAATTAAAACCCAGTTGCGAGTTGAGTCGGGCAAACTATTTATCTTATTTATCAACGCCGAATAGAGAGAAGAAGAAAGTTTCTCGTCTGGATTTACATTTGAGCCAAAAATCGACGACAGTCTTTGCTTGTATTGATCAACCACCGAAGAAATCATGGAATCTTTTTGCGACTGGGAAATGAAAGCGGCATTTGAACTAGAGGCTAATTGATTATCCACCGCTTGAGAAGCAATTTGATTGATTGATAAAGAAAAATCCAATCCTCCCAACGCCGGTCCCATTAATTTTGAAAGTTCATTTACGGTTCCTTCAAAAAAACTCTGGGGCAAGATCGGATTGTCTCCCCCTAACGGTTCGGAAGAAAACTTATTGAAAAAAATAAATCCGGCAATAACCGCCACCGCTAAAATAACGCCTTTTAAAACAATGTTGGATGTTTTAAAAAATTGTGTTTTTAAAGAGTTGTCGGAAAGATTTTTTGCCGATAGACCGGCAGAAATCATAATAACTATCGCCACTGCCAAAACAATGATAAAGTTTTGGCTAAAATTTAAAATTCCAATTCCCAAAGATATTCCCCCAATTGCCATAATAACAGATATTGCCCAATTTCTATTAATAAAAATTATATCCAAAGCAGACAAGATAAAGAACAAAAAGAGAGAAGCAATCCCCCAAGCAAGCATGTGTGTTTTATCCGATCCACTTAAAGACAAAGAATTATTTATAAGATAACTTGAAGCAAACCCAAAACCCGCCGTCAAAAAACAAAGAACACTAAACTTCCAATAAGAAAACGCCCCGGTATAAACGGAATGGGAAAATTCTTCTTTTCTAGCCTGACCAATATGCTGCGGATGTTCCAAACCAATCATAGGCAAATTATTTAATATTTTTTAAATCGTCTCTAAAAAAGACGTCCGATATTAAATTATAACTCAAATATCCTTTTTAAGAAAGCCGGGAAAATTAATTTTGTTGCCCATCTTCTTTTGGAGGTTCTTGCTGTTGATTTTGATTGTTATTTTCTGAAGAATACATTGATTGACCTATTTTTTGAACTTCTTGAGAAAGGTCCGCGGAGGCGCTTTTAATCATTTCAATTTCATTTTTTGAAATAGCGTCTTTGAGAGTTGAAATTTTATTTTCTATTGAACTTTTTACTTCGGCGCTTATTTTGTCTTTCCATTCATTGACATTTTTTTGAGCCAGATATACCAATTGCTCGGCTTGATTTTTTACATCCGCTTCTTCTCTTTTCTTTTTATCTTCTTCAGCGTGAGCGGCTGCTTCATTTTTTAATTTTTCTATTTCATCTTTGGAAAGCTGGGTGGATGCCTCAATCTTGACCGATTGCGCCTTTCCGCTGGCTTTATCTTTTGCTGAAACATTTAATATTCCGTTGGCATCAATATCAAAAACAACTTCAATCTGAGGAATGCCTCTTGGCGCCGGAGGGATGCCATCCAAAATAAATCTACCCAAAGTTTTATTATCAACAGCCATCGTTCTCTCTCCTTGTAAAATATG
>JAJXZH010000019.1 GCA_021780155.1 bacterium
GGCATTTGCCGATTTATTTTTTTACAATAAATATCCCGCTTGTTTTAACCAGTATTCGTTTTCCCATTCCCATAATTTGTTAGCGCCCAAAAATGCCTTGTAATCTTCTTTCCAGTAGGGGAATTCTTTAAGTTCTATTTCTCCTCTCAAATCAGACCACTGGTGTTCACAAACGGAAGCTTTTGCTCTTATGCTTTTATTTTTTGGGTCCCAAGGTAGGCGGATTTTTTCTCTGCCACCCTTAGGGCGCAAAGTAGCTCCACATTTTTTACAAATTTTATTTTGATCAATTCTTAATATCCATCGCGTTTGTAATGTTGGAAAATCTTTTTCAAGCGCTGCCATATATGCCGAAGTTTGAAGATTGTAATCTCTGTAAATTGACTGAGATGTTTTTATATCCAACACTCCGAACTTCCCATCAATTAAAGCCATCGAGTCGATTGTCCCGGCATATTTTTCATCGTGATTAGCAACTCTTTTTTCCACAAATTCCGGGTCAACCTGAATATTTGTCGTGGTAATAAATTTTTGAAACGCTTCCACTGCCGGTTTAATCGTCGGATCTATTTCGGGTGTTTTATTCATAAAAATTCCCTCAATAGTTTCGTGGATTAGCGTTCCTTCGGTTGCGGATATTTTTTTGACCGATTCTCCTTCGGCAAAACTGGATAGCTCGGCATAAAATTTATACAATGCCGGCTTGGCTTTTATTTCTACTATTTTGGTTACTCGGGGATACCAAGTCCCATCAATATCGTATCCGGCAAGAGTTTTGAATTCCTCAACGTTGTGATAATTATTCATTTGATAATAATTGTAGCAGAATATAAAAAATATTTAACTTTACATAAAGCAAAATTTATTTTATATTATTGAAAGTTCATCAGCCCCAGCGTCTTTTCAAGGGAGGAAAAAATGAAACAGTCAGTATCCGGAGAAGCAAGTAATCTAATAAAACAAGAACCGGATCAGCCAGCCAATATTTTTGTTGCCATTGTTTTGATTTTTATGGTTATCTTTTCTGATATCATCGTCTCGATATCAAGGAAGTTTTTTGGAAAATAATCTAAACCCCAAATTTATTTTTTGGGGTTTTATTTTATAGGGAATAGAGGTTTTTACGTTATTTCTTTATTATATTATCTGTCGCACAAGGTAGATTTTGCGACACAATATATCAACTAAATTATCCAATAAAGCTATTTAAGCAAATGCAAGGCCCAATTTACTATTTGAGATAAGACATTAAATAGAGTCAAAAATATATTTAGAACGAATTTTATAAAAGTTATCAAAAAATCAAGAAGTTTTTGTGTCCCTATGTTGTTCTCCAACCATGCCCAAAGATTAATAACTATTCCGGAAATCAACTGATATATTTTAACCAAAGAATCCCAAAGATTGTGTTGTTTCAAAAAATCAATAACCGGAGCCAGAATCGATAAAATTAATTTATTTATATCAATGTTATTATTCATTTAATTGATTATAAATGATTATTTAATTAATTGAAACATAATTTAGCGGGTTTAGATCTCCTCCTAACGGCATTTTTGGTCCACAAGAAACGCTGGGAGCGATTTTAAACGTAGCTGAATCATAAACTCCAAAGTGAACGTGCGGGCCGGTAGCGTATCCGGTTTGCCCGACGTATCCTATAATTTGACCGCGATTAACTTTATCGCCCTCCTTAGCGACATAAAGAGACATATGTCCATAAATTGTTGTTAGTCCATTGTAATGTTTTATAGCGACATATTTTCCATAAGCCCCGTGATAACAATACCTGTCCTGATTATCAACGCTAATAACAACGCCATCGGCGGCAGCCATTATTGGAGTTCCAATCGGTGCTGCAAGATCAATGCCATTATGCCACTTTCCTTTGTAAGCTTTTTGAGCAAAACCGGTGGCGCCATATCCTTGAGTCATTACAAAATCCCCTTTTTGAATTGGAACTTCCAAAAGTCCGGGAATGCTTTTGGGAAGATTTTTGTAATTTATTTCCGATCTTAATTGACTTTCTATTTTTTCTATCTCTAAAGCGATTTCAACTTGTTGCTGTTGGAGTTTGCTGATTGAATCTTGATAAATCTTTTCTTTATTTTTTGTCTGGTCCAAAAATTGTTGTTTTTGACTTTTTAAATCGCTGGCGATTTGTTTTTGATTTTGATAATTTGAATTTTCAACTTCTTTTTGCTGTTTTGTATTGCTTGTTGTCGTTAAGATATTATTTAAATTTTGTTTGGCATCATTTAATTGTTGAATACTTAAAATAAGATTATTATTTAAATCCTGTAGAGATTGCGCCTCCATTACTCCATCGGATAATGTTTTGTTTTTTAAAAAACCGACGATCACATTTTCGCTGTCAGATTGTTGTATTTGTCTCATCAAGTCTTCAACCGCCTGACTTTTAACGGATATATTATTTTTTGCATCCGAGATTTGTCCTTGCAGTTCTTGCATTTGAAGATTGAGTTTTTCTATCTGGATCTGACTTGATTTTATGCTTAAGTTAATTTGATTTATGTTGGAGTTTATTCTGCCAACTTCGGACGATAAGGTTTGCTTTTGGTTTTGGGTATTGATTAATTGTTGCTGCTGATCTTTTAATTGCTGTTGTATCTGTTGTAATTGGCTGTTTTTGGCGTCAATTTGGCCCTGTAAGGCGCTCTTGTCTATGGTTTGCGCTATCACTACCCCATTTCCAAAAACGCCAAAAATAGTGATAAAAATCAATATTAGAAAACTTAATATCAAATAAGTCAATGTATAAAAAAACGGCTTTTTATTGGTCATAAATAAATAATTAAGCAATGGCATCTATTGCCTTTTGAATTCTTTCAAGAGATTCTTTTTTACCCAAAACCTCCATTATTTCAAATGGTCCTGGAGAATTTTTTTGTCCGGAAAGAGCCACTCTTAAAGGCCATAACAACTCCCCTCTTCCCAAGTTGGTAGCTAACGGCATAAATTTTTCTTCCAAAGTTTTTTTATC
>JAJXZH010000001.1 GCA_021780155.1 bacterium
ACGGAAGCAAAGCAGTTTGCTTCCTCCATCTCTTAATGTCATTTAACACAAAACCTCCGCAGAAGGGAGGTTTTTGTAGTGGAGATGGTGGAAGTTGAATCCACGTCTGGGGCGGTTTGTTAAAAATATCTACGAGCGTATCTTCTTACGAAGCGAATTTGCTTCCTTAATTTTTCCTCAACTACGGAAGCGCTTGATGAGGATAATTCTCATATATAACACCGGTCCTAAACCGACATGAGTCGGTCGGAGGCGATCACATAAATGTGATTTAGCCCAATTCCCTATGAGAAGTCGGGAGCCGATGGCTTACGTACGAACTTAAAAGTTCTTATGCGTAGGCAAGTGCTACATTTCTGTTAGCAGATTTGTTTTGGCGGATTTACAAGTCGCCGCTTGACTCGCAATTTTTAACGCGCTCGCTCCATCGATGCCCGTCATCCCCCTAAAACATTTTACAAAGTAAAATGTTCGGGCGATCACCCAATCGCTTTGCGATCTAGGGTGATTTAGCCAATCATTTCATACTTTTTGTTGTCTTTCAAGATAATTCTTTTTTATCTTTTTCTTGAATCTGGCTGACCATAGACTTTTTAGAAATCTTTCTCTGTTAAACGCCAGTGCTTTATCAAAAAATTCCTCAGTATGAATCACGACCAGTGGGCGTCGATTTCGTGTAGATTGAACCGATCCAGAATTATGATGTTTTATGCGACTATTAATATTTGTTGTACAGCCAACATATAAACTATCATCTTTTTTGCTGTAAAGAATATAGACAAAATATATCATTATCTAAATTATTTTTCCTTTCGAAGCTTTCCTTGACCTTTGTGGCTTTAGCGTAAGAGGTAGCAAAGGAGGGCCAAAACCAATTTATAATTTTCAAATCTTAATTTCTAATCAAATGCCAAATTATAAAATTTCAGAAATTAGTCATTTAGATTTTTATTTTAAATTAGACATTATAATTTAGAAATTTCTGCGCGTTTCTTTTTCAATGTCCCGTTTTTTTATAATTTCTCTTTTGTCGGATTTCTTTTTATGAACTCCCAATCCGATTTCAATCTTTATCTTTCCGTTCTTGTTATATAATTTTAATGGCACGAGCGTCAAGTTTTTTGAAGACATTTTTCCCGAAAGATATTTTATCTCGTCTTTTTTGACCAATAACCTTCTGGAGCGTGCCGGATCAAAATTATCAGAAACATTTTTTGCTTGATAGGGGCCGATACCGGCGCCCACCAGCCAAAGTTGTCCGCCGTATATTTTAGCCATAGCGCCGACTATATTTGCCTTGCCGGTTTTAATCGCTTTAACTTCGTGGCCGAGCAATTCCATTCCCGCCTCCATGGTTTCTAAAATTTCATAATCAAAATAAGCTTTTTTGTTTACGATTGATTCCATAAAAATATTATGCCCTTATTTCTTTTAAAATGCGAGAGCGCTATAATAAATCCAATATGAAAAAATATTTATTGGTTGCGGTTATCCTTGTTGCTATATTGGGCATAGGATTTGCCACCTCATTATTAAATCAAAAGTCGATAAACGGATTTGTTTTGAGCGTTCGTTCAATATTTGGAAAAGCTAATACTGAAGTAAATGCAAGTACGCTTTTTCCGGATACGGGTGTTTATGGTTCGTTTAATTTTTCTGCCGATCTGGTTGATTCGTCGGGTAATTTTTCTCGTACACTGACAGACAATGAAATGTCTCAGATTACTTTTAGCGTAGAACAGACAACGGGTCTTTCCGGGTTTTCAAACGAACCGGTCGCTCAAATACCTTCCCCGGCTCATCTTGGCCAATATAATAATGTTCCAGCCAGTAACGGAATAACTTATGCAAAATATGTAATCAGCTCTATTATTCCTCCAGCCGGACTCACTCTTAAATCAGTTGATCCCAGTGGCACCATCAATCTTTCGGCAAATGAAGTTACAAATGTGGTGTTTCATTTTACAACAGGCAGCGGCGGTAGTGGTGGTGGAGGAGGTAGTGGCGGAGGTGGTGTTGTGAGTGGCGGAGAAAGTGGGGGGACTGCAACCACAACAAGCGTTGGAGCAGGGCCGATAGGTGGCGTGGCAATAGGGGATTTTTCTTACATCGTTTATCCTCCTTACAATCTTTCTCGTGTCAAAGAAATTATTCGTACTTATACCGAAGACGAACTTGCTTCAAATAATCAATTACTTGATGGAGATATGATGGCTGGACGGCCGTCTTCAAATCGTATATTTGCTACTGGTGCTTCAATAGCTAAATTTGGAGACAAGTCGTACTTGTTTGTGGCGGCCCTGACTCATGTATTGATTTATGATATTTCCAATCCGGATAATCCGATTCAAGTTTCAAGTTTTGCAGTCAATTCAGCGATGAGAGGTTTTGGAGAAACCACTCGTCCAAATGTTTTTTATCCGAAAGGGGCAACTGCCTGTATGCCAAACGTTGTTGGTGGCACTCATGAAGGTTCTTTGTCTGTAGATAGAATCGTTGCAAGCGATGACACTCCTTATGTGCTCGTTGAACTTAGTTTTGGAGATATAATGTCTGCTAAAGGATTTGCCATATTAAAATTAGATCCTTTGACGATGAATCTGTCGGCAAAAAATGAATGGACTTATTGTCGATTGTCAGGACGTGCTTATCCGGAACATGCAAATCCACTCGGAATATATAAAGGCGCTGATGGAAATTCGTATTTTATTTCCAATGCGCCTACAAAAATTGTTGACGGCAATTACGACAAAAATACGATTGTTATTTATTCCATAGATTCTAGCGGTCAGGCCAGCATAAAATCAGTTTTATATTCCAATAAAAATTCAATGGGAGTTGCTAAGCCATTACTTCATACCTCAATGATTGAGCCGTCGTTTATTATTTCAACTGCTGGTCACTCATATTTGATGGGAAAATATAGATTGTATGCTTATGACATAACTAATCCGTCTAATGTAACTCAGGTGGACACCTCGGATTTCCCGACATCATTAAAAATTCCTTACTCTACATTTACATATGATGGCATATCCGGTCGGCTATACTCGTATTCTCAAGATTCAACGTTAAATATTTATGATGTGTCTAATTTTCCCAAGATTACTCAGTTGGGGTCTTCTTACAAAATTAACAAAGACATCATAAAAATCTCTCAAACATATTTTGCCGACCTTAAAAAAATATATCCTTCATTAACAATTCCGCCATCTTTAAACTCATGGGAGCCTAAACTGGGAACTGGTATTTTCTTCGTGGTTTCCAATAATATCGGGTTATTGGGGGCACCGTTGTCTCAAGATGCCATAAATGCATTATCTGCAGCCGGAGCGCCGGCATACACAGAAATGCCGGAATTTTTGATTGATTTTTCAGATGCATCCAACCCTAAACTCATTGGAGTGATTGACTCAATGAATACTTCTTATCAGGGAAATAATGTTGTTGAATCTTGGTATGACATGATTTCATATGGTAAGGATATTTTTAGAATGAATCTGCGCATTGCCGATGAATGGAAATTGGGGAATGCCTCTACTACAATTCAAACCGTTAAAGCTCCTGTTTCCGGAGGTGGCACTGTAACAATTAGCGGAAATATCCCTACTTCCACTCTCCAAAATCTCCAGCAATCCCTCTTTTCTTTCCAGAACTTACTGAATGCTTTCAAAAAGATATTGGGGAAATAATCATACAATAAAAAACTCCCTTCGTTTGAGGGGAGTTTTTTATTTATTGTGCTATAATAAATCCAATATGAAAAAATATTTGTTTTTTGTATTGATTTTAATTCTGTTTGTTTTTATTTTTCAAACAACGGGATTAATCAATAATCTACAAAAGGTCTTTGCCTCTGCCAACGGTTATATTGGCTACAGCGCCACTCAAAGCAATAATGGAGATAGTTACGGCTTTGCTTTGGTCGGTGGTCCAGCCAATACATCTGGGACCTTACATAAACAATCGGGTTCCGGCAGTTGGACCACTCAATCCAATTGGATTAAAACCGATTCTTCCGGCAATGCCAACAAAGGACCCTGGACTTGTTCCAATGGCGCCGACGATCCTCAGGTTAATGTTTATATTTCCTGGCCTGATGGCTCCAAAACCAATTCAGCTTCCCATCACTGCAACTATTCTACGGGAGAACAATCAACAATAACAACCAATGCAGGAACTGGAACTCTAACTATAAACGGTTCATTTGGAACATATACGATGACTAATTCTGGCAATCCGTATAGTCAAATCAGATCTCTTACTCAAGATGAAATAAATCAAATTAGCATTACCGTATATAAGCCCGGGTTATTTTCTGATACTCCGGTTGTTTCCGGAGCTAAGATTAATCAATCTTTTAATCTTCCCGTTTGGACTTATGGAGTAAGAGTCGACAAAATGCCATCTGGATGGGGTATGGTTGTCGACGGCCCATTTTTTTGTAATTTAAGTGTAAAACCCGATGGCAAATCTTCTTGTTTAATTGGTTTTTATACCGACGTGCATTGGTTGGGAACAAATGCGACAACTAGTCCGGGCAATAATAAGCGATATCCAGTAACTACTCAAGCCGAGCAGGGTCCAGCCGCTGTCTTGCCCCAACCCAATCCTGCCATGGCCTCAGTAACATATCAAAAAATATTAACCGATCTTACCGGAACGATTAAAAAAGGTAAATACGGCAATCTTATATCTAATAATTCCATAGGTTCAGTAAAAACTTTTTCTTACGGAGGTAAAAGATATCTCCTAGTTGTCGAATCGGACACTATCTCTAAAACATCCGATATTTTGGTTTACAACATTGTCAATCCACTCACGCCAACTCTTATGAAAGATAATAAACTGCCTTTTTATATTGGGTCTTCGCCAATCATTTCTCTTGATAACTATAAATATTTTTTCACTAGCAATCCCCTTGTGTCTCAAAATAGTAGCACTATGAATGTTTTTCAATTTGATCCATCAGGGACGATAACTTTTGTTAATTCTTATCCAAATATGTATGCTGATTATTTATTTAATATAAAAGATAAAGTTTATGCTGGAATTTTTTATCATGAACAAAAAAATCCCACTGAAAAAACTTATCCGGGAGACCCGGTTGTCGCAGGAATAGGTACTATAAACGTTGGCAATGGGGAGGATGCGGTGAATGGAACCACTCAGACCATTCCGGACTGGACCAATCCGATTCTTTTCTATGATATTACAACAAATCCAAATTTTTCTGATTCAAATATAATCGGCGGATATAGGCACAAATTGTCAAGTTCTTTCGATGCGGGTGAGTTTTTTAGAGAGCCGGTATCGAATTTAAATATTTACAACGGTTCCCCGGTTTATACCAGTGGAAATTCAAGTTATCTTGTTACAATGTGGGGGCGCTCCGTTCATAGAACTCATTCTACTTCCGATAATTTGACCGTTCTTGATATTTCCGATATTTCAAATCCTAAAGCTGTTATGGATGAGTCGCTATCCGATATTTTTGGAACAACAAAAGATAATACTCGGGTTGAAAACACGTGTTTAGATAATGACGGAGAAAATTATCCGATTTTTTCTTTATCCGATGGTAGGGTGGTAATTATTTATAATCATCGTCCAGCCGATTTGGCCATGTTTGATACCACCGGATGTTACATGGATTCACTAAGACCAGATGGTGGATTTTTGATAAGGTTTGCAAGAGTCAGGGGTGGAATAATAGGTTTTGATATTTCTGATGGAGATGGAAAATTAAATTTCAGCGAGGTCCCTAATTCTAGACAGGTTCTATCAGAATGTTCCGGAGCCAGTAGCGTTATTGGTCCAAACAGTTGCGGGTCGGATGCGAAAAATATAAACTTCGGAACTCCGTTAACTTTTGATAACGGTCTCCTAATCGGCTCTCAAGGGAAAATAGCTCTTATCAGCGATAGCAATGGCTTTTCTTATATGAACACCAGTTCTGAATTTGATAAATTTCTTTCAAATATTGCCACCACCATTCCATACGCACAAAATAAATCAAATCCAGCTTTTTCAGTTGCTTCTTTAAATCAGATTGATTCCAAGACCTTTGCTTTATATGTGGGGGATCAATATCATCTTCAGGTAATGAAAATATCTCTGGCTTCTTCCGTTGGATCTCCTGTTTCCGGAGGTGGCACTGTAACAATTAGCGGAAATATCCCTACTTCCACTCTCCAAAATCTCCAGCAATCTCTCTTTTCTTTCCAGAACTTACTGAATGCTTTCAAAAAGATATTGGGGAAATAATTCTAAAATAAAACTCCCTTCGTTTGAGGGGAGTTTTTTGGCGCTTCAAATTCAATAAAAATTATGATAGATTATTTTAATGCTAAGGAATCTTAAAAATTTCAATCCATCCGAAATAGAAGAAAAAGTTTTACAGCTTTGGAAAGAAAAAAATATTTTTCAAAAAACTCTTAAACCCTCAAAAGGAAAAAAAGTTTTATCCGCCGGTAAACAGAGAAAAATTTTTAAATTTTGGGAAGGACCGCCGACGGCAAATGGTCGTCCGGGAATTCATCATGTTTTAGCGCGTTCTTTTAAAGACGTTGTTTTGCGTTTTAAAACAATGCAAGGATTTATTGTTCCGCGAAAAGGTGGCTGGGACACGCACGGGCTTCCGGTTGAAATTCAAGTAGAAAAACAACTTGGTTTCAAAAACAAAAAAGATATAGAAAATTACGGAATCGCCAAATTCAATCAAAAATGCAAAGAATCCGTCTGGCTTTATCAAAGCGAATGGGAAAAGCTTACCGAAAGAATGGGTTTTTGGCTTGATTTAAAAAATGCTTACATTACTTATCACAAAAGTTATATGGAATCTTTGTGGTATATCATAAAACAGGCGTGGGACAAGAAACTTATGTATCAAGGACACAAAGTTGTTCCTTGGTGCGTTCGTTGCGGAACAGCTCTTTCTTCGCACGAACTTGCTCAGGGATATAAAGAAGTTACCGATACCTCCGTTTATATAAAATTCAGATTGCTTCCAAAACAAAAAATCGCCCTTCATCAAGCTCAAGATAAAGTTAAAGATTTTGTGACCGATGATAAAACTTATATTTTATCTTGGACGACAACTCCTTGGACCTTGCCGGGAAATGTTGCTTTAGCGGTTGGAGAAAAAATAAACTACGGAATTTATAAACAGAAAAATGGAGAGAAATTTATAATCGCTTCAGATTTGATAGGGACTTTAAAAAACTATGACTTTTCCGAAAAATCTTTGGAAATTACCGGAGAAAAGTTGGTTGGTCTTGAATATGAGCCTTTATTTAAAATAAAAAAATTAAAGAACGAAAAAACCTATAAGATTTATCCGGCTAATTTTGTCACCACTACGGACGGAACCGGAGTTGTCCATACGGCGGTAATGTATGGAGCGGACGATTATGAGTTGGGGAAAAAAATAAAACTTCCCGAAATTCACACCGTCAATGAGCAGGGATTGTTTACCGAAGACATTCCTGATTTTGCCGGTCTTTATGTTAAATCAAAAGAAACAGAAAATAAGATATTCGATTATTTGAAAGAAAAGAATTTTTTGCTGGAAACTTTGGATTACACCCATGAATATCCTTTTTGTTGGAGGTGCGGGACGCCTTTAATTTATTATGCGCGAAGTTCCTGGTTTGTAAAAATGCCGGAGTTAAAAAAGGAAATGATTGATAGCAACAAAAAAACAAATTGGGTTCCTTCTCATATTAAAGATGGCAGGTTTGGAGAGTGGCTGGAAGATGTGAAGGACTGGAATTTTTCGAGAGAAAGATATTGGGGAACTCCGCTTCCGATTTGGAAATGCGAAAGTTGCGGAGAGTTTAAGGCGGTTGGAAGCTTTTTTGAATTATCCAAATTTATTCCTTCTGGGACAAATAATTATATTTTAGTCAGGCATGGGGAAGCATTACAGAATGTAAAAAATATAATCAACGGCAGTCCAAAAAATAAAGATGAATTTCCGCTTACTGCGAATGGAAAAACACAAGCCAAAATTGTCGGTCAAAAATTGTTGAAATTGAAAGATAAAATAGATTTGATTGTTGCTTCTGATTTTAAAAGAACCAAAGAGACTGCTCAAATAATCAACAAGCAATTGAAAATAAAAGAAATAATTTACGACAAAAGATTGAGAGAGGTTTATACCGGAGATTTTGACGGCGGAGATGTCAAAAATTATCATCAATATTTTTCTTCTCTTGAAGAAAAATTTATGAAATCCACTCCCAACGGAGAGAGCCTGAGAGATTTGGCGTTGAGACAATATAATTTTGTCAAAGCTTTTGAAAAGAAATATAAAAATAAAACAATTCTCGTTGTCGGTCACGAATATCCCTTGTGGATGTTGGAAACGGTTTTATCGGGATGGAGCCAAGAAGAATCGGTTAAAATTAAAGAGTCAAGAGGGAGTGATTTTATCGCTTATGCCGATTTTGATAAAGCATCTTATCTGCCGGCATCAAGAGATGAATGTGGAATTTGCGACTATCATAAGCCGTATGTCGATGAAATAACTTTTTCTTGCGATAAATGCGGAGGAACGATGAAGCGAGTCAAAGAAGTTGCCGATGTCTGGTTTGATTCGGGCTCGATGCCGTTTGCTCAAGACCACTTTCCTTTTGTTGAGGACAAAAAATCAAATGATTTTCAGATAAATAAAAATGAAATAAAAAATCCGGAAAAATTTATAACTTATCCTGCCGATTATATCTGCGAGGCGGTTGACCAAACGCGAGGATGGTTTTACACGTTGCTTGCCGTCTCTACTCTTTTGGGATACAAGACACCTTTTAAAAATGTTGTTTGTTTGGGACACATAAACGACAAATATGGCCAAAAAATGTCAAAGTCAAAAGGCAACATCGTTGATCCTTGGACGGTTATCAATAAATACGGCATTGACGCTATCAGATGGTATTTTTACACCGTTAATGCCCCCGGCGATTCAAAAAATTTTGATGAAATTGAAGTTTCCAAAGTTTTGAGGCGATTGATGCTTACGATTTACAACTCTTTTTCATTTTTGAATCTTTACGGAAAAAATAAATGCAAAATAGATTTGCCACCGAAGTCCACCGATGTTTTGGATAAATGGATAATTCTAAGAACTCAGGAGTGTGCCGATGTTGTTGGTAAAAAAATGGAGGAATATAATTTTCTTGAAGCCGGACAAACGATAGAATCTTATGTTGATGATTTATCAAGGTGGTATATTAGACGATCAAGAAGAAGATTTCAAAAGGTTCAGGACAAAAAAGATTGGGAGCAAGCATCATCAACGCTGGCTTATTCCTTGCTTGAACTTTCAAAAATTATGGCGCCGTTTACTCCGTTTTTTTCGGAAGCGCTCTATCAATCTTTGGTTTCGCTTGAGTCGTTTTCTGCCAAAGAATCGGTTCATCTTGAATCTTGGCCTTTGGGCACCAATAGGACATCGCTTGATAAAGATTTAATCGAAGAAATGTCGCATATAAGAAATTTAGCTTCTTTGGTTTTGGCAAAAAGAGCGGAAGTCGGGATAAAAGTTCGTCAGCCGTTGGCAAAGCTTGAAATAAAAAATCACAAATCAAAAAGTGCAGATTTTCTTAAACTACTCGATGTTTTAAGAGACGAAATTAATGTCAAAAAAGTGGAAATAAACGACAAAATAGAAAATGATTTTGAATTGGATATCGTTATCACTCCCGAACTAAAAACCGAGGGTCTCATCAGGGAACTCGTCAGAACCATTCAGGATTTGAGGCAAAGCGGAGGATGTGTTCCCAAAGACAAGATAGAAGTTTGGATTTCCGGCGATAAAAACATTGAAGCGATGGTGTTTGAAAATCAATCATCAATTGCGAAAGATGTTGGCGCCAAAAAAGTGTCTATCGGCAAAATTGATAAATTTTCGGCAGAAATTGAAACAAAAATTGACTCATCTCCCGTTAAAATAAAAATTAAAAAATTGTAATTTTTTGTTTGTGAAATCGCCGTTTTTTAGGAAACGGTGATTTTAATTTATTCGTTGGCTAAAAACTGATATAATAAAAAATATGAAATCGCCGATTATAAACAAAAAACAACTTTCTCAAACAAAAACAAGAAGAGACGCCTTAAAAATTATAGAAAGCGCTTATGAGGCGATAGACATTCAAAAAACCATCATTAAGAGATTTGTCGTCAAAAACGATGTTTTAAAAATCTCCGATATGGCTACTGAGAAGCATTTTCATCTTGAAGATTATAAAAAAATTTTTGTTATTGGTTTTGGCAAGGGATCGTTTGCCGCTGTTTCCAAAATGGCCGATATTATGGGAAATTATTTGACGTCTGCAATTTCTTTGGACGTTAACGATTCTTTTAAGCCATCAAAAACAAACAAAAAAGTCAAAGCTCATTGGGGGACTCATCCTCAGCCATCTTTAAAAAATATCAAAGCCACCTCTGAAATTATTTCTATCGCAAAAAATGCCGACAAGAATGATTTGATAATTTATTTTATTGGTGGAGGAGGCTCGTCTCTTTTGTGCGGTTCATTAAACGAACTCAAATATGCCAAAACTTTATTTAAGAACTTGACTCAAAAAGGAGCAACGATAGATGAAATTAATATTGTAAGAAAACACATCTCTGAGGTAAAAGGAGGAAATTTGGCAAAGTTTACTTATCCGGCGCAATCTTTATCTTTGATCGTTTCGGATGTTTGCGGAAATCCGCTTGACGTGATTGCTTCAGGTCCGACAATTTATGACAAAACAAATGTCGGAGACGCCGTTATGGTTTTGAAAAAATACGATATTTCAACAAAAAATGTGTTTTTTGTGGAAACACCCAAAGATAAGCACTATTTTGATAGATGCGAATATTTTTTATTTGCCTGCAATCAAGATGCAGTGATGGCTATGGTTAATCGGGCAAAAACGCTCGGATATAAAACATCTATCGGCTCTTTGGCTTTGATGGGGGAAGCTCAAAAAGCGCTTTTGCCTTTTGTTGAAAAAATAAAATCAAAGGAGGCGATTATTTGCGCCGGAGAAACAACGGTTAAAATAATCGGCAAAGGAAAAGGAGGAAGAAATCAAGAATCCTGTCTTTCGATTTTAAATCAAGCTCAAAAAGTAAATTTGGATATTTCAAAAATTTTAGTTTCCAGTTTTGCTTCGGATGGGTTTGATAATACTCCTGTTGCCGGAGCCATTGCCGACCGTCTTTCTTTGGAAAAGTTGGTTTCAAAAAAAATAAATTCTTCCGATTATTTAAAAAACAATGATTCTTATTCTTTTTTCAAAAAAACAGGGGATTTTATTTGTGTTGAAAGAAGAGCGTTTAATGTTGCCGACTTGATGCTGATAATTAAAGAATAAATTAAATTATCGGTCGCAAGAGATTAAATTTGGCGTAATCAAATTGCAATTTAATGTTTTATCAATGATTCTCGTATAAATGACAAAAACAAACAGATATAATATAATAATAACAACCCACAAAATCCAAAAATCTATACAAAAAAATCCAAACAAAGTATAATAAATAAAACATATGAATATACAATCTTTATCTACTCCAACCAAAAAAATACATCATATCTTTTCTAAACAAAATAAGATGGCCTCTCCTCTAAAAAGATCCAAATTTACTTCGTCTCGCTGGAAGCAATCCAACACAAGCTTCACTCTCATAGAGTTATTGGTAGTAATAGGTATCTTAGCCATTCTCACTGCCGCTGTAATAATCATCCTTAACCCCGCAGAATA
>JAJXZH010000010.1 GCA_021780155.1 bacterium
AAATAACAGAGGCATTAATTGTTTTTAAAAATTTAAAAAGGGTAAAAAAATTAAGATAATATCCATGTAAATTATGGAGATGAATAATATTCGGCTTTTCTTTTTTAATTAAATTAATAAGCTTCCTTGTGGAAAAATAGCTTCCAAAACCCTCCAACCCCAAAACCCTAACCAAAAAAAGGTGGGTAAAAAATTCAAAAATATTCCCTATTTTTATAACACGAGGATTGTCCGATTTAGGACCCCTGCCGTAAGCAAAATACGCCTCATATCCTTCGGTTTTGTTAAGATAAAAAAACAGGTCGCGAGCGACTTTGGGAGCGCCACCTCCGCCAAACGTAGTATTTATAAATAATATTTTTTTATTCATTTTTATAAATTATATCTTCAAAAATTTTTATAATTTATTTAGCGCGATCAGTCACCTCGTGGCCATCTCATATAAGTTGCTCGATAATTTTTTTTAAAATTAAGCGAATGTACATCAAAATACTAGCTCCAATAAAATTTGTGAACGTCACAACCTAAAACTTTAAAAGCTTAAAAAGGGCTTTTTCGTGAATTTCCGACGTGAAGTCGCCAGCGATTAATATCTTGGTCATTATATTATTTTTTACATTCTATATATAAAGATATATCAGGATAAATATCCAAATAATCTATTCCCGGACATTTTCCTTTTTGATATTTTTCTTTTGTAATATTAATAAATCCGATAGCAGATAGTATTGATTTCAAATATTCAAAGTTATAATTGTATTTGTGACTATGAAAATCGTAGTGATCAGAATTGTAAAAGAATGAATCCAGCATATCCTCAACCCTACCATCTTTATACATCTTAAAGGCAACATCCAGGTCAGGAACTACTATTCTCATCAATCCGCCACTTTTTAAAGTCCGGTGGCATTCTTCAAGAAACTTTCTGCCGTCTCCTTTTTTTAAATGCTCCAAAAAATGACTCGAGTAAATTACATCCAGACTCGAATCCTGAAATGGCACCCCAAAGCGGAGATCATAAAATTCCAAACCTATTTTTTGGATCACATTATTGTAATAATCAAAAGGATAATGAGCCGACGATCCGGCAAATTTATAAAGCGCTTTATTTATAAAGTTATATTTTTTAGATCCAAATAGAGCAGTCAGACTGCCATCAACATTTTCCCATCCCTTTAAACAATGCAAGCCACAACCTAAATTCGCTTTTGCCTCTAAAACATTTACCTCATATCTTTTCTTTGAGTAAAACGGTCTGGAAAAAAACAATATTGTATCTATTATATATTTCTTCATATAATTTTCGTAAAGTCGATGATCTTATTATCTATAATTTCGTAATTTCTATTGCAATTTGTACAAATGGCCGAATGAGTTGTTACTTTTATTTTTCCTATTTTGCAGGATGGACATTTGAGTAGTGATTCAACATCTATTTTTCGGTTACGCCTGTTTTGAGAAAACAATAACCGAGCAAATGACAAGAAAGCGGCTCTTTTCCACCCCTCCTTATGTGCCTGCGATTGATCGGATGAAACGGGCCAATCAAAAACATAATCTGAGTTTAATATCTTGTATTTTATGCCCCCATTGTCCTTTTTCCAATAATATCTCACATGAAATCTGAATGGGTCTTTTTTGATAAGCTTGGGAAAAATTTTTGATATTTTCCGCTTAAATAGTTCAAAAACTTCAGCATCATGAACCTGGCCTTTTTTCTTCCGTATCTCAATTATTCCTTCCCGATCGGAAACTTCCAGGCTATGCATGGGATAAGGGCAAATTCTTTCCATAAAAGC
The DNA here is from genome assembly GCA_021780155.1 of bacterium. Lineage (GTDB taxonomy): Bacteria > Patescibacteriota > Minisyncoccia > UBA6257 > JAGOQP01 > JAKAHY01. Next base: position 1,800 of record JAJXZH010000010.1, read on the forward strand.
GTCCGGAGTCTCTATATATCCCGCCTTAGCGACTCTCTGAAGTTCGGAAATAAATGCCTTTGGGTCTCTTGAGTGCTCAAGGACGTGGGAAGCGATTGCAAAGTCAAAACTATCATCCTTAAAAGGAAGATTCTCAACAAATCCAAGAATAGTCGGCCGATCATGAACAAGGGGAACAAAGTGCCTCTCTCCGGTTTCAAGATAGGCATCGCAAAGCACGTTTGCTCTCGGATAAGGGTTGCCTCCGCTACCCGCCTCCAGTACCAGATCGTTCTTGTCTACTGGGCAATAAAGCCGGCGCAAAGACCACGCTTTTGAATTTAGCCCGATACTTCTTAAAAAAGACATTAGCAAACTCTCGTTTTTCATAATTGAGGGGTTTTTCCAAAAAAATTCTTTAAAATATAAATAATTTTATCACAGATTCGCTTACCAAAAATTATCAACGCAACGACATATATATAGTAATAAATTGTAATTCCAAAACCAAGTTGATTAAGTTTTTTTACATATCTCCAAAAATTAACTATCCCTTTATCGCGCTGAATAGAAAGCACAGGATAGGAGTACTTGGAGATATCCTTCTTTATCGCCTCTTGAGAATTAAAACGATATTTATTATCCAAATATCCGGAAATTTTCAAAAAACCCTTCATGAAATTTACAGAATTTTCTACCGTAACGGTTCCCGGAGTATACAAATGTTTTTCGGATTCGGACGAACCAAATTCCGGTCTCAATTCTTTTTCATATTCCAGCGTGAGTGGTTCGTCAAAATAGGCCGACGGATATTTTAACACAACTTCAGAAGCCAAATACAACTGAAAGAGAAGTGTGCCGTCGAATTTGTCAGTCAAAAAATCGGATGCAAATTCTCTTTTTATGGAGAATCCGGAGATAAAGACGCTCTTTCGAAACAACGAAACGTAGGAATCAAATCCTGGGACAAAAAACTTATCGCCGTCAAAATATCTGAATTTTTCTACACCACCATCATAATGAATAATATTATAAGACCTCAAAACATATCCCAACTCGCTATGTAATCTCAAAAAATCCGCCAATCTATCCAAAGCACCGGGACAAAAAACATCATCATCACCCATAAAAACCAGCCATTCTCCTCTGGCGGCTGATACTAATTCTCTCAGATTTTTGTCATATCCAAGATTGTTTTTATTTTCTCTGTAGTTGACTTTGTAATCCGATTTTTTTTTGTACTGCTCAACTATTTTTTTTATTTCACTCCTCTTTGGGCTTTTATCCTCACAAACCACTATTTCAACGTCCTTTTTGGAGGCCAAATCTATACTGCCCAAAAGCCGCTCCAGTTCGCCGGGTCGGTTATAACTAGGGATACAAACAGATATGAACGGATTCTTATTCATAAACACTTGTATATTTTTAGATGATCAAATTTGAATTTAATTAAAATAAAAGATTTCCTAATATATTTTTCAAAGAGGAGGTATGCGACAATCACGCTTTTATTTGAATTTCTTGATGGAGTACATAAAAATACTTGCTTAATGAATTCAATCGGTTTTTTATTTAGAACCGAAAAACAAAACTTAATCCATTTTTCAGTAACAACTCTGACAAATGCATCATCTGGAAATAAAAATACCTCTCTATTTTTCTGAATTAACAACGATAGCCACTCCCTGACTTCGTCAACTGTTTTATTATCATGGTCTTCTTTCGGAAAATCTATGGATAAATGCAGATTAATTTGCCTATCTGTAGGACTGATTTTTAATTTTTTTAATTGATGAACAAGAATTTCTCTTACTGCTGAAATCATCTTATTTTTCTTGATAGTTCCGGTACTACCACTATGTAATCTATATTTAATTAGAGCCTCTGGCAAATTTATTATTGAGTTATTCTCTGCCAACCTAATCCATAAATCGTAGTCTTCGGAAAATGGGGCTTCTTCCCTATATTTATAATTAGCAAAGATACGTCTATTAATCATTATGGATGATTGGGTAAAAATATTACCAAAAATAAGCCTCGAGCCCACTTCATCATCCTTACAAATATTAATAGATAGGCCTAGAGAGTTATTTTTGTCGTCTATTGTCTCTATCCCTGATCCAACCATTAAGTATTCGGGGTGGTTTTCGAGAAATATAAACTGTCTCATTAATCTTTGCGGATAGGCGACATCATCACAATCTAACATCGCTATATATTTACCGCGAGCCTCTGCAATTCCTTTATTTCTAGAATAGACCAATCCTTTGTTAACGATATTATTTATAAGCTTTATTCTGGAATCATCGTAAGAGTTGACGATTGATAAGCTACTATCGGAAGATCCGTCATTAATTATTATCAACTCAAAATCCGAAAAAGATTGGTTTAATATACTATCTATAGCTTCTCGTAAAAACTTTTCTCCATTATATACTGGCATTAGAACGGTAACTTTGGGCATTATGTATTTCTTATAAATATAAAATTAGAGAGAATAATATCATTGGAGCATATGGGGAGCGAGAGGAAATAATCTATTTAGTTAGTAATAATAATTTTTAAATTACAATCCAACTCTCGGGGATAAGATCCGACGTATCCACGTTAGGATTATTAAACCATTTTTTTGGAGCTATAACAATTTTGTTTTTGTTTAAGCCGAGCCACGCACCCCACCAACTAAAAGAGCTGTTGGCAATGATGTGGTTCTTACATTTGCTCATCAATATCATCTCTTCGGCATCTTTCAAACCAAAGCTTTTATCAATATACACAGTTGGATAATTAAGTTTGAAGTTTTCTCTAGCCCACTCAATATCATCGGAAAATATGAAAAAAACAGGATTATTTATTTTTTCGGTTATTATCTTAACCGCTTTATAATAATATTCCGGCGAACAAACTCCATGGAACTGGTTGGTTTTGGGATCAGCCACGTAGTCTCCTCTTCTAATATGGATAGAGATTGAATTATTTTTTTCTATTTGCTCTTTTAGTTTTTCGCTTTTTATGTTTAGTGGTTTTTTTAGCGTAAATTCTCCACGTATTATTTCTTCTACGTTTTTAAAATATTTCTCACTTTGCCAATACCCATCCAGATAAACATTACCCGAAAGTTTTAAGATGTCAGGTTCAAAATTAAATCTTTTTTCTTTAATATACCCCTTTTTAAAAAAACCAAATTTTGACCTTAGCGAAAATAATTGTCCCTTTAGCATTCTTCGATCCTTTTCCAAAATAAACCTTTCCATTATATTGAATGACTCCAGCTCATATTTTCTATCAGTATTTCCTTTGATTTTTTCAAACCATGAGACGTCCAGGAAAAAATCGGAATCGTTGTGTATAGACATGGCACGACCAGCGGCATATTGGAACATTTGATTTCCGAGACCACCATACAATTTTGTAATAATCATAAATCAATCTAATTTGATTTAATAAACCAAAAACATCCACATCCATAAGTTTCTTTATCCGCCAGTTCTTGCGATGCATTATAAATTATACCCCCATCTTTTTCGCGTTGCGGAATAAGTGAAAATTCCTTAAGCTTAACCTCTTTAAAATAATCAATGATTTGGTCATAAGAATAAACACGATGAGCATTAAACTGGATTCTTGGCTTACCGATAGGAACCACAAACAACAAACTGCCCCCTGGAGCAAGCACCCGTTTCAATTCTTTTATCGCTTTCAAATCCCCCTCTGGATCAATTGGATCACCATATCGCCCCAGGCCCACATGCTCAATTGTATGCATACACGAAAGAGAGTGGATACTCCCATCACCAAAGGGGAGATCTAAAAGATCGGCTTTATTGCTCTGCAAATCACTCAAGTTTAATTTTGCCGGACGATAGTCATAAAACTTAACCGGAACAAATGCCGAGACAATGGACGAAAAATATAAGCTTGAAGATATATCAGTGTGAAATTCCGGATTTATTTGATGAACTTTTCTTGCTGCCCAAGCGGTGTGATATATGTAATGCTTATCAAATTTAGTTTCGGATGTTTTATCAAATATGCACGGATAAAAATCCTTTAACTTGACGGAAAATCTTCCGTCATTTTTCTTATTAAATTTAAAATAATCTCCAATTATGAATGGGGCGAGAAAGATTTTTTTTAATAGACGGGAGAGATAATTTATATATCTGGACATAATTATTTGAAAATTCTACTGCTTAAATCCGGTTTTTTTAAAATTCTTTAACATACGAATGCCAGCTGGAATCTATTTTAGAAAACCATTTTACCTCAGAATGATACGCTTTATCAAAATCACCAAGACGCCTCGTAAATACTTTGCAAACATCATAATTTGATAACGCAATGGCTGTCCATTGCTTTTAGATATAAAAAACATTTCTTGATACCCCCTGATGACTCCCCTTATAGACTGAGAGGCTCCTTGTTCATTTTTAGAATAATTACCAAACACTTCATTGATATAAAAAACACTCGGTTTCTCTTTTAGTACTCGAACCCAGAAATCATAGTCTCCAGCTATTTTATAATTAGTAAAAAATCCTCCAACCATTTTAAAAATTTTTTGTTTAAAAAATACCGCTGGTTGAGGCGGGATAGCACCCGTAGACCACGCCAAAGCCAATTTAAGTGAGATATTTATTGGAGGGCGATATATTCGTGATATATTTTTAAAATCGTCTGTGATGTTAACATTTCCATACACTATATCTATATCATTATTTTTATTAAAAATTTTAGAAACCAATTCAATCGCATTTAAATCATAGTAATTATCCGCATCTAGCCAAGATAGTAAGTCTCCGGAAGCAAGGGCAAATCCTTTATTCATTGCATCTGCTATGCCACTATCTTTTTCTGAAATCCATTTTAAATTATATTGTTTTTCATATTTTAATATAATATCAAGCGTCCCATCGTTAGATCCACCATCAACTATGACGTGCTCTATATTTTTATATGTCTGATTTTTAACACTTAAAATGCATCTCTCGAGCTTATCTGCCCCATTAAAAGTCGGAGTTATTATAGAAAATAATTTATTCATAAATTAATTCTTTTATTGAAATCTTCAATTGTTTTTTTAAGCCCATCTTCTAAACTAACTCTAGGAAACCAGCCGGGGATTTTGCCATTAATGGGGGTAAGTGGAGTAGACCCAATTTCTTGTCCCGGCACAACAATGGATTGGGTTAGCTTAGCAATAACATTAGCCACATCAATTACACTTTTCCACTCAAAACTAGTTATATCATAAACCCCCTTAATATTATCACTAATAGCTTTGTGCCAAGCCTCACATACGTCATCAATATATATAAATTGTCTTTTTTCATTCCCGGTAGTTATCATCTTTATTGTTTTAGTTGTAAGAGCTTGATAAATAAAGTCAGCAACGACATGACTCCTATCACTTCTATTTTCAAATGGACCATAGACATTCCATTGTCTGACAAAAACTCCATTGATCAATTTCGTCCACACCTCACCCAATCTTTTTGTGACGCCATATACAGTGTCACACTCTTCTGCGAGTTGACTAGACACAAAAAGAAATGGTTTTTTGCTTTTCTCAAGCTGAGGCATAATATTCATTAAAATACCAAGGTTCCAATCAAGTTGGTTCATTTGAGAATTATTTTTGTATAAATATTTGGCACCACCAACATCCCAAGCTAAAAAGTATACCCTATCAATATTATCGAAATTTATTTTAGCAATCCTCGCGTCTTCTAATGCAGATCTTTTTAAATCAAAATGAATCACTCTTTCTCCTTTATTTTTTAAAAATAAACAAAGCGAACTCCCTATAAAACCTTCCGATCCAATAACCATATTTGTTATCATATTTCTAAATATTTTTTATACACATTAAATGATAAGCTAGTTCTGGTCTATTATAAACAAATTGTTCGGTTATATCAGAAATTATATTTCCTAAGACGATGGGCCTAATTATCGTTAAAGCCTTTTCTCTTCGTAAGAATTTGATTCCAGATATTCCAAAACACTTAAATCCAAGATGTTCCATTTCCTTGACTGTCCATCCAGATTTATGAACCTGAAGAAAGTTTCCATCATATTCGTCTTGCTTAACAAATCCATTGGGTGTCATTATTATTATTTTTTTTACCATTTTTTCTAGCTTAGGTAAAAAATTTAAAAAATCTTCTTTATTAAAATGCTCTATAACATCAATGAGTATTGCACAATCAAAATTTTTGTCCGGATAATTTATGCTAAGAATATCGCTCTTTATATATTCGGAATGAATTCTATTTCTCTTGCTTATTTCTATATACGGATCAAAATTATCAACGCCGATAGAATATAAATCCAAATTTAATTCGTTTTTTATACGCCCAAATGGAGATGATGGTCCACACCCTATATCCAACAAGCTATGGCAATGCTTTAATTCGCTAATTAACAGCCCGTCAAAAATATCTCGCGTTGAAGGAAATAATTTCTCAAAAGTATTTTTATATATTTTTTTTATTATTTTTTTCATATTATATAAAAATTAATATATTATCATTCCTAAAAATTCTTTAACATACGGATGCCAGCTGGAATCTATTTTAGAAAACCATTTTACCTCAGAATGCTGTGTTTTATCAAAATTAAATTTTGTTTTGTTATTTACCTTGACCAAATACACAATATTTACAGAGTGTCGGGCTTTATCTATCCCCTTGCCATCAAAAATTGTTTCTCCCACTCCCAAAACAGATAAGTTTTTTGCCGATATCCTCATTCCCATTTCTTCCTTTGCCTTTCTAATTGCCGCTTTTAAAATAGTTTCTCCTTTATAAATTCTTCCTCCGGGGAAAAACCATTGCTCGCGAGCCGGCTGATTGACTCTTTTGCCAAGCAGAAATTTTTTACCGTCAACTATCAACAAATCAACGCACACTATTGGCACTAATTTTACTATATTTTTATACTCTTTATCGCCAATCAGTTTGTTTTTCGTCGTCATTTTGGAAATCAGTGAATTGTCGCCAATTGTTTGCTTGATATAAATATAACCTTTTTAACTGCCTATTTTCAAGTAAAAAAAATCGCCTTAGCGGCGATTGTGAATATACCAAGAAACTGTCTCTTCCAAACCATTTTTAAAATCGGTGTTTGCCTTAAAACCAAATTCTTTTTGAGCTCGCGAAACATCCAAACATCTGCGCGGCTGACCGTCCGGTTTTGAAGAATCCCAAATTATCTCCCCTCTAAAACCAACTAATTCGGCAATCATCAACACCAAATCATAGATTGAAATTTCCATTCCTGAGCCAATGTTAACTGGCTCTGGCTTGTCATATTTTTCGGCGGCAAGGACAATGCCTTCGGCCGCATCTTTGACAAAAAGAAATTCTCTTGTCGCTTTACCGGTTCCCCAAACTTCAACCTGATTTTGTTTTTGCTCTTTGGCTTCAACAAATTTCTTTATCAATGCCGGAATTACATGCGAACTTTCCGGATTGAAATTATCCCCCGGGCCATACAAATTCACCGGGAAAAGCGTGATGGCGTTAAATCCATATTGCTGGCGATATGCCTGCGCTTGAACCAAAAGCATCTTTTTTGCCAATCCGTATGGAGCATTGGTTTCTTCAGGGTAGCCGTCCCAGATTGACTCTTCCTTAAAAGGAATAGGAGTAAACTTGGGATAAGAGCAGATTGTTGCCACGCCTACGAATTTTTTGACTCCCGCAAGACGCGCTGCTTCCATAAGCTGAATACCAATCATTGCGTTGTCATAGAAAAGCTCTCCCGGATGTTCACGATTGTATCCGATTCCACCGACTCTCGCTGCCAAATGGATAACAACGTCTGCTCGCTTAACTACCATTTTACAGTCGTCAAATTTACGCAGATCGTAGATATAAGAACGAGGAACAAAAATATTTTTCTGAGGAATTCCGAGTTCCATGATTTTTTGTACTACCCAGGAACCCAAAAATCCTGCCCCTCCGGTAATCAAAATCCTTTGATCTTTGAGCTTCATACCGCCTCCTTGTCAAGAACTAAACAAACACTATAACGAAAATAAGCAAAAAACAAGAAGATGATTTTAAAAATTGACTAAATTAGGTTTTTATTATATTTTATCTAACAGAAAAGGAGGCAAAAAGTGAAGGTCTATGTCTCGGAACACTTTGAAAATAAAGATATTATTTCAAAAATCAAAGTTTTGTGTTCTGAAAATGGTCAGACGCTCGTCGAAGCTCCAATTGATGCTGACGTTTGGGTTATTCAATCAAGATATGAAGTTTTTGACGCTTTGAATCTGGGGAAGTCAGTTATTCAGTTTATTCGGAAAGATTCCACTCAAGGTGCCACGGAATTGTCTTATTTTGAAAGATTCAAGGATAGAATTTTTGTCTGTCGAAACGATGATGGTCCTTATGGCGGAACCGGCGCCATTCTCTTTGCTCTTCTTAAGATTCAGAATTCTAAGAAAAATTGAAAGTTTTTTGTACGCACCACGCCAAGCTAAAAGCTTGGCTTTTTTGTGGACAAAAAATACCAAGATGATGGGATAGGTGTTGTCATTCTGAATTTAATTTGCCTGCCCGTTTTTCAACGGGATGACAAAAAAGAATCAAAATGACAAACAAAAAATTATTTTTTAAGAAGTTGTATTTGCGCCCACTTATTTTGTTGAGCAAAATTTATAATGTTATCCAACGATGCCTTTTTGTCGGGAGACAAACTTTCCAATCTTTTTGCCGCTCCAATAAACACATCTTTGTTTCTTGCTTGATACGCTTGACTCAAAATATTTTCATAGATTGTAGTAATAGTGGTTTGGCCATCTCCCAAATGATGGAAGGTCGTTCCGCTTAAGGCCGTCTCCAAATTGTTATAAACATCAACGTAATTTGATTTCGCGACAAACTCAACCACTGCTAAATAATAATAAGAATCATCCAAGTTGGGGTCCAATGCCACCGTATCTTTCATTAAGGCAATCGCCTCAGGAAATCTGCTTTGCTGAGCCAAATTGTAAGACAATTGATATCTTATGTCCTGCCTTTTGGGAGTTAGCGCCATCGCTTTTCTTAGTTGCGTTTCGGCGTCTTTTAGATAACTTAAATTATTTTCCGCACGAGCTTCATAGGTATATCCCATCGCCAACGATAGGAAATATCTGGGATTGGTTGGATCTCTTTGGACCAAGTCCTTCATTGAATCAAGCGCTTGATTGAAAAGTTTTGTCGCCTCTTGATTGCTTCCGGCATATTGCTGAGTCGTTTCCAAAAACGACATCCTTATATTTTCTTGAGCATAAGTGTAGGGAGTAAGAGTGTTTGAAATAGTGTCATATTGAGCCGCATCGCCTGACTGCAAAATACCAATGTAATTTCTCATTTGGAAATAAGGAATCAAAAAGAAAGCGACAAAACAAAAGATGAAAAACAACGAGACAAGCCAACTTATTGAAATAAGCGAAGCCGACAAAATTTTGCTTTTTGTTTTTTGGATGGCTGCTTCCTCTCTTTCCGTGGTTGTGATGTATCAACTGGTTCAATCACAGGTAAAGTGGCCGGCGTTCGTTTTTCTCCTGTATTCTTTTCCGGTGGTGCCACAACAGGTTTGGTCTTTTCTGTTGTTGTGGTGGTGATGGTGGTTGTTGGGGTTGGAGCAGCAACAGCAGCGGTGGCAGTGTCACTCGAAGGCT
>JAJXZH010000033.1 GCA_021780155.1 bacterium
TTTGTTTGAGATATTCTGCGGGGTTAAGGATGATTATTACAGCGGCAGTGAGAATGGCTAAGATACCTATTACTACCAATAACTCTATGAGAGTGAAGCTTGTGTTGCTTTTTAAGGATGGAGATTTGTTGTTTATTATTTTAGACGGAGCGTCCATAAGAATATTTTGTTATATTTATTATACTCTATTTTGTAGTTTATATTTTTTAATTATAACATAATTAAAAAACAAAACAAAAAGGATAAAATTATTTTAAATTTTGAGCAGTTTTGCGGCTTCTTCGGGAAACACGGGATTTATTTCCACCCCCGTCCCCATTTCAAACCCAGCCGATATGTTTGACTTGGGAACTATTTCCAAATGCCAGTGATAATGATAAAAATTTTTTTTATTAAGAACAGGAGCGGTGTGAATATAAAAATTATAATCAGGATCTTTTAGATTTTTAGAAATTGATTTTAAAACACTCTTTAAAGCAAGCGATATGTCAGCCAAAATAGAAACGTTTGAATCCTCAAAATAAGGCAGATGAGTTTTAGGAAAAATATTGACTTGATACGGCTCTTTGGCGGCAAAAGGCACAAAAGCGACGACTCCATTTTGATTATAAACAATCCTTGATTTTTCTTTTAACTCTTGTTTTATAATGTCACAATGTATGCATCGATGATATTTTTGGTGATATTTTTTTGAATAAGAAATGGAACGGCTGACGGAATTTGGAACTACCGGTAAAGCGATAATTTGATAATGAGGGTGAGAAACTGAAGCTCCGGCATTGGGACCAAAATTTTGAAACATAGAAACATAAGCAACACATTTATCAACGGACAATTCTTTATATCTTTTGGCCAAAGCCATTAAAACACCGGATGCCATCTTATCGGATAAATCCTTATAATTTTTATAATGATCTCTGGTGATTAAAATGTCGTGATGCCCCACTCCACTTACCACATCATAAATTCCATGCTTAGAAGAAACGGCGCAAGACAGATGTCTATGAGTGAGCGTCGGATATTTATTTGGCAAAACCTGAATTTCCCATTTTTCAATTGGTTTATTTTCGGGAAACCAGAAATGAGGGATTTCGTTTCCGTTTTTTTGAGGATTTTCAAAAGGACAATTCTTTTTTGAAGAAATTTTTCTTTTTATGGACGGAGCGCCAAAATCGTTGGGTCTTTGAATTCTCTTGGGGGAGATTAAAACCCATTCTCCGGTCGTTGAGTGATATCTAAGCTCGGAACTTTTCATAATTCAAAATAAAAATATTAAAAATAATGCCAAAAAAATAAAACAATCAAAAAATAATTTATTAAATTTTGATTTTTTATTTTTTTACTATTCTATTATCATAATACCACTGGAAAACCTTTTTAGCGACCGGAACGGCGTTTAAACTCCCCTCTTTAGCGTCTTCTATCATAACCAAAACCGCAATTTGCTTGGGAGCGGATACTTGTGGATCAAAACTCGGATTTCCACTGATATTTTTATCCGTGTTTATCTGAGTAGCATCCGCGCTTATCTGCGATTCCGAAGGTATGTTATAACCGACAAAAAACGCATTTGTTTTTTGATTGTTTTGGATTTGAGCGCTTCCGGTTTTGGCGGCAATTTTCATTGGAACATCACTTAGGGTGTGCGAAGTTCCATAATCTTTGGTAACTCCATCCAACATACCCTGCTCAATCTCATTAAAATGATTGGGATCTTTGGCGCTGATAATATCAAAATGAGGAGTATTTTTATAAACAATATTGCCTTGAGCATCAACTATGTCGTTTGCCAAATAAGGAACCGGCATTTTACCTTTATCGGCAATAGAGCAAATATATCTTAAAAGCTCTATTGGGGTGATTCTTAAATCTCCCTGACCGATGGCAACATTATAAGTATCTCCAAGGCGCCACGGATTTCCGGTTTCCTTTTCTCTCTCTTGAGGATTGGCCAAAATTCCGGCGGACTCTCCCGGCAAGTCGATACCGGTTGGTAAATTGATTTCAAATTTTTTCCAATAATCTATTAACCTATCAACACCCAATCCAATTTGACTTCCACCGCCAAATTTGGCATCCGGACTCTTGTCGGTAAATCCGCCAACTACTTCATAAAAATAAACATTGCTTGAGCGCGCCAAAGCGGAGTACAAATCAACCCACCCCTGAGGACGCCAATCCAAAAATTTTGACGGCTTGTCGGGATAGTAAGGATTGGGAACTTCTATATATCCTATGGACAGAATTTTTTTTAAGGGATTTATTATGTTGTCTTCCAAAATACCAAAAGACACAAGCGGTTTTATGGTAGAGCCGGGACTATAAAGACCGGAGATTACCCGATTAAAAGTCGGCTTATTTTTATCGACGAATATCTGTCCGGTCAAATTATTATTATCAAAACTCGGCAAGCTAACCATCGAAAGAATTTCTCCGGTTTGAGGATCCATCACTATTCCGGCTCCGGCAACTCTTCCCAGTGATGCCAATTGGTCCTGCATCGCTTTATAAAAATAATCCTGGAGGCCGGCGTCCAAAGTTAAATTAACCGAATCTCCACCTATTGGATTATTTAACGTTTTGTTTTCAAGCAAATTTCCTCTGGCATCTTTATACGAAATTTCAACCCCGTTGGTTCCCGTAAGATATTTATTATATTCCAACTCTATCCCCGATTTTCCAATTTCATCATTTAAATTTAAATCCTTATTTTGATTCAAATCCGTCTGATTAACCAATCCGGTATAACCAACGATATGGGAAAAAATCGGCCCTTCCAGATACTGCCTTTTGTAGCTATTTTCTATGACTACCGATTGCAGATTCAATTTTTTTAGGGCTATAACTTCCGACAATGGGACGTCTTGGATTATCGGAAGATATGCTTGAGTTTCCAAATCTATTGAAGCAATTTCTTGTTTAACCAAAGCAATGTCAAAAGGCGCCGCATTGTTTATTTGATTCAAAATGTCGTCAAGTGAATTCCTATTTTTTAAGAGTTCGGAAAGGTTAAGCGCCACATTAAAATTCGGCTGATTGGAAACCAAAATATTCCCATTTCTGTCGTAGATAATCCCTCGTGGAGCTTTCAAAATAGTTTCTTGTCCGGCATTTGCCAAAGCTCTCGATTGATAATTTGTTCCCAAGAAAACTTGAAACCAAACCAATCTGGATAGAGCCAATAAAATAATTGAAATTAAAATCCAGCCAAAAACGGCAAAAACTTTTTCCGAGAGAGGACGCTCAACCATCCCCAAATCTTGAGACAGGCCGTCAACTATTGATTCTTCTAAAAATATTTCTTTTTTATCCATAATCCGAAAGCAAATAATAATTCTTCAACGATTATGTTATAGATAAATTCCATGAAAAAAACAAGGTAGTCCACATGGTTAAGAGAAACCAACGACAGCCAAAAAACCGATTGAATCAAAAAAACCATAGAAATTCTGACTGCTAATATCTTTTTAAATATGAAAAAATTTGTGATAACAAAAGAAATAATCCCCAAAATAAACAAGATGGCATATTCCCAAATCAAGAAAGGGGTAAATTTAAGCCAAAATTCTTCGGCAATCAAAAACAACAAAAACAATCCCCAATCATCAACCAAAAAAGAAATAACGATTGGAGTAATAATAAAAATATTCGGCTTAATTCCGGAGGATGAAAAATCAATCAAAGAAAGAACAATTGCCGCCAAAAAAATAAAAAAAGCGGCTGCAAACTCCTTTTTAAAATTGGCATTATTTTTTAACAACATAAACATTATTAATATCGCTTAGAGCATAAGATAAATCTATTTGGGCTTTAAAAAACGCTCCAGTGGAATCTTCTCCAACGTTTTTAACCGAACCAATTAATAATCCGTAAGGCAAGTCCTTTGATGCCGAATAAATCGGGTCCCCGACGGAAACTTGTTTGGTTTTATCAATCAATCCCACTTGTGGCGAAACCCCTCCGGTTAAAAGACCGTCAATTCCACTTTTCCCTATTTTTACAGGCAAAGAATAAGACGGATCAAAAATAGTTATAACCTCGCTGGAATCGTCATAAATGGAAGATATCTGACCAATTAAAATCGTTTTAGAAAACATCACCGGATCGCCCAGAGCAATCCCGTCGTTTTTGCCCAAATTTATATATATTCTGTTTTTTACATCAAATGGATAAAGAGAGAAAATTTTGGCGTAAACATATTTTGAATCAGAAGGAAGAGAATATGAATTTTGGATTGCCGAAAGCTCTCCTTTCAAATCACTGTTTTCTTTTTTTAAATTTTCAATTTCGTTTAAAACCGAAGGCAATGAAAATATTTTTACCACCGAATTAAAAAATCCGTATGGTTTTGAGAAAAAAAATGGCGTAGCGATTATCAAAAAAACGACAATCACCAATATTAAAACAACGGCGGATTTTTTCATTATTTTTCAAATTTAAAATTACTCTATGGTTATGGGCTTGACCGAAAGAGCAAAAAACTTTTTATGGTTTTCAATATTTTCGGCGGCTATTCCCGTTCCCCTAACAACGCAAGTGAGCGGATCATCAACGGAAATTGTTTTAACTCCTATTTCTTTTTCAATCAAATCACTGAGTCCTTTAAGCAAGCTTCCTCCTCCCGAAAGATAAAGCCCGTTATTTAAAACATCTCCAGCAAGTTCCGGGGGGGTTTTTTCGACGGTATCTTTTATCGCCTCTATTATCTGTCTAACTGAGGGCATAAGCGCCATTCTCGCCTGAGAGTCCTTTATAATTGTCTCCTTGGGAAGTCCAGACGAAAGGTCTCTTCCGGATATTTTTATTTCAATCGGCTTTCCCATATTGATCGCCGAACCGATTTCTATTTTTATTTTTTCGGCAGTCGGCTCTCCAATTGCCATTTTAAAATCATCGTGAACATATTGAGCTATATCATTATTCATTTTATCGCCGGCAATTTTCAAACTTTTTGAAACAACTACTCCTCCCATAGAAACGATGGCGATTTCGCAAGTGCCTCCACCAATATCAACTACCATATGAGCCGTTGGTTCGTTTATTGGCAGATTGGCGCCAAGCAAAGCGGCAATCGGCTCTTCAATCAAATAAGCCACGGAAGCGCCGGAGGATACGATAGCGTCTTCCACGGACTTTCTCTCAACTTCAGTCAAGTTGGTTGGAATCGCGACAATCGCTCTAATATAATTAAAAAGACGATCTTTTTTTATCTTTTTTATAAAATATTTTAAAATTTCTTGAGCCATTTCGAAGTCGGAAATGACACCATTAACAAGTGGCTTTATAACATCAATGTGAACCGGAGTTCTGCCCATCATTCTTTTAGCTTCATTGCCAATAGCCAAAACTTGGCCGGTTTTATTATTCACGGCAATCATTGTCGGTTCATTGAAAATAACCCCTTCACCCTTCAAATAAACAAGCGAATTGGCTGTTCCCAAATCAACTCCAATATCGGTTTTTATCCCTTTAAATAACTTCATTTTTAATACCACTACAATACTTTTTTATAAAAGAAAAATCAACTATTTCACTTTTTGATTCATTTCTTTTTTTAAACTCTATTTTGGAACCGGTTTTCTGACTCACTATCAATCTGACGGGGATTCCAATCAAATCACTTTCGGCAAATTTTTCTCCGGCTGATTTTTCTTTTCTATCATCAAACAAAACCTCAACTCCCATTTTTAAAAGTTTCGAATAAATTTTTAACGCTCTGTCAAAAATTTTTTTGTTCTCTTTTTCTTCATTTGAAGACAAGGCAATTAAATGAATTTGAAACGGCGCCACCGAATTGGGCCAAATCAATCCTCTATCATCATAAGAGATCTCGGCAATTGTCCCCATCAATCTTGAAGTGCCAATCCCATAACATCCCATAATAACCAATTTTTCCTCTCCATCTTTATCTCTAAATTTAAGTTTGAACGGTTCCGAATATTTGGTATTCAATTTAAAAATATTACCCACCTCAATACCCTTTCCAAGAATTAGAGGTGCTCCGCATTTAGGACACAAATCTCCGCTTTTTGAGCTATTTATCTCGCTATTTTGAGCAAAATGACATTTTTTGCAATAGATAATGGAATCTTCTCCATTTTCTGAAAGCGCTTGAAATTCATGAGAATATTTTGAAAATGTTCCACCCGATGCCTCCACCAATAAAGCATCAAGTCCGACTCTCTTGTATATTTTTTGATAAGCAATGATGGCCTTGGAATAATACTTTTCCAAATCCGATTCGTCGGCGTGGAAAGAGTACAAATCCTTCATCATAAATTCTCTTCCTCTTAGTATTCCCGATTTTGCCCGTGGCTCATCTCTAAATTTAGTTTGTATTTGATATAAACCAAAAGGCAAATCCTTGTAAGAAAAAATCGCTTTTTGAGCCAAAGGAACAACTATCTCTTCATGAGTCGGTCCAAGAGCAAATTCTTTTTTATCGCGCGAAATAATTTTAAACAAGGCCTCAAAAGTTGACCATCTTCCGGTTTGTTGCCAATTTTCTTTAGGATTTAAAGCTGGCATTAAAATCTCTTGGGCGCCAATAGCATTTATTTCCTCCCTGACAATGTTGTTAATTTTGTTTAAAACTCTAAGCCCAAAAGGAAGATATGAGTAAACTCCGGCCATTAGCTTGTCCACAAAACCCGCCCTAATCAAAACCTTAGCATTGTATGATTCTTCGTCTTTGGGAAATTCTTTACGGACAAAATTTGGGATTTGAGATTGCAACATATTTTTATTTGGTAAACATTATCATTAAAAAACAATTAAAAATCAATGAAAAAGTCTGACAACATCTTGAATGCTGGCGGCCAAAACCAAAGTCAGAAGAAGAGCAAAACCTATGCCATTTATCCATTGCTGAGTTCTTAATTTAACCGGAGAACCCTTTATCTTTTCTATAATCAAAAACAAAACCCTTCCCCCATCAAGCGCAGGAAATGGAAAAATGTTTAGCGCCGCCAAGTTAAGTGAAATGAAGGCGACTAAATTTGCAAGATATCCAACTCCCAAACTGGTGGCTTGAGAGGTCGCTTGAAATATTCCAACCGGACCGGAAATATATTTAAAAAGATTCGGTCCATAGAAAAATCCAATAATCAAATCAAATAAAGTCGTGTAAATCATCAAGAATATTTTAAAAGAAACTTTGGTCGCATCCCAAATGGCATTAAAAAACGACTCCTTTTGAACTCCTCCCGACGACAAAGCAACACCAAGAGGCCCCTCTCCGGCAGGAACGTTGACTCTCGGGACAACTTCAACTGTTCTTGAACCACTCCCATTTTGAACAGTCAAAGAGATTTTATCGCCCTTGTGGCTATTGATAAAAGAAATGAAAGAATCAGCCGAAGAATACCCGACAATTTTATCTCCATCTTTAATTCCCGCCGAATAAGCCGGGGAATCTTTTACCACCTGAGAAACAACAACTACCGGCTTGGTCCCAATGATAAAAACTATGACTAAAATGAGCCAGCCCAAAATAAAGTTCATTGCCACTCCGGAAACCAAAACAATAATTCTTTGCCATATCGGTTTTGAAGAAAAATATCTTTCCTTCGGAATTTTTAAATTCTCGTCTATCTCGGTAATTTTTTCATCAATGATTATTTCTTTGTCGTCAAGCTTGATGGCCTCTATAATTTCCTTTTGAGAAACAACTTGTTCGCCTAAATTAGCATCTTCTTCGCTCTCTCCGTCTTCTCCGGCAATTTTAACAAATCCGCCCAAAGGAACGGCATTAATAGTCCAAAGGGTTTCTTTTTTCTTCCATCCTTTTATTTTAGGAGGGAAGCCAAAACCAAATTCCTGAACATACATTTTAAATTTTTTGGCGGATAAAAAATGCCCAAATTCATGGACTAAAACCAAAATCGCCAGAATGGCAATAAAAATTATTATATTTAATATCATAAGTTATTCGTTTATTTCTTTTGTCTTTTTTTCAAGCAAGCCATCAATATCGGAATTGAATTTGTCCATCATTTTTTGAAATTCCTGATTCAATTCAAAACGATCATCTTCGGTTACCTCTTTTGTTTTTTCCAAATCGTTTAGATGTTTTTTAATTTCATCTCTTGTCGTTCTTGATTTTATTCTTGTTTCTTCCGCTTTGGATTTAACCGCTTTTATCAGATCATTTTTTCTTTCTTGAGTTAACGAGGGAAGATTGGCGTGAATTGTATTTCCGTCATTTGAAGCATTGATATTGAGACGAGAAGAAATCTCTTTGACTATTGCCGAAACGGCATTTGCGTCCCAGACATTTATTTGAATTTCTCTGGGAGGAACAATCATTATTGAGCCAAGCTGTTTTATGGGAAGTTTTTGACCATAATATTCAACTTGAATTTCTTCAACCATGGCCGGTGACGGCCGAGAACCTCGAATCAACGCAATTTCATCCTTAAAGAATTTTATGGTTTCTGAAAGTTTTGACTCTAATTCTTTTTTTAATTCGTCCATAAGATAAATATACCCCATAGAAAATATAAAATCAAAGCATCAAAAAACGGGCTAGGTGCCCGTTAAAGATGTCTCATTTAGATCTACTTTGAGGTTTAAATGGTTATTTATTGCACATTAAAGGCATTGACTGAATTTATAACGAGACAAGCCTAATCCGTTTTTTGCAAAATTATTTTTCCCAAAAAATTTGGAGCGTTTTACATACTTAAAATCGTTCTTCCTCCGGAAAAATAAAATTGAGAAACCTTGAATTGATTATTCATTTCCGTAATTTTCCAATTTTCTCCGCCATCATAACTCATATAAAGATTCTGTCCGGAAGCAACATAAAGCGCTCCGTTATTCCAACCGATGGCATCAATTTGCTTTTTTAATATCGGAATGTGTTTTAACAAAGAAAAACTATCCCCTCCATCATAACTGACTTGAATTCCACTGCCGGTTAAAACATAAATAACTCCTCTGCCAAAAGCGACATTTTTTGCCGGACTGGATCCAAAGAACCATCCTCCGGGTATTTTAATTCCCGTAAAGCTGGCACTCAAATTGGCTCCTTTTTTGAAAGATCCGTCTTTAAGCAAAAGATAGAAATTTCCATCTCCGGGATAATAAATTTTTATTACCGGCGATGAGAAAGCATTAACTACTCGAGTTTCTCCGTTTAGTAAATTATATCTAATTATCTGGCCGGTTGACATTCCAAAATACAAATAATTTCCAGACCTATAAATATCGTAAGCGGCTTCTCCGTCAAAATCCATAAGTTTTTTGAGGTGAAAGAAATAATCCCAAGTTTGATAGACCGTTCCTTTTCCATTAGAAAAAACGGAGATAAAGAAGTCCTCTCCATTTCCGGAAGCGGGAAGCGTTTTAAAAACAAACGACTGGCTGTTTATCTCGTTATTGGAGCTGTTGAATCTATCCCAAGTAAGCCCCCCGTCACGACTCAAAAATAATCCATGATCGGTTCCCATCCAAAACATATTATTTTTAAGATAACTACTGATATCAAAAATCTTGGTTCTATTATTTATATCCAATATGTCCTGATGAAAATTTTTGAAATTATCAAAAGTTATCAAAACCTGTCCAACATTGGAACTCCAATCGGTTTCAACCGCGGCAAATACCGAAGCGAACAAATCCGAAGGATTGGCAAAGGAGGTTAAATTCCCCGAAGAAATGCTATTGATTAAAGAAAGCCCGATGAACGCGCCAATGATTCCAACTATTAAGAGTCCGATAAAATAGATTTTGTCGTCCATAATATATTTTTTATATGAATTCTTTTATTAACTGCCAGAGATTCCATTCTGGCGATTTCCTGATTGATATTTTTACAAAGTTTTGGTTCTTTTTTGAAAAATGGTCTGACTTTTTCCACTATCTCTTTAAAGAAAACATCCAGAGATTCGGGAGATTTTTCGAACATTTTTAATAAATCGTCAACTATATTTTCTAAAGCTCTTTTTTCCGAATTTTTCTTATTGGTAAAATTCTTTATAGCCAATGAGATTTCCTTTGAAGATTTATCGTCTTGAGACAACATAACCGCTCTCCCAATCCTGCCATATGATTTCTTAGCTATGCTCTTTGCTTCATTTTCACCAATTTTACCATATTTAACCAAAAAGTCAAGTATCATGCTTTCGGGCAATGTTTTGAAGTAAATAGACTGCATTCTTGATACCAAAGTTGGTAAAAAATCCGCTTTATCCTTAGCGGTTATAATAATGAGCGAGTTTTTAGGGGGGCTCTCAACTATTTTAAGCAAAGCGTTCTGAGCTTGATCGGTAAGCCATTTAGCATCTCTAATAATGACTATTCTATAAGGAGAGGAGACGGCTGTTTTATATAAAAATCTTTCCACTTCCCTGACGGCATCAATACCAACACTTTCTTTGTTATTTTGAAAATCGCCTGAATTATCCGAAAAATCAACGATTAAAGTTTCGTTCAAAATTTTTTCCGGTTTTGAAAATTTTTTGGTTTCTATGTAGTTGGCCAAATATTCGGCAAATAAAAATTTTCCCGTTTGAGGTTCACCAAAAAACAAATAGGAATGAAATAACTCTCTATTGTCCGCCAAACGTTTAAAATCTTTTATAAGGCTATCGCGGCCGTAAATCATAAATCAAAATTAAAAAATAAAATATAAAAAATAAATATTGAAATTAAAAATAATTATCACAATTTAATGTCTTAAATCGTATTTCAATTTTTAAAATTTTATTTTTTATTAAGAAGCGTCCTCTTGTAAACATCGAGGTGGTTTAAGATAAGTCCGGTGCCCTTAGCCACACAAAATAATGGCTCTTCGGCAACATAAGAATTGACTCCTAACGCTTTTTTAAAAAATACCGACAAGTTTTCGATCTGAGCTCCTCCTCCTGAAAGCACCAGTCCCTTTTCCATAATATCGGCAACTAATTCCGGTGGAGTTTCATTAAAAACTTTTTGAACCGCGCTAGCAATTTCTACCAGTTGAGGATGAAGCGCTTCGGCTATTTCGTTAGAATTAATAATTAAATCTTTGGGAAGTCCGCTGGCGCTGTCTCTGCCTCTTATTTGATATTCTTTTTTTGACCTTCCGGTCGTTGCCGAACTGATGGCAATTTTCACATTTTCAGCCGTTTGTTCCCCAATATAAAGAGAGTATTTTTTTTTAATGTAATCAGAGATGGCTTGATCAAATTTATTTCCGGCAACTCTCAAACTCGCCCAAGAAACAATCCCCCCCAAAGAAACAACGGCAACTTCCGAAGTGCCTCCACCAATATTGATTATCATATTCCCGGAATGGGAATTGATCGGTATACCCGCTCCCAAAGCGGCTAAAATCGGCTCTTTAACGATATGAGCCTCTTTGGCGCCGGCCTCAACGGCAGCTTCAATAACAGCCCTTTTTTCCGTCTGAGTAATTCCAGCAGGAACGGAAATGACCACGTCCGGCTTGATGATTGTTCCGAATGCTCCAACGGCTTTGGAAATAAAATATTTTAAAAGAGCTTTGGTTATGTAATAATCGGCAATCACTCCGTCCTTTAGCGGTTTATAAGCAATAATATCGGAAGGGGTTTTGCCTATCATTTCTTTAGCTTCTTTGCCGACGGCTAAAACTTTGTTTTCCGGAACACTCAAAGCAACGATAGTCGGTTCGTTTATAATAAATCCCTTACTGGGAACAAAAACAACCGTATTGGCGGTTCCCAAATCTATTCCTATTTTTGTAGTAAAAGCCATAAAATTAAAAAATCGATGGATTATTTTTCTGTTTTAACCACCACATAATAATCCGTTTTCCCAAAAGTTGCAACAGGACAACGATTTTATCGCGTTAAAATTAATTATTCTTTTAAAATCAAGTAATAGACAGGTTAATCGATTCTTTCTATTTTACTCCCAATCATTCTCAATTTTCCATCCATATTTTCATATCCTCTATCAATAAATTCAATATTATTGATTATCGTTTCACCTTCGGCGATTAAGCTGGCCAAAACCACTGCCGCTCCCCCTCTGATATCCAAACTGGAGACCTCCGCTCCTTTTAAGCGAGAAGGACCACTGACAACTATTCGATTTGGATTAAGAACTTCCACATTTGCTTTCATAAGTTTTAGCTCTTCAAGATATCTAAATCTTCCATCAAATAAAGTGTCAAATATCTCCGTTCTTCCATTTGCTTGAGTCATCAAAACGGCATACTGCGGTTGAAGATCGGTCGGAAATCCCGGATATGTTCTGGCGTCTATATCGCAAGCAATCAGTTTTCTTCCTGAAAATGTTTTGACGTATTCCTTGCCATTTTTTAAAAAAATTTCAAATTTCGCTCCGGCATCTTTTAGTTTTTTGAAAAACAAATCATTATGACAAGAGATGACCGGGCCAACGACAATTTCAGAGTCGGTCAAAATACCGGCAATAATATAGGTTCCCGCCTCTATTCTGTCGGGTAAAATTTCATATTCGACGCCGTTTAATTTATCCACTCCTTTTATTTCAATTTCATGAGTGCCGGCGCCTGTAATCTTTGCTCCCATTTTATTGAGAAAATCAGCCAAGTCTTTAATTTCCGGCTCTGCAGCGGCAACATGAATTTTGGTAATCCCAGAAGAAAAAACTGAAGCCATGATGGCATTTTCTGTGGCAGTAACACTCATTTTTCTCAAAACAATATGTCCACTCTTGGGTTTGCCGATTAAGTGAAAATTATCTCCTTCTTTTTTTATCAACACACCCATTTGTTCAAAAACATCCAAATGGTCATCTATGGGTCTTGAACCAATCAGGCATCCTCCGGGCTGATTTAAAATCACCTCTCCAAATTTTGCCAAAAGCGGTCCGGCCAAAACAATTGAGCCCCTTAATTTTTTGACCAAACTCTCGTCAAGACAAAAGGTTTTTATTTTTTGAGGATCGATTTTTATTTCATTTTCGGAAAATTCCACCTCCGCCCCTATGCTTTTTATAATTTCAACCAATTTTTCTATATCGCTTATTTGGGGAACGTTTTTGATGACGCACGGAGAAGAAGCCAAAATTGCCGCCGGTATTATTTTGAGTGCGGCGTTTTTTGCTCCTCCAATCTTTATTTCACCGGATAATTTTTTTTGCCCACCTACTTTAAATTTCATAATTTTAGAGTTATTATATTATTGTCCTGATTATAAAACTATAATTTCAATGGCGCAATTGCCGCCTTTTTAAATAACCATGAGTTTAAATTTTAGAAGATTTTTGTTCGTTTTGTTTGTTATTATTTTTGCCGTCGCCGGAACTATCATTATTTATTATACCAAGGGATATAGGGTAGATTTTTCAAATTTTTCAATCGTAAAAACCGGAGGGGTTTACATAGAATCAAACGTCGCTGGATTTCAAATTGATTTGGGTAAAAATGTTTATAATGATCAGTCGGGATTGTTTAAAAAAAGCACTCTCATCTCCGGCATTCTGCCTAAAAAATATATCCTAACAATAAAAAAGGACGGCTACAACGATTACGAAAAAAATATAGAAGTTCTTCCTTCCCAGGTGTTTAGATTATTTAATGTTCTTTTGGTTCCAAAAACAATCACTCCTTATTTTTCGGCGACAAATATTTTGGGCGATTCAATTGTAGATACTTCAGGCAGCAAGATAATCACATTCGATAAAGAAAAAAACATATATTATCTGTATGATTTTTCGTCAATGTCGGCAACTTCATCATCGCCGATAAATATCACATCAAAAATATCTCCCATTATAAAACAAAAAATTGTCTCTGTTTGGTTTAACCCTCAAAAAGACAATACTTTTATAGTTCAAACAGCCAAAGGTTTGTATCAAATCGATTTGACGGCTAAAATCGCCTCGCCAATTCAAATCGGAAAAATAGATTCAGTCAGTATTCAAAACAACAACCTTTATGCCTTATTAGAAAATCCCATACCTAAAAAATCACTAAACACAACGTCTTCTCCTCCATCAAAAATAATCACTTATGATTTATCACTCAATTCAAAAGTTTTGGAATTTAATCTTCCTTACGGCGCTTCATCAATAGTTAAATTCGCGCCAATAAACAACGTTGTTATATTACTACTTTCTGATGGTGCGCTTTATGCCTATGATTTTTCCGGAAATCAACTCTATCAGATAGCTCATTCGGCAAAAATGTTTTCCGTTTCCGACGATAAAAATAAAATATTTTTTCAAGATAAAGACGGAAAATCTTTTGTCTACACCTTTGACGACGAAAAGCAATTTTTGGACGCATCTCAAAATATATCAATCGGGTTAAAACTAATTGACACTTTGAATATAGATCAAGTTTGGTGGTATCCGGATTCTTTTCATTTAATACTTGAATATCCAAATAAAATAACCGTTGCCGAAGTTACGCAAAAAAACCCAAATGAGAATTTTACTTTGGTTAATTCTTTTGACGAAGCTTTTTATTCTTCGACAAACAAAATTTTATACACTATAAAATCGGGAACATTAAATTTTTGGGATATTTCAAAAATTTAATTTTTTTTATAAATAACAGGTAAAGAAAAAATTAAAGCCCCCAACAAAACAAACAACAAATCGTAAGTTATGCCCTCAACACTTCTTTGAATGTAAGTGGAGAAAAAATTGCTGAAAAAAAATTCATGAGTCTCCCAAATGATTCCGACAAAGGAAGCAAATGATATGGACATTAAAACAATTTTTATCTTCTCCGCCAAATAATGATTTCTTTCTCCCAAAAAATTATCAAATAAAAAGAAAAACAAGATAGCAGAAATAATCCCCAGCGATAAATGAGTTAGATAATCAACCCAGGGATAGGCATAGCTTCCAAAAAAAACAAAGGCAATATGGAAAATCAAAAACAGAACAAAACAAGACAAAACAAAACGAGACGAAATAATCATTTTTTAGAAAATAAAAATTAACGCTTTGACCATTGAGGAGCTTTGCGCGCCTTTTTGAGACCATACTTTTTTCTTTCAACCATTCTTGGGTCTCTTGTCAAAAATCCTTGCTGTTTAAGCTTCTTTCTTAAGGTTTCATCCATTTCCAAAATAGCTCTGGAAATGCCGTGCCTTAACGCTTCGGCTTGAGCGGAAATTCCTCCCCCAACAATTCTGGCGGTTATTTTCATTGATTTTAACCCCAATCTTTCAATCGGAGATTTAACCGTTCTTTGATAATTCGGCAAAGCAAAATATTTCTCAATCGGCTTTTCATTTACTTCAATATCAACCAATTCATTGTTTTTGGATTTATATATTCTGACTCTGGCAACGGCAGTTTTTCGTCTTCCAACTCCTTGAAAATATTTACCGCTTTCAGATTTTGATTCGGCCGTTGAATGATTGATTGTTTTTTTGTCTTTTCTTTCGGTCATAAAATTATTTTTCTATAATTAATCTTTTAATTCTTCGAGCTTGAAGTTTGTTTTTGGGAAGCATCCTCAAAACCGCCTTTCTCAAAACCCACCCCATTCCGTGTTTTTCCAAAACATCTTTAATTTTTCTTTCTTTAAGATGACCTATTTGAGTGGTATGAGAATAATAAACTTTTTGACTCAACTTTCTTCCTGTCAAAATCAAACTATCAATATTTTTAATAATAACCTTGTCGTCTCCTTCAAGACGTGGGTTATAATTTGGGTTTTTCTTGCCTTGCAAAATCAAAGCAATCTCAGATGCTGTTCTTCCTAAAACTTTTCCTTTGCAATCTATTATATATTCTGACATAAAATTATTTTTTTCCTTCAATTATTTGTTGCTCAACGCTTTTTGGAACTTCTTCATAATGGCTAAATTCCATCGTGAAAGATCCTCTGCCTTGAGTCATGGACCTTAATTTTGTAGCATATCCAAACATTTCAGACAAGGGGACCATGGCATCTATAACCTTCATCATTCCCCTGTCGGACAAGCCCTCAATTCTACCTCTTTTTGAATTCAAATCTCCAGTGGCGTCTCCTAAATAATCAGTCGGAGTGATTGTTTGAACTTTCATTATCGGCTCAAGAATAATTGGCGTTGCCAATCTTGCTCCCTCCTGAAGAGCCATCGAACCGGCGATTTTGAATGCCGCCTCGGAAGAGTCAACGTCATGATAAGAACCATCAAAAAGAGCGACTTCTATGTCGGTCATCGGATATCCGGCAACAACTCCTTTATCCAATGCCTCTTTAATTCCTTTTTCCGCAGCCGGAATAAATTCTTGAGGAATAATTCCTCCCTTAATTTGATTGAGGAAAACAAATCCCTTGCCTCTTTCCAATGACTTAACTTTGATTTTGACATGTCCATATTGACCCCTTCCTCCGGATTGTCTGATATATTTACCTTCGGCTTCGGAGCTTCCTTTAACAGTTTCTTTGTAGGAAACTCTTGGTCTTCCAACGTTGGCCTCAACATTAAATTCTCTCTTCATTCTGTCAACTAAAATTTCCAAATGAAGCTCTCCCATGCCCCAAATTATTGTCTCTCCGGTATCAGAATCTCCGGTAACTCTAAATGTCGGGTCTTCATCTGACAATCTTCTTAAAGCAATACCCAATTTTTCTTGGTCAGCTTTAGTTTTAGGTTCAATTTTAAGATTGATAACCGGCTCCGGAAAGATAATTTTTTCCAAAACAATGGGTTTTTCTGGATCGCACAAAGTATCTCCGGTAGAAGTATTTTTGAGTCCAACAATGGCACCCAAATCTCCGGCAGACATTTCTTCAACATCCTCTCTGTGATTGGCGTGCATTCTAACTATTCTTCCGACTCTTTCCTGATTTCCTTTGATTGAGTTTAAAATGTAAGAGCCCTTTTCCATAACCCCGCTGTAAATTCTAAAATAAGTCAAGTTTCCGACAAATGGGTCAGTGGCAATTTTAAAAGCCAAAGCCGTTAATGGTTCCTTGTCGCTTGGCTGTCTGATTATTTCTTCTCCGGTTTTAGGATCGGTTCCTTTAATCGGCTTAGAATCAATAATTTCCAAAGGTGATGGCAAATAATCAACAACTCCGTCCAGCATCATTTGAACGCCTCTGTTTTTTAAGGCGCTTCCGCAGAAAACCGGAAACAATTCGTTGTTAATTGTTGCCTTTCTTAAAACTTTTCTTAGTTCGTCAACGGAAATTTCTTCTCCATTCAAATACCTTTCCATAAGCGATTCATCTTTTTCAACAATTTTTTCAATCAACAAGGCACGCTTATCGTTAGCTTCCAAAACCATATCGGCAGGAATTTCAATTTCTTTGACTATTTCTCCATTGTCTCCTTCGGTGGTGTAGGCCTTTTTTTCCAATAAATCAACAACTCCTTTGAAATTTTCCTCAAGACCAATCGGAATTTGAACCGCAACAGCATAAGGAGTTAATCTTTCAAGAATGGAATTAAATGAATATTCAAAACTGGCTCCCATTCTGTCCAATTTGTTAATAAAACAAATTCTGGGAACCTTGTATTTATCCGCTTGGTGCCAGACAGTTTCCGATTGAGGTTCTACTCCGGCAACCCCATCAAAAACCGTGACTCCACCGTCTAAAACTCTCAAAGAACGCTCAACTTCAACGGTAAAATCCACGTGTCCGGGAGTGTCAATAATATTAATTTTGTGTTCAAACTGAGAACGAATTTTATTTTTTTCTTCTTGATCGGATATTTTTATCAATTCTCTAATCGGCGTCCAAAAACAAGTAGTCGCCGCCGAAGTGATTGTGATTCCTCTTTCTCTTTCTTGTTCCATCCAATCCATAGTCGCCGCTCCCTCGTGAACTTCTCCTATTTTATGAGAGATACCGGTATAAAATAAAATGCGCTCAGAAACGGTGGTTTTTCCGGCATCAATGTGGGCGATAATTCCTATATTTCTATATTTTTCTAATGGATAACGTTTTGCCATAAATTTCTAAATTTTATTTTAAAATCATTGAGCGCATAAACTCCGCGCCAACAAGCGCCATTTTAATCATCAAGTTATCGAGCAAAATGAGCAAAAGCTCTGTTGGCTTCAGCCATTTTGTGAATATTTTGTTTTTTACGGATGGCGTATCCTTCGTTATTATAAACTCCGATTATTTCATCGGACAATCTTTGAGCCATTGGCTTCCCTTTAACTGATTTGGCACCTTCCAAAATCCAATGACAAGCCAAGAAAAATTTTCTTTCGGCGCGCACTTCTCTGGGGACTTGGTAATTGGCTCCTCCAACGCGTTTTGAAACAACTTCATAAATAGGAGATGCATTTTCTATCGCTTTCTCAAAAACTTGGAGTGGCTCTAATTTGGTTTTTTGCCCAATTAAATCAAGAGCGTCATAAACAACTTTCTGGGCCACCGATTTTTTGCCGTCCTGCATTAAATAATTTATAAATCTCGCGATTTGAAGATTTTCGTGTTTTATGTCCGGCTCTATATTTCTTTTATAATTTCTTTTTTTTCTCATAATTTATCAATTGTTTATTTTCCTCTTTTAACGCCATATTTGCTTCTTTCCTGCTTTCTATTTTCAACTCCGGTAGCATCAAGACGTCCGCGAACAATGTGATATCTAACTCCAGGCAAATCCTTAACTCTTCCGCCTCTTATCATAACCACTGAGTGCTCCTGCAAATTGTGTCCCTCTCCGGGAATATAAGCGGTAACTTCCATTCCATTGGTTAATCTGACACGAGCCACTTTTCTTAAAGCGGAGTTAGGTTTTTTGGGAGTAGTTGTAAAAACTTTAACACAAACACCTCTTTTAAAAGGAGATACTGAATTTTTAGGTCTATTTTTTACGGTATTAAAATAAAAACCAAGCGCCGGGGCTTTTGATTTTTTAGCTATAGCTTTCCTTCCTTTTTTAACTAATTGCGTTACTGTCGGCATAATAAAAATGTCCTTTTCCGGACAAAAGTAAATATAAACAAATGAGATTAAAAAGTCAAATACAAAGCCCCTGCCAACAACACATTTTTATACCAAGAGATTGTAAAACCAAAAAATAATCGGAGTGATTAATGAAAATCCGAAAAAAATAAAAATTATCAAAAACCAAAGTCCGTAGCGTTCCAAAACATACTGAAACTTAAACCATTTTGACGGCAACAAAGAAAATAATATTTTGGACCCATCCAGCGGAGGAATTGGAATAAGATTAAAAATCATAAGAGAAACATTCATCATTATCACAATCTGAAGAAAAATTGGATTGATAATAGGTTGAGTAAAAATAATTTGAGATTTTAAAATAAGAGCGGCAAAGATGGCAATTAAAAAATTACTCAATGGTCCGGCAAGGGCGATCAATCCGCTTCCGCTTTTTGGATTTTTCAAATTAAACGGATTATAGGGAACTGGTTTTGCCCAACCGATAACAAAAGCTCCTCCAGTGCTCAAATACAAAAGCAAGGGCAAAAGAATCGACCCAAAAGGATCCAGATGGTTGAGAGGATTTAGGTTCAATCTTTTGGCGTCTTTCGCGGTGTTGTCTCCAAGCAAATAAGCAACATAGCCGTGAGAAACCTCGTGAATCATTACGGATAAAATTAAAATGACAAGCTGAAAAATTATTAAAACCGCATCATTCATATTTTTAAATATTTAATTATTGCCGATTAATTGGATGAGTTTATTTAAAGAATTATATTGAGCCGGAGATGATATTTGATAATTTTGATTAAAGCCAAACAAGTATAGGCTAAAATTTTTGGGATTTAAAGCGTATCCTGAAATTTCCGGAGAAAAAGAATAGCTTATTTTATAAATTGTTCGATCGCTTTTTGAAATCCAGATATCAATAGCGTTTGAAAAGACCGATGCAAGCGGGCCACTGCTCTGGCCTACATTATCATAAAAATATTTTGTCGCTTGACCAATTCCATCTTGATTTAAAGTTATTAAATAATGATAGTAATTGCTTCCGTTTATCGTATCGGTTCCCTTAGAAATAATCGTTTTCACATTTGAATAGTTTAATATCAAATTAAAAAGCTGAGATAATTGATTTTGGGGAAAATTTCTTAAATCGTTAATTTCGGAAAAGATTCCATTGGGAATAAAATCAACGAGAGTATCCGGTGAAGAATCAACTTGAGCCCACCCCAAAGCAAGCTGACTTGCCAGTTGAGCGTCCTGAGGCGAAGTAGTTGCGATAGAATTAATTTTAAAAAACCACGACTGAGGATTAAGAGAAAGAAAACTCACATCCCAAAATGGCGTTGAGCTGGAATCGGCGTTAAATCCGTCTTGAGCAAAAATTTGAGAAGAAATTTTGGGATAATCTCCCGAGACATCAACCACTCCTTGAGAAGTTATCGTGTTTTTGTCGGAAAACAAATTAAAAATTTGAGAGTCGTTTGAATTTTTATCGGCCAAAACGTCGGCTTGAAAATAATAAGAAAAAGATTTTGCCGCCAATAAATTCCCCATTGCTTTTTTAACCACAACAGAAGGAATGGTCTCATAAAAATACAACCCGACCGAAACAATCAAGAATGCCCCAACCGCCGACGCCACAAAAATAATGAATCTTTTTTTGTAGGTGCTTAAAATTTCTCTGGCTGAAGATTCCTGTTCTTTAAATTCTTGAGAAATATCGTCGATTTTATTTATTTTTGGTCCTTTATAAATTTGTTGACCCTTCTTTGAATAATCTCTCAAAAAAGATTCCGGTATTTCCTGATGCAAAACCATCTCGTTTATCGCCCCTTCTATTTCTTGATAAGTAAACCCGGCGAATATTAAATCACTAATTAACTGCTCCCTTCCAACGCCTTGAGCAACGGAATTTTTAATTATGTCCACTATTTCTTTTTTTGACACTTTAAAGATTATTCCAAATTAATTTTTCCTGAATCCATTGCTCCCTCTCTTTTTCGTCTTTAATAAATTTCGGTTTCAAATGCCAAAACCACGCATTATTTCCATTTTCTTTTTTAACAAACAAATCAACATCTCCAAGCATTATCCCTTCGGGTAGAATATTTTTCCACCCTCCGGATTCAAAATCTGCCAAATCGTCAATTTTCCCATCAAGTTTTTGTTTTTGAACTTCTTTTTGATTACTTATCTTTTCAAAATCGTTCATATTTTGATTATAGCACAAAAGATGTCTTTAAAATATTCCACTCAAAGTATAAATATTACGCACTACATAAAAAGCCCCGCCTGCCGGCAGACAACACGGGGGCTCATCGTTCAATTCTCGGAGCCATAAAAATATACCGCCAAATGCGGTATATTTTTTTGTCGGGCTGCCGGGACGCTTTGCTATTTCACGTCGTCGCTTCGCTCCTCCCAAGAAACCCTCGGTTTCTTGACGCTCTTTTAGAGCTTTTTCCTACACGGGAAACTACAAGTTTCCCGACCCCTTCCGATTTAACTCCCTTGAAACTCAACGAAATAAAAAATCGCCAACAAGCGATTTTTTATTTTGTCGGGCTGCCGGGACGCTTTGCTATTTCACCTTTCGCCCCCGACCCCCACTTAAGAAACCTTCTGGTTTCTTACGTCGTCCCGACAAGTCGGGACTCCTATTTTCCAACACGGGGGCTCATCGTTCAATTCTCGGAGCCATAAAAATATACCGCCAAATGCGGTATATTTTTTTGTCGGGCTGCCGGGAATTGAACCCGGGTCGCATCCACCCCAAGGATGTATACTACCGTTATACTACAGCCCGATGCTTATTAAAGGTATACCGATTATCAAAAAAATTCAATAAAAAAATCGCCCCGACTCTGGAGCAATTTTTATTAAAAAATTTATTTTTCAGATTTACCCATTTTTTTTATACAAGTCGTGCATGCCAAAACTCTCTTGCCGTCTGTCAGCCGAGTTTTTTGCAAATTGGGATATTTTCTAAGCCAATTTACCGGATTATAATTTCCGCGAAGCTTTTTTCTGGTTCCCCCCATTTGAGAACCTTTTCCACAAATTTCACAAGTTTTCATTTTATAAAGTTTATTTGTTTTTAATATTTTAATGAGCCCGCCGCAAGATTCATCCCGGCAAAATACCAGGTGGGTGGACTCAATCTTGACGCAAGCGCCATGATACTATCGCCCTCCCATAAAAAAATGTTTGACCGAGAATCTTTTGGCAAGGCTCGATTAAACAATAGCAAAATAAATCAAAAAATCAAGCCGTTTGCGTTATCTTTCGTCCTCAACATAGATCTGATTAAAATCCACTTTTTTATAATCAAAAATCTCGTCTTGATTAAAAAATCTCCAAACTTCTTTTTCGGCGTTTTCAACACTATCCGAGGTATGAATTATATTTGCCTGTCTGGACATAGAAAAATCTCCCCTGATAGTCCCGGGAGGAGCTTGCCTGCTTTGGGTCGGACCGCACATTCCCCTTACTACACTTACCGCTTCCAGTCCCTCCAGCGCCATTGCTACGACGGGAAATTCTTTCATAAAAGATTTAAGCCCGGCAAAAAACGGCTTATCTTTGTGATGAGCATAGTGTTCATCAAGTAAAACATCACTCAACTGCATCATTTTAAGTCCGATTATTTTTAGTCCCTTTTGTTCAAACCGTTCAATTATTTTACCAAGCAAATTTCTTTGCAAAGCA
Source organism: bacterium (assembly GCA_021780155.1). Classification (GTDB taxonomy): domain Bacteria; phylum Patescibacteriota; class Minisyncoccia; order UBA6257; family JAGOQP01; genus JAKAHY01. The sequence goes on from JAJXZH010000033.1 coordinate 22,526, forward strand.
TCCGGCTTTAAAAGCACGAGAGTTTTTTCTTTTGTCCCCATATTTTTATTTATTGTTAAATTTTTTATTTTTTATTTTTTTTAATTTCCAAATGAAGTTCATCCAGTTGTTTTTTTTCTAATTCACTTGGAGCGTTCATCATAAGATCTCGCGCATCGCCAGTTTTAGGAAATGCTATTACCTCTCTAATGTTTGGCTCGTTAGAAAGAAGCGTCACTAACCTATCCAACCCCCAAGCAATGCCCCCGTGAGGAGGAGCTCCGTAAGAAAACGCCTCAAGCATGTGCCCAAAATTATTCAAAATTCTCTCTTCGTTAAACCCCATAATTTCAAAAACTTTTTTCAAAGCTTCCGATTTGTGATTTCTAACACTGCCACCTCCTATTTCAAATCCGTTCAGCGCAATATCATATTGAGAAGTGAGAATTCCTTCTATATTTTTTTTCTCCATCAAATCATTTATAAATTCTTCTTTGGGAGCCGAAAAAGGATTGTGAGTGAATGTAAATCCACCATCATCGGTCTTTTCAAAAAACGGAAAATCAATAACCCAGCAAAATGCCAGTAAATTCGGGTCATTTTTATCTTCTCTTAGGTCGGGTCTGTCGGTTTTATATTTTTCCATCGCCTCTTTGTATGTCAGGCGCGGAAAAGGAATTTGTTGTATTTTTTTGCTTGGAGCGCAGACATGAACCAAATCAATTAATAATTTTTCATTTAACGCCATAACGTCCTCTCTTTTGACAAAACTCATCTCCAAATCAAGTTGAGTAAACTCCGGCTGTCGGTCACCTCTGGTATCTTCATCTCTAAAACATCGAGCAATCTGAAAATATTTTTCGACTCCACCAACCATCAAAAGTTGCTTGTATTGTTGAGGAGATTGAGGTAAAGCAAAAAATTTACCGGGATAAAGCCGGGAAGGAACGACGTAATCCCTGGCCCCTTCGGGAGTGGACTTTGTCAATATTGGAGTTTCTATTTCCAAAAAGTTTTCTTTATCCAAAAAATCCCTTATAAATTTAACAACCTTGTGCCTCAAAGAAAGATTGGCGCTTAATCTCGGTCGCCTGATATCAAGATAGCGATATTTCATTCTTATTTCTTCGCCAATGTTTCTACCATCGGAATTTATTTCAAACGGAGGAGTCAGTGATTCATTCAAAACTTCAAGATTTTTAACTTCAATTTCAAATTTTCCGGTATCTATATTTTTATTGATTAAATTTTCCGGACGTTCTTTGACAATTCCGGATATTTTTATTACCCATTCATTTCTGATTTTTTGAGCTTGTTCATAAAGTTCCTTTCCGCTCCATGGTCCAAAAACCGCTTGACAAATACCGCTCCTATCGCGAAGGTCTATAAAAACTATTTTCCCGTGGTCTCTACGATTATCAACCCATCCATATAAATCCACCGATTCACCGGTTTTGGAGATTATTTCTTTAATCCAAACTCTTTCCATATAGAATTAGGATATAAAAAAAAACAAAAAAACGCAACCAAGAAGAGTTTTGTCTTGCCGAAAGACGGTCAATAAAAAATCATTTCAATCCGGAAACTTTGATTAAATTATTTTGACGAAAAATTTTTATAATTCCGTTAATATCGGTTCTAAATATCTGCGCGCCTAAAGCGGAAATTCTACTTAAAGCATCTTTAGTGGGATGGCCATAAGAATTTTTTCCTACCTCAACCACGGCAATTTTAGGATTGACGGCACCGATAAAATCGGCCAAAGAGGAATATTTGGACCCATGATGAGGCACTTTTAAAATATCCGCCGAAACTGATTTGTCCAATATTTTTTGTTCGGTTTTGGAAGATATGTCGGCCGTAAAAAGAGAGCTTAGATTTCTACCTTCAAATTTAATAACCATAGAATCGTCATTTATCGGGACTTTTGAATTAGAATCAATTTTTTGAGGCCAGATGATTTTAAAATTGTCTTGTTTGTAATAGACTTTATCGCCGGCAGACAAAACCACATATGGTATCTTATTTTCCAAAAGAGACGCTCTTAAATTCTTCCATAATTCGGTTTCAATTCCGTTATAAATTACTAAACCGATATCAAAGTTTTTTATAATTTGAAACATTCCTCCGGCATGATCGAGTTGACCATGAGAAATAAAAACGACGTCAATTCTTTTTTTATAAAAAGGAAGCAATTTTTCAAGATTGTCCAAAATTTTAAAATTACTTCCGGTATCAATCAAAAACGAAGCACCACCGGTTTTAATCAATTCGCTATCTCCTTGTCCGACATCCAAAAAATAAATCTCGGCATCGTCATTAAACGAACTCGACAATATTATCCCCCAAGAAAAAATATTGGCAATCATCAAAAATAAAACCGCTGAAATATATTTTTTATACGATATATTCATTTGTTTTTAGTTTGTCTTTAAATTTATAAATAATCCAAAAAATTATAAAATAATAAAATACGGATATTATTAACCCAAATTGAATTTGCGCCTGAGGAAAAGAACCGAAAAAATTTATCACCCAAGATTCGAATTTTAAAGGAATGAAAGCAAATATGGAGCCAAAACGCGCCAATGGCATCCAAATCATTCCCAAGAGTCCTACAAAAAAACCAAAAGACATCGTTATTGGGACAAGCGGCAGAATTAAAACGTTGGAAATAACTCCGGTGAAAGAAAATCCTCCAAAATAAAAAGCCAAAATCGGCAAAACAGCCGCTTGAGCAGACACTGTTTCAAAAAACGTTTTTTTAAAACCTTCCAAAAAAACATTTTTAAAAGAAAATGTCGGAGAAAAAATTGGCATCAAATAAGTTATTCCGGCAAGCGAAGCAAAAGAGAGAACAAACCCAATGTCAAATTTCAAAATCTCGGGATTAAAGACGAGCATTAAAAACGCCGAAAAAGACATCGCTTGAATAAAATTATATATCCGAGAAAGTTGCTTAGAGACAATCATCAACGAACCCATAAAAGCGGCTCGGATAACCGAACTTTGCGCTCCAGTCATTAAAACAAACAAAATTATCGCTCCCAAAGAAATCCAAAAACCTATTTTTTTTGGAAGAAAAAAACTCAAAACAAAAAAGAGCGAGGATATTAAAATTGTGATGTTATATCCCGACAAAGCAACTAAGTGGGTGGTTCCGCTATTTTTCATGGCATTTTTAAAATTATCCGAAAATCCCGCCCCCTCTTGACCCAAAAGCATTCCGCTAATCAACGCCGCTTCATCACGATTTAAATTTTTTTTGAAAATTTCCAAAAAATTATTTTTAAAAGAGTAGAGCGAACTTAAAAGATTAGTCGGAGATTTTTCTATTGAAACAAACGATGGATAATTTACCGTACCGATTATGCCGTCTTTTTTCAGATAATTGGTTTTATTATCAAGCGGATTAATTTCTCCTTTAAAAGACAACTTATTCCCATAATAAAAATTTTTCTGCAAATTGGTTCTTACTAAAATAAATTGACTATTATTAGTCTTTACAATAAATTCTTGAGATTTCTCGGATGTTTTAGGATAGGAATCGACAATCCCGGAAATATTTATCTCTTTCCCAAAAATAATCCGGGTGTTTGAAAATTTGGCGTAGTCAAAAGCTCTTGAATAAAAAGCTCCCGCAAAGATAACTAATGTTAAAAAGCCGACGCTAAATAAAATACGACTTGACCTCAAAACCCCAAAAAATGAAAAAATCAAAAAAATAAAAATCTCTCCAAACAATATATAAATTAGGCCAATCTTAAAACCGGCGACAAAAACTCCGATTATAAAAAATAAAAAAAATAAAAAACTTTTTTGACCAATATTCATTTCAATTATAATCACCACTCAAACCCGACTTCCGCTTTTTTGCCCTTATTAAACGGATGCTTTATTTCTTTCATCTCGGTGGCAAGATCGGCTCTCTTAATAAATCCAGCCGGCGCTCCCCGACCGCTTAAAACTATTATCATTTTTTGCGATTCGTTCTTTATAACTCTCAAAACATCAGCCTCTTTAATCAGACCCAACGATACCGCGACATTTATTTCGTCCAATGCCACAATATCCCATTTATTTGATTTTATGGCCGCTGATGCCAATTTAAGCGTATTTTGAGCCGCTTTTTTATGCACCGCGAAAGGCAATTTATCCCCCAATATTCCGACAAATCCTTTACCACCACGATGAATTTCAAATTTCCCTTTTAAGGTTTTGTGTCTATCCAAAAATTTATGCTCACCGGAAATCCAGGGACCCTTTATAAATTGAAACATTATTGTCCTTTTTTTCTGTCCAACAGCGCGCAACATTTGACCGATTGTCGCGGTTGTTTTTCCTTTTCCGTTTCCGGTAAAAACTACAATCATTGGATTAATTATATAGATCGGACATTAATATATCAATTATACTTTACTTAATTTTATGGATACCGAAAAAAGAAAAAAACCTCGCAAAGCGAGGTCAAAGAAAAAATAGAAAAATCAGGAGACTACTTCGCGAGAACACCAGTCATCATAATGATCACCGGAATAACAACTGCCTATATCTAACTCGTTGTTAATAACATCCCATCCAATACCGACGACACTGCCATCGTGAATGTTGTGAGAACTAGTAAGAGTGAGCGTATTAATATCCAAATGTCCATCCGTTTTCCAATGGAAAAAAAGCTCCAGCATCATCCGCTCTTCGACAGTCATAATATTGAGACCTTGTGCTTTACAGTCATTAGCTGATTTATTTTTGTGCTCTTCGTCGGCTTCTACTCTATCACGACACCGGACAATATACGTTTTGTCAGCGGTCCGAGGCGAAGTAATATTGTCAAATTTTTCGCCAAACCACCACGACCTAAATCGTTCCTTCGTCTTGATGAGGATGCGATTGAAAGTCATCCCCTCAAGCATTACGACAAAACAGTCAAAATCGTCGCGAGCCGGAGGAAAAACAAGATTGGATAAATCGACAGCTTTTTCTCCCCAGACCTCCTTATAGAAGCGCTCCCAATCGCTCAATAACTCCTTATTACGAACATCACCCGCCAGATTGAGTATCGCACTCCGCAAAGCGTTAAAGAGTTGTCTCTTATGACTCCCAAGCCACCGAAGCTGTTGCTCGTTCAGCGAGAAGAAAAGCTTGGTAATAAATGTCACCACATCACCAAGTAAATCTCCGACCTGACGAGCGAGTTCCTTGGCCGTCTTATGCGTTGGCATAAGCTTGCCCCTTTCTTTTTTCACTTCTTATTTAGGTGCTATCTGGACGAAATAGCGCAATGCCATTCCATTCCAGTTTTATGCCATAGTTATAGAATTCAAAAATATCTCTGTCAAGTAAAATATAAAAAAACGGCCCTAAGGCCGCTATGATATAATTCTTGAATTTTCTTCGTCCCAAATATCCTCTGCCACATTCCACCAAAATTCTATCGGGTAAAGTTCTTTGTGAGCCAGAGCCATGATTTCCGTTATAACTTCTGCGCTGTTAAAATATCCACCTCCGCCATCTCCAATAATTCTTATAAAAGATTCAAAATAAGAAGATCTGGTGCGTTCACCGCGAACTATATTTTTTTTATATATCTTTGTGACTCTACGACAAAATGCATCCACTCGACGATAGAGTTCTTCCAAGCCAATCACTCCATTCCAATGCCTACTTTCTTTTACATCAAACACGAAAAGAAACGAATCCTTTTTTTCGAGTATTTTCTTTGCACGCTTAGTTAAAGATAAATCGGAGCGCTCAATTTTCTTGGCTGGCCACCCCATAACCCATCCTAACGTTCTTAAACCATAATAACACACCAAAATAAAATTAAAATCTATATAAAAAATAATCGCTCAAACACCACAATATCCAATACTTAACACAAATTCAGATTATAAACTTCTTGTGCGTTTCGTATTTTCTAAACCAAATCAAACATCCAAACAATATAAAAGTTAGAGGATTTTAAACTATAATTCCTCCCCCAAACATTTGCCCCTTGCAATTATAAAATACCGTCGATTGCCCCGATGCCGGAAATATCTGATGTGGAACATCAACGCGGATTAGTGCTGATAAAGAAACGGATTTATGCGGATTATCCAGAGGAGTCAGAGTTGCCCTAAATAATGGCTGACGATATCTATTTCTGATAAAAACCTTAATTTCTTTTCCGCTTTCAAAATCTTTTTTTGTTTTATCACTCAAAAAATTAATATCGGCTATTTGAAATTCTTTACATAACAATTTTTTATCACCCTCATAAGCGACAATCAGTTCGTTTCTTGCAAGGTCTTTTTTAATAACATAAAAAGATTCTCCGGAAAAATTTTTAAATCCATGTTTTTGACCGATTGTATAAAGCCAAACCCCATCATGCTCTCCCACTTTATTTCCGTTCGTATCAATTATATCTCCCTCTTTCATCTTTATTTTTTCCCTCAAAAAATCACCAAAATCAAACTTCCCCAAAAAACAAATTCCCTGTGAATCCTTTTTTTCGGCAACCGGAAGACCGGATTTTTTGGCAATTTTTCTAACTTCTGGTTTTGTTATTCTCCCCAATGGAAATATTAAATGTTCCAATTTTTCTTTAGGGATATCCCACAAAAAATACGATTGATCCTTATTCTTGTCTTTGGCTTGATAAATTCCTTCTTTCCCTCCAAAAATTTTTATTTTTGATTTTTTATTTTTTATTTTATTGACGGCATAGTGTCCCGAAGCGACAAAATCAAACCCAAGCTCCATCGCTTTGTTATATAAAAGCCCAAATTTAATCTCTCGATTACAAACAACGTCCGGATTGGGAGTGATTCCTTTTTTATATCCATTCAAAAGATAATCAACCACCTTTTTTTTATATTCCTCTTCAAAATTAAAAACATAAAACGGAATTTTAATTTTTTCGCAAACCAGCCGAGCATCTTCGGCATCTCTGTCCTGGCATCCATCAACGTTATATCCCCTGATAAATCCCCCGACTATATCAAATCCCTGCTTTTTTAAAAGCAGGGCGGCAACCGAAGAGTCCACCCCTCCTGACATCGCTACCAGTACTTTTTTATTATTTTTCTTTAGAAACATTTTTTATAAGATTATAAGTATTTCTACGACTTAGCAATCCCTAATATTAATTTTATTAAAAAGAAAAAGAGGCCAAGAGCTCAAGCACTGTAAGGCGCAAGAGCTCAAGACCCCAAGATTGCAGTATTACTTGCGGAACGCGGCGAACCGACAGATCGCATCCCAGCCGCCGTCGACCAAGCTCAGGTTCAGGTTGCGCCTCGAGCCGTACACGCTGAGATACGGAATGCAGCGATCGCCGAACGGGCTCTGCCACACGGAACCGAGAGCCACGATCGAGAACTGCCGCTGGAGATCCGGGTACTTGGCTCCCAAGGAAAGGAGCGTGTGGAGATCGACGGGTTTGAGACCTCGCCGATCGAGTTCGCTGAGAGCGTCTTCTGTCGAGATCACTCGGTTGAAGTGGATGAGCTGAACATCGACGGTGCTCTTGTGATCCCGGAAATTTGGGAAGTTCCTGTCGTTCGCGTCGTTGTTCTTCCAGTCATACCCCCCTGATTGAACCAGGGATTCGATTGAAAGGCCGTAATTCACGGTAACAGGATAGAACGAGGATTCACTCTTCGGAAACTGCCACTCAATGATCTCCTGAAGACGACGCTTGAGTTCCGTCGGATCGTGCGGATATCCGCACGATTGCCGGAGTTGACGTTTGATCTCGGTAAGCTGACCGTCGAGATCGTAGTACTGTTCGCCTGTGACCTTGATAGCCATGACAAACTTTCCTTTCTGGCGATTTGCTCCCTTTCCAGGAACATATCGCCTCATAGATGCCAGCGGGCTCCCGGGTTATTCCGGGTTTACCATAGCAGAAAGCATCTTTTGAAAGGGTATTTTCTGCTATGGTAAACCGCTATAAATATTATAATTTTGAACGTGCTATTCTTCGTAATTATTAAATCACACATTCTCTTTTTTTGTCAATAAGAGCACCTTCGTTGTTTGTCGTAGGTTGTAAGTTGTTGGTTGTGGGTTATTTTATGCCTTCTCTACTCTCTCCACATATTGACCCAGTTCTGTATTAACCCTGACAATATCGCCTTCGTTAACAAACATCGGGACGTTAACCTTAGCCCCCGTTTCCAAAATAACTGTTTTAGTCCCTCCGGTTGCCGTATCTCCTTTGAAATTCGGGGGGGCTTCAACAATTTTGAAATCCATTTTTATTGGCAACTGAATGCTAACCGTTTTATCTTGCCATTTAACAACCATTATTTCCGTATTGGATTTTAAAAATTGCGCCCTGATTCCGAGTTGCTCAGCGGTGAAAAAAAATCTATTTTTAGGATTACCCAATTCATTAAACCAATACTGTCCTTTATTTTCATACAAAAAAATGGCCTTCATTTTATCAAGCTCGGCTTCTTCAAGATTGTCACTCATTTGAAAAGATTGCTCTTTAACTTTTCCGGTAATCAAATCGCGAAGTTTTGTTTTCATCACCGGTTTTCTTTGTTGCATACGCAAAAAATTGGCCTCTAATACTTCATAAAGAGAGTCCTCATAGGTAAAAAATTGACCGGGTTTTAATTCGTTATAAGACAGCATAAAAAAATAAATTGATTCTAATTATTTTCAATCGCGCGGAGGATTGTTATCTTTCTGCTCAAGCGCCTTTTTGATAATATCTTTTAATTCACCAATGTCAATCTTTTCGTTCTGATTTTTATACTCTCTTTTTCTCTCATCTCGGTTAATTTCTTTTTTTAAAACATCGGCTAGTGGAGTTTCGTTTTTTCTGTCCACAAGACCTTGGGCAGTTTTTTCTTCGGAATAATATTCACTGGCTATTTTTTTATCAACCAATTCTTTGGGTAAGGCGTATTTTTCTCGAGAAACATCAATTATGGAAGCAAACATGGAATTTTCGGGTAACTCCATTGGAGGCAATGTTCTTGCCGAAAAAGGTTTTGAGGTCATTCCATCTATCATTAATTTAACATAAACTTGAAAATTCGGAAGATTGACAAAATCATTCGCCAAAAAATCAGGAAAGAATTCTTTTTCCAAAAATTCGGCATCGGTCGCCCCAACTCTAAAAACTATCATAGTTCCGACGTTTCCAAAAACCGCCGCTCTGACTTCTTCGGAAAGTTGTTCTATATATTGATGGGCAACTATCAAATTGAGTTTATATTTTCTGGCCTCAGAAAGAATTGTGGCAAAAGATTCGGTGGCAAAGTTTTGAAATTCATCCACATAAAGATAAAAATCTTTTAAATCCTTACCGGCAGTTCCGGAACGAGACATTGCCGCCAGCTGTATTTTAGTAACCACCATCGCTCCGAGCAAAGAAGAGTTATCTTCTCCGATTTTTCCCTTTGATAAATTAGCAATAAAAATTTTGCCTTCGTCCATAATTTTTCTAAAATCAAAAGACGAATGAGCCTGTCCGATGATATTTCTTATAAGCGGATTGGCCACAAATTGACCAACTTTATTTTGGATAGCGGCAACGGCTTCGGTTTCCAATTTTTGGGTATATTTGGCAAATTCATCCACCCAAAACGACTTAACTACCGGGTCCTGGAGATTTTCAACGATAGATTTTCGGTACTCTTTATCAGCAAACATCTTCATAATTCCCAACAGAGTTGAGTTGGGATATTCCAAAAGAGCGAGTAGCGTATTATTCAAAATATATTCCATTCTCGCCGACCAAACATCCGGCCATATTTTTTTAAATACAGACATAAGACCCGACGCAACCAAATGTCGACTGTCATTACTTACTCTTTCCAATGGATTAAAAGCCATCGGATAATTTATATCCGAAGGATTAAAATAAATAATATCATCAACTCTGTCTTCGGGAACCAGTTTTAAAACATCTTCGGCGGTTTCTCCGTGCGGATCAACCAAACAGACTCCTTTGCCATTGGCAATATCCGAAAAAACCATATTGGACAAAAGCGTGCTTTTCCCCGTTCCAGATTTTCCGATGATATAAACATGGCGTCGCCTATCATCTTCTTTGATGCCAAATTTTATTTCTTGATTTCTGTAATTTGTTTTTCCTAAATAAAGAATACCTTTCATATTTTTAAAATTAATTTTATTCTATCGGCAAATTAGCCGGCGGCTCTCCTTTGCGAGAATAGATAGTTTGAAGTTTTGCCGCTTTAACAACGCCTGCCGGAAAATGAAACAAAGTCGCCAATTCTTCGGTATTTAAAATCGGTAAAGATTCGGAAACTAATCGGCCGGAATATCCGAATTTTCTTTTTCTGTAGTAATCATACATTCTTCTTTTTTTGGAATTGACCTGAAATTGCTTATACCAAGGAAAGATTCTTCCCCAAAATTTTCCATAAGAAGTGGAAAGCTTATCGCCCTTTAAGGCGTTCAAATCGCTGGTGTTAAAAAGCTGAAAAGCCGATCTCAAAGCAGCAACATTTGACATAGTGAATTCATTTTTTTTATCTATATAAACAGCTCTTAATGAAAATTGAAACGACATTTTGGTGCCCTTATTGCCGATAGCTTTAATAACATCTTGCTGAGATGGAGTCAGTTTCCACATTCCCAAAGAAATCGTTTCTCCAGAGCTTTTTTCTTCTCGAGTAGAATCAACTATTTTTTTTATTTCATCTTCACATTCTTTTTTCAAATCATTTTCCGTTTGAGCTCCGGCTGGACTGATTAAAAGCTGGATCCAAATCATTTCATCATCCTTTAATTTTGACATTGCTTCGGCGATGTTGGATATTGGGTCAATTCTTTTTTCTTCTTTAACTTCTTCAAAGTAGGGGTAGGTTCTTATCGGGTAAGCGTTATTTTTGACAAGCGTGAATCCCCCTCCCCACAAATCCCATATTTCGTTGGGTAAAACCTCCGGCATTTCTTCGGTATAATCTTGAGTTTCAACGATTTCAACATCGGGGTATTGAGCATAAATTGCCGCTTCGGCAAGATTTCTAAATTGAGCCGGACACCTTAAATAAAAATGAGTTCCTCCGCCTCTTCCAACCATTTCCAAAGACATCCAAAGATCGACTTTCCCGTCAAGATATTTTTCATGCCATTTTATTCCTCCTGAATATATTCCGTAAAACGAAGAAAATACCTGCTCCATAGATTTTGGAGTTTTGATTAAATCTTTGGGGGGCTTGAGTTCCAGCATTATCCACTTCACCTTTGAAATAAATTCTATTCTTTTTTGATAAAGTCTAAGCGTCCAAAAAAGAGCAAATAAAAAAATAGGCAAAATTATCCAAACAACCGCCAACAGGGTTTGAAAAAAACTTCCGATAGCCGCATTAATAAATTCAAACATTGATTTAAAATGAATATATATAAAGAATATCAGCTTAAAACGTTTTTTTAAAGTTCCAATATCAAAAATGCCGGCAAACAATCAACTCCTAAATTAAGCGACGTGATATAAACCGCCGTTAATTTTCTTGAAATATTTTTTGTTTTGAAGATTAAGCAAAATAGTATTTTGCTTCAGCACTCTTTGCTCGGAAACAAGTTGAACTATTTTATCAACAGGTAGCGGACCATTTTCTTTTAAAATTTTGAATATAACATCTTTGGCGGTTCCAACTTCATATCCATTTTCCTTAAGACCATAGAGTCCTCTACCAACGAGAACAAATCTCGGGTCCTTAATCAATTCATTATGAACCGTTTGAAAATGAGCCTTTTTGGAATCAAATTTAATTTTATTTATTTCTTCGGCGATTTTTTTAAAATGCATCGGAGATTCTTTTTTCTTGAGTATTAAATACGATTTATCTCTAATAGTTTTGGGGACAATTTCCGGCCATTCGGCTAAACCAAAATCTCCGTAGGGATTGGCGGAAAAAATTTTAGAATTCAAAATAAAATTAGCGGCGACATTGTCCGAAATAGAATGACTTCTAACGGTTTGATAAAAAAGTTCATCAAATTTTTTCTTGGAAATAATTTCTTCTTTTTTGTTTTTTAAACTTTTGGCAACCTTGGAGATGAATTCTTTGTTTGATTTTAAATTTTCCGAAGAAATATACCAAAAAGAATAAAACTCTCTGTTTTCTGGAAAAAGAGTTGGAGATTTAAATATTGTAAACAAAAGTTCTACCTCCGAAGATTTAAGATTATTATCCGAAAGAACAAATTTTAAATCTTGAAACAACAAATCGGCTCGCCTCACTCCTCCAAGATTTTTTATGTGATTCAAAGATTTCTGATAAATTAATTTAATATCTTTATTGTTTTCGGACATTTTCAAAAGAGAACGCAAGGCCGATGTTTCTATCTGACGAATCCTTTCTCTGGTAATTCCATATCTGACACCCAAAGCGGCTAAAGTTTTTGGCTTGCTCTCAAAAAGCCCAAAACGTTGGGTAATGATTTCTTTCTGGCGCTTAGAAAGACTTGTTATTAAATTGTTTAATATATCTTTTAGAAACATTGGCTTATTTTCTATTTATTTTTACCAAACTTATGCCAAATTGTCAATATCGGACTGGCAATAAAAATTGAAGAATAAGTTCCAAAAATAACTCCGATGAGCATAATTAGAACAAAAAGTTTCAAGGTTGGAGCGCCAAAAACCAACATTGCCGTCAAAACCAAAACCAGCGTCAATGAAGTATTAATGGAGCGAGCAATAGTTTGGACAACGCTGTCGTTAACGATTTCATCAAAGCTTTTATTTCCTTTTCTAACTAAAAGATTTTCTCTGATTCTGTCAAAAACAACAATCGTGTCATGTACCGAAAATCCCATAATAACCAAAAGCGCCACCACAAAATTGGTATCCATTTCAACTCCGGCAAAATGACCCATTGCCGCAATCACCCCCGAAGGAATAACAACATCATGAGTTAAAGCTATCAAAGTTGCCACCCCATATTTCCAAGACTGCACCGGGTAAGACGCCTTTCTGAACGCAAAAGCAATATATAAAGAGATTCCGAGTAAAACCAAAATTATTGCCCAAATGGCCCGACTCTTAAGTTGGCTGCCAATAGTTGGACCGATACTTTCAAATTTTAATTCCTGAACTTGAGAAAATTTTTGTTCCAAAGATTTCAAATAAGATTGATGATCGGCCTCAGAAACATTTTGAAGCTTTATCATATAACTTTCGGAGGTTAAATCTTTATAGACGATAGGGTCTTTGGCTCCAAAAGAAATAAAAGCATTTTGCAAGGCGCTATCACTTATGTTTGGATCGCCTATTTTTATTTGCCACAAAGTGCCTCCTGTAAAATCTATACTCGGTTTAAATCCAAAAATAATTACAAGAATCAAGCTGATGATAACCAAAATCAGCGAGAATGTTAAAAATATTTTTTTGTGTCCGATGATATTCATATTTATTGAGTTTTATCTTTAACAAAAACAGTCATTAAATTTCTGGTAACGGTAATGGCCGTAAACATGCTTACCAAAACACCCAAAAGCAAAGTAAGTGCCAAGCCCTTAACAAAACTTGAAGTTAAATTATAAAGAATCAAAGTGGTAATTATGGTTGAAATATTTGAATCACGAATAGAAGGCCAGGCCCGCTTAAAACCTTCTTTTATGGCAATGGTTCTTGAGAGCCCCCTTCTTAATTCCTCTTTTGTGCGTTCAAAAATCAAAACATTTGCATCCACCGCCATTCCGATTGAGAGCAAAAATCCGGCAATACCAGCCAAAGACATGGTTACAAAAAGTTTAAATATGGATAAAGATAAAATTGTGTAAATAATCAAAGCGATTGAAGCATAAATTCCAAATGAACGATAATAAATAATCATAAAGAACATAACCAAAATCATTCCAATAACTCCGGCCAAAATTGATTTATCCAAAGAATCTTTTCCTAAACTGGCACCGATTGTTTGTTGGTCTATTAAAGATATCGGAGCGGGTAAAGCACCGGCACTTAAATTACTCGCCAGCTGTTTTGCCGAATCAATCGTGAACGATGGGCTGGTGATAATGGCGTTTCCTCCGGAAATTTTATCTTGAACTACCGGATCGCTCAATAAATTATTGTCAACGAAAATGGCGATCCTCTTGCCAATATTATCACCGGTTAATTTTTCAAACATTGTTGCTCCTTCACTATTGAAAGCAAGGTCAACTCGCGGAGATCCGGTCGTTTGATCAAAATCTATTTTTGCCGACTGAAGATATTGTCCGGTTAAACCGGTAGGAATAAATTGAGTGCTGGTTCCATTTTGAACTTCCAACCTAAAATCAAGGTATGGAGTTTGCCCAATCTCTTGTATCGCTTGATTGACATCGGAAATTCCCGCCAAATCAACATTCAATAAATAATCTCCGCCCGATTGGCCAATAGTCACCTGAGGTTCTTTTACTCCAAACATATTTACTCTGCGCTCAATAACATCACGAAGACCGTTGGCGGTATCCGACCTGCTTGCGTCGGGAACTTTGGAAAAATCTATTTTATAAACAAGGTGAGCCCCGCCAACCAAATCAAGCCCTAAACGCCACGGGCTCCAGGATGCTAGTTGTGGCAAAACTTTATTATTCGGATAAACAAAAAATGCCCCTATAGCGCTTATTAAAACAATAACCATAACAAATACCAATGCGGAACGTTTTTTCATTAAAAATAATATTATCACAAAAAATAACGATTGCAAGTTTATAAAAAATGGGATGCGCTGCAAGCGCATCCCTTTATGGTTCGTCCCGACAAATGTCGGGAGACAAAGTTTGGCGGGGTCTTTGTCCCCCTCGCGCTGTTGGTTTTGGAAAATCGTTTTGGATTTTTCCCGGGAAAAATCCATGGACCTGGTTGATGCCGGGGTTGATCCTTTCCCCTTGATGATTTCCATCGCCGACAGCGGACAAAGATGGAGGCAAAGACCCCACACTGCAAGTTTCTGATAAAGTTTTTAACACGCGACAAGTTTAAAGTCAAGAAGTGGCTAACAATCAAAAACTTTTGTTTTTATTAAAAATGACAAGTGATGAAAGAACCGACGCCAAGAGTATATCCGAAAAAGAAACGACGCAGTACACACATAAATTGCCAATTAAAAAAATTTGCAGATAAAGCAAGTATAAAGAAAAAATCATTCCGGCAAAAATAGAAGAATAGTAGATAAACCTTAAAAATTTTTTTCCAAAAAATATATTTAATAAAGCCAGTAAAAAAATAAACGAATAAAAAGCTATTCCCCAATACGACAAATGAACGCCAAAAAGAGTGGAATATTTTGAATATAAAACAATATCGCAACTTTTTCCGATAACGCACGGCAAATAATACCCACCATAAATTTTCTGATGAATGGCAAAGGAGTCAATTAGGCCGATCAAAGAAAGTGGTAGCAGAAAAAAAGAAAAATATTTTTTTGTTTTTGTCATTATCATAAAACTTAATTATACGCCAAAATATTATGGTTAAAAAACGGCTTTATAATAAAAGCCGTTTTTAAAAATTATTTTATCCCAAATTACAGACCTTGCATCCGGTAGGAGTGGTAAAATCAACAACATCCTCTCCATTATTATCAAGAGATACGTCTTTTTCTCCGCCATCGGAAGAAGCAAGAGCCGGAGAAATATCCAACTCTCCCGTTTTATCATCAACGGAAGCAGACGCCTCCTTATAAATAGATAGTCCTTTGACTTTTTCGTCTTTGGCGGAAATCAATTCCCCATCCTGATTTTTTGGAGTTTTTTCTTTTTTGGATCCCTTACCCGAAACCAAAACTTGATTTGTGATTGACCCATCCCTAAAAACAGTTACCCCCTTACACCCCAATTTATAAGCCATTAAATAGACTTCTTTGACATCTTCAACGGTTGCATCAGCGGGAAAATTATTTGTTTTAGAGATTGAAGAATCTGTCCATCGTTGAAAAGCGGCCATAGCTCTAATGTGATCTTTGGGAGAAATATCATGCGCCGTAACAAAAACCTTTTTAAATTTTTCGGAAACATAAGAAAGTTCTCTGACCGTTCCATTGTGAGATGCCACTTCTTTGATTAAAGCGTCGTCCATTAGTCCTTCTTTTTGCATTTTTTCTTCAAAAACCGGGTCAACATAATAGAAATTTCCGACAGTAACGTGTTTTTCAAAAACCAAACTATAAACCGGCTCTATTCCGGAAGAGCATCCGGCAATCATAGAAATAGACCCGGTTGGAGCAATAACGGTGGTGTAGCCATTTCTAATTCCATATTTTTTTATGTCTTTTGAGATATCGTCCCATTTAAAATGCCATTGAGTTTTGTCGTAAAATCCGGAAAAAGGAAGCTTGCCCTCCTTATAAAAAGATTTTTCATAGTAAGGCATCGGACCTCTCGATTTGGAAAGCTCAACGGAAATTACTTTGGAATGATAATTTATGGCTTCTATTAATCTACCCATAAAATCAACGCCCGATTTCCCATTGTATGGCAACTCCAATTCATAAAGAGCATCGCCAACCCCCATAACTCCAAGGCCAAGTTTTCTGGTAGAAAGAGTCATCTCTTCTATTTCTTTGAGTGGGTATAAATTTATATCAACAACATTGTCCAAAAATCTTGAAGCAATTTTTGTTACTCTCTCTAATTCCTCCCAATTCATTTTGGCGGTACCTCCATTTTTCTTTTCAACAAAAGACCAAATATTGAGCGACCCCAAATTACATGACTCAAACGGATACAATAAAACTTCTCCGCAAGGATTAGTTGTTACTATTGGGCCCAAATATTTGTAAAAAGGATTGTATTCATTAACTTTGTCCTCAAAAATAACTCCCGGCTCGGCCGACTCCCACGCTTGATAAACAATGATATCCAAAAATTGTTTGGGATCTATGTAAGAGATAATCTTTTTGGTTCTGGGATTAATTAGCGGATAAGGTTCTTTCTTCTCAAAATATTTCCAAAAATCTCCCATTATCAAAGTTGAGATATTGAAATTTGTCAGAGCTTTATTTCCTTCTTTGGCTTTAATGAATTTAAGAATGTCGGGATGATTTGAGTTAAGAATGCCCATATTGGCGCCTCTTCTAATCCCCCCTTGTTTAATGACGTCGGTCATATTATCAAACATAGTCATAAAACTAATAGGTCCGGAAGCCACGCCACCGGTAGTTTTAACATAATCTCCTTCGGGTCTTAATTTTGAGAAATTATAACCAACTCCACCTCCAGCCTTAAAAATAACGGAGGCGGCCTTCAGTTTGTCCATTATGTCTTCAATAGAATCTTCAATTCCAAGCACAAAGCAAGCACTTCCCATACCCAAATAATTACCAAAATTGGCAATTGCCGGAGTGTTAGGCATAAACTTTCTTGAAATCATCACATCATAATACTCAAAAACTTCTTTTTCATATTTTGAAAAATAACCATTTTCAAAAAGTTTCAAAAAAGCGTTCCATTTTATATTTATTTTCCCTTGAGAGAAAAATTTATTATACAATCTCAAAAGAGCAATGGCGTGAAAACGATTCAGCGGGTATTTTCCTATTTTTATTTTTCCATCAAGTTTGTCAACGTCATATTCAATGGGAACATAATTTTTAACCGGCACCCCCCTTTTTTTATAAACTTTATCATCATAAAACAAAGACGGTATGGTGGCATGAACAGAAACTCTGGTAAAAAGCTCTTTAGGAGATTCGATAATATTACCTTCGTCATTTTTTTTGAGATATCTCGAGGCCAAAACTCTCAGGGCATTAACATCAAATTTTTTATCCACTTCATCAATTTCTTTTTTATTTAAAATCTGAGATTTTTCTTGTCTAATTTCATATCGATGCTGACGATATAAAATATAAGCTTTGGCGACTTTTGCCATTCCACTCTCTATTAAAACTTTTTCAACTACATCTTGAACTTCTTCAACCGTTGGAGCTGCTGAAGTTTTTTTCCCATGTTCAAGTTTTTTTAAAATTTCCTTAGTGATTTCTTCGGACCTTTTCCAATCCGCCTGACCAACGGCTAAAGATGCATTGTAAACGGCATTGGTTATCTTTTGAACATTGAAAGGGACTTTTGCGCCATTGCGCTTTAAAATAAATTTAATCATTTTTAAAAAAATATTTTAGCTTTTCGACAAAGCTTGTTTTGCGATTCTAAAAAATCAATCGGAAATTAAAAAAACTTGAAATAAAAAATACGAATATTTTTAAAAACATCGGATAAAAAGATAAAAACACAAAAAACGATTTTATCCCGTTTTTATTTTTATTCGTACTTGCAAAAATTATCTTCGTTTGCCTTTTTTTCTCAAAAACGTCGGAATGTCCCACTCTTCTTCGGAATCTTCGGCGATTGTCTGTTGTTGTCCGGATGATGATTGTCCCTGACTTTCTTTTTTTTCTTCTTTTTTTGAAACCGTGGATAATTTTTGCTTCTCCTCCGTGTTTTGGAATATGCTACCACTTTTAACGTTTGATTCAAAGTCAGAAAAGAGAGAATAATTTCTTCCATAACTTGAACCAAATCCCGTAGCTATCAAAGTTACCTTAATTTGACCCTTTGAAAGTTTTCTGTCGTGATAAGCACCAAAAATTATCTTAGCGGAAGGATCTACGTTCTCGGAAATAGCCGATGCTATCTCGTTAATTTCATTCATTCTTAAATCTTTATGCCCGGAAACACTAAACAACACCCCTTTAGCGCCGTCAATAACACTTTCCAGTAATGGAGAGTTTAATGCCATATTCGAAGCCGTTAAAGCTCTTTCCTTTCCGGAAGATATCCCCACCCCTATGATTGATGTGCCGGAATTTTGCATAATTGATTTAACATCGGCGAAATCAACATTAATAATTCCGGGAGAAATGATTAATTCCGCCACTCCTAAAACCGCATTTTTTAAAACTTCATCAATCGCTTCAAAAGCTTTGTGAAGCGTTGTGTCTTTGTTGATCACCGAAAAAATCTTGTCGTTGGAAATAATTATCAGAGAATCAACTCTATCTTTTATCTTCACTATCGCATCTTGAGCAATTTGATTTCTCTGAATTCCCTCAAACGAGAAAGGTTTGGTAACAACGGCAATGGTAAGAATTCCCAACTCTTGAGCAACTTCGGCAATCACCGGCGCCGCCCCACTACCCGTTCCCCCTCCAAAACCCGAGGTCAAAAAAACCATATCGGCTCCCGAAAGAGCGTTGGCAATTTCTTCTCTGTTTTCTTCGGCTGCTTGTTTTCCTAAATCCGGATTCATTCCCGCTCCCATCCCTTTGGTAATTTGTTTTCCAATAACTAATTTTCTTTTTGCCCGACAATGTTCCAAATCTTGGGCATCGGTATTGATAGCAATTAAATCAACTCCTTTGGGAAAATAATCATACATTCTGGTTATGGCATTGCCTCCTCCACCACCAATACCAACTACTTTTATTTTTGGCATCAGAGATGATTTTTCTTTTCTGATAGGAGCGCTAAAAGCCGTCGATTTTATTTTTTCTTTTTTTACCAAGATACTTTTTGATTTTTTTACGATATTGTCGCGAGATAAAGATTTTTTTATTTTTATTTTTTTCTCTTTTTGTTTTTTATCAAAAGAAATCTTTATTTTTTTCTCCGGGTTTTTCTTGTTTTTTTTCATATTTAAATTCAAAAACGAATTTATCAAATTATTTTAAATATCAATCGGTGTTAATCTTCAGATGGAGTAAATAATTTCACAATTTTTTTATACCAGGGCTCACTAATTAGATAATTGGACCCCTGAATGAAGCGAAATGGACCCTCTTTTTTCAAATTATCCACTCGTTGAAGCGCCAATCCGCAAGCCACAATCATCTCGGGATCGTCCAGTTCGTTGGTTATCTGAGCATGAGAAGATTCTATATCAGAAAGATTTGGGAGTCCAATTTGAGCCGGAAGTTTTAATTCTTCTTTGGCAAGATCCAAGACGCCTTGAAGTTTTGACCCTCCGCCGGAAATGACAACTCCGGCCGGAAGCTTTTGAGATTTGGCAAGATTTTTTAATTCTTCGTTTACTAAGGAAAATATCTCCCTTACTCTTACCTCTATTATTTCGGCGATATATCTTTTGGAAACCTCTTTACTTTGGCCTTCCTCAAATTGACTCAAATCTATTTTTTCTTTAGTTGAAACATCTTTTGAAAAAGCGCATCCGAAAGTCATCTTTATGGCCTCTGCTGTTTTAATGGAACATTTAAGCCCAATGGCTATATCGTTGGTAATATTGCCGGCGCCTATGGGAAAAACTTTAGTGGAAAATATTTTTCCATCCTGAAAAACGGAAATGGAAGTCGTTCCAAAACCGATATCTATCAAAGCTGAACCCAATTCCTTCTGGCTTTTGGATAAAACCGAGCGTTCTCCGGCAATAGGATTAAAAATCAAACTTCCATCGATATCGGCTTTTTTTCCCAAAACGAGACCTATCATTTTTGAAAAATTCTTGTAGATGGAAGAAAAGATGGCTATCAAAACAACATTGGCTTCAAGTTTTCTTCCGGAAAGACCAATGACATTAGCGTCGTCCACCTCAATGTCGTCAATAATAAATTCTCTCGGAAAAGAGTGTATTAATTGCCAGCCGGGAGGAAGATTGACGGCTAATGATTCTTTAATGACTCTATCCACATCCTCGGAAATAATTTCAAGATCCGGACGTTGAATAGAAATCACCCCTCGTGAAATCAAAAACTTGCTTTTAGTTCCGGAAATTCCAAAAACAATATTCTTAATACATTTTTTGTCAAAATGTTTTATCTCGCTTAATATTTCAAAAAGAACTTTAACCGCCTCTTCCACATCGACTATCTCACCCTTTTTTATTCCGGCAGATTTTTTCTTTATAGTCTTAACCGCAACAACCGTTCCGTCTCTTTTGACGTCAACGACAACTCCTTTTATCTGAGACGACCCTAAATCTATGGCGGTTACAAACATAATATTTGGTTGGTAAAAAATAAAAAATAATTAGATTAAACTAATTTTAGACAAAATAATTTTTTTTGGCAAATCGGTTATCAACAAGCAACCGCTGTGAAAAACAGCGGTCAAAAAATTAATTTTTATCTTAAATCATTCTTAATAAATCAGATTCCTTCTTCTCCATTTTTAATCTTTCTTTCAAATACTCGTGGTCGTATCCAAATAAATGAAGTACGCCATGAACAACCATCAATTTATTGTCCTGATTATTTTTGACGATAAAATCAGGATTGATATATATTTCGCCAAGATATTTTAACTTTGAAGGAGCGCTGATAAAATCTTTAGGTTCGCAAAAACTCAACACATTGGTTGTTTTGTTTTTTCCTCTATAAACGCGGTTTAATTTTTTAATAAAATCATCATCCACCAAATAAAAATCAACTCTGTAGCCGTCTTTTTTGAGCAACAAAAAAACTCTCCGCGCCACAGCAGAGATATTTTTTTTATCGGAATTAAATTTTTTATTTGCGACGATTACGGAAATTTTGTTCATCTAAAAATCATTTCCCTAAAGAATCTTTAATTATGGCGCTAACCGACGAACCGTCGGCCTTGCCACCAATTTTCTCCATAGTTTTTTTGATAATCGCTCCAAAATCTTTTTGGGTCGGATTTACAAACCCCTCCAATATCTCGGAAACTATTTTTTTAATTTCATCGTCGCTCATTTGAGCGGGAAGAAAGCTTTCTATAAATTGAAGTTCTTTTTCTTCTTCATTGGCGGATTCCATTCTGCCTCCACTTTGATACATCTCCGAAGCGTCTTTTCTTTTTTTGATTTCTTTTCTTAAAACATCAATAACATCGTCTTCGGTCATGTCTTGTCCCTTTCCTTTTTTTTCTATTTCTTTATTTCTTACCGCCGCAATCACCATCCTTAAAACCGATGTTTTGAAGCTGTCTTTATTTATCATCGCTTCTTTAAGAGAAGATGAAATTTTTTCTAAAAGCATAATTTATATTTTACCCAATCTTTTTAATTTATCGGTTTCTTTTTTCTTGTTTAACCGATAAAGAGCCGACTCTTTTCTGGCTCTAACGCTTTGATTTCTATCGTGATATCTGGTCTTTTTGGATTGTCTGATTATTCCGGAACGTTGAATTTTTTTGGTAAAACGGAACAAAAAGGCATTCACCGATTCCCCTTCTTTTTTCTTTATCTCAATCATAGTTACAAAAAATTTGTGAATTTATTTAATAATTATATCTCTTACTTCTTGCAAGCTTTTCTCCGGAGGATTACTAACCACCGAGTGAATTGAACCGCCCTTATCCCCGATAAATCGCGGGATAATATGAATGTGAAGATGATCAATCGCTTGCCCACTGACCTTACCATGATTAATTCCGATTGTAAAGCCGTCGGGTTTGATTTTTTCTTTCAGTAATTGAACAACTTTTTTTACAGACTTAAAAACTTCGGCCACTTCGTTATCATCCAATTCCAAAATCGTTTCGGCGTGTTTTTTGGGAATAACCATAGTATG